>JAUVVA010000040.1 GCA_030604905.1 Verrucomicrobiota bacterium | reverse complement strand
CGCGATCTGGAGGGTGCGGCGGGCGGAGAGGCCGAAGCGGCCGTTGGCCTCGCGCTGGAGCGTGGTGAGATCGTAGAGGCGCGGGGAGGCCTGGGTGGTGGGCTTTTTCTCCTCGCGCACGGTGGCAGAGGGCTGGCCCTGGCAGTCGGCGAGGACGGCGCGGGCGGCGGCCTCTTCCCAGAGGCGGTCGATGCGGTCGTGCTCGTTGGCGGCGTCGCGCTTGTAGTTGGGCTTTTGATACACGCCCTCGTAGGCGCCGGCGGCGACCTGGAAGGTGGCGGTGAGGCGCCAGAAGGCGCGGGGCCTAAAATTGCGGATCTCGAGCTCGCGGGCGTAGACGATGGCGAGGGTGGGGGTCTGCACGCGGCCAACGGAGGCGACGTTGCCGGCGCGAGAGCCGAACATGCGCTTGGTGAGGGCGCGGGTGCCGTTGAGGCCGATCAGCCAGTCGCTCTCGGAGCGGCAGCGGGCGGCGTCGGCGAGGCCGGCGAGCTCGGAGCCGTCGCGGAGCTTGTCGAAGGCTTTCTTGATGCCGTCCACGGTCATGGACTGCATCCAGGCGCGCTTCACGGGCAGCTTGGATTTGGCCAGTTGGTAAAGGTAGGCGAAGATCAGCTCGCCCTCGCGCCCGGCGTCGCAGGCGTTGATCACCTGGTCGACGTCCTTGCGGGCGAGTTGTTTCTTGAGGAGCGAGAAGCGGTCCTTGGAGTCCTCGATGGGCTTGAGGCCGAATTTTTCGGGGATGATGGGGAGCGTCTCGAGGCGCCAGAAGCCGTATTTCTTTTTATCGATGTCCTCGGGCATCTCCAGCTCGACGACGTGGCCGACGGCGGAGGTGATCACCCATTGGTCATTCTCGTAGACGTCCCCCTTTTTGGGGACTTTGCCGAGGGCGCGGGCCAAATCTGCCGCGACGGACGGCTTCTCTGCGATGACGAGGGACTTCATGGGCTGCGAGCGCGTAGGGAGCGGGAGCGGCGAGCGCAAGCGCGAGTTTTTGGCCCTACCGGGAGCGGGGGGACTTCACGGGGGTGGCGGCGCGGGGATCGGGGAAGGGGCGCTTCCCAATAACAGACGAGGGCTCGCCAAGATCCGAAGCCCGGGCCGGCCAGTGGGGGCGGGGCGGGGCTGGTTTACCCGAGGCGGGCCAGCAGCTCGCTGGCGGGAGGGCCGAGGCGCCGGGTGGTCTCGCCCTCGATCCAGCGACCTTCGACGAGCAGGCGGAGGGGGGTGGCGGGGGCGCCGCGTTCGCCGCTGTGAAACAGGCTGACGAGCAGCTCCACGGCGCGGCGGCCGATCTCGACCTCCTGCTGGTCGATGCCGGACCAGGTGCCGTCGAAGGCGCGCGAGAGCGTGGCGAGCGAGACCTCCGCCGGCACGGAGCGGCCGAGGGCCTCCAACCAGCCCCGCACCTCGCTCACGTGGCTGACGATGGCGGTGGGCTTGTGGCGCTTGAACCAAGTGACGAAGGCTTCGCGCGCCCCGGCGATGTTGCGCGGCTCGTCGCGACCCTCGATGGCGAAGAGCGGCACGCGGTGGCGCTCCTCCTGCACCGCCTGGAAAAAGTGGTAGGGCGACTCGAAGCTGTGGTTGGCGCGCCGCAGGGTCTCGGTGGCGGCGACCATGCCGATGCGGGTGTGGCCGAGCTTGGCCAGTTCGCGCAGGGCGCGGAGGGTGGCGTTGTGCTGGTGGTTGCCCACGACGTGCAGGCGCGGGGCGGCCAAGGAGTAGCCGATGGCGACGCAGGCGAAGGGCTCCACGTCGAGCGCGAGCTCGGTGCCCGACATCGGCTGGGGCGGAAACACCAAACCGCGGATGCCGCGCGCGAGCAGGACCTCGCGGGCTCGCCGGGCGTTCATCGCGGGCTCGGCCAACCAGAACTCCTCGAGCTTGAAACCCATCTGCGTGGCGTGGCGCAGCGCGCCCTCGTGGTAGCCGGCGATGTTGACCAGCTCGCGGCCCTCGCGCCGATCGGGGAAATTGTTGATCCAGGCGAGCGTCGACTGAAAGGCCGCGGGCTGGCGCTTGCGCCGGTAGTTGCTCAGCGCGGTGAGCATGGGATCGGGGGCGTAGCCGAGCTCCTTGGCGATGGCGCGGATGCGGGCGCGCTTGGCGGCCTCGACGTAGGTGTCGTTTTTGAGCGCGCGCCAGGCGGTGGAGACGTGCACGCCGGCGCGGGCGGCGACTTGTTTCAGGGTGACGCGGGCGTCGAGCATGGGGCGTTGGGGGAAAAGACGAAACTGAGACCGTTTGCAGTTTCAGGCGGTCGGCGCTGTTTTGGCCATCGTTTTTCGTGGAGCCTCACCCAATCCCCCCGCAATCGCGTCACCACCGCACGTCATGAACAAAGTCCGCATCGGCATCGTCGGCATCGGCAACATGGGCTACTCCCACGCCCAGAACATCCTCGCCGGAAAAATCACGCGCCTCGAGCTCACCGCCGTGGCCGACACCAATCCCGCCAAGCTGGCCCGCGTGCCGCAGGTCAAGGGCTTCAAGACCGCGGACGAGATGATGGCCTCGGGCCTCATCGACGCGATCCTCATCGCCACCCCGCACTACGACCACACCACGATCGGCATCGCCGCGCTCAAGGCCGGCCTGCACGTCATGGTCGAGAAGCCGATCTCGGTGCACCGCGCCGACTGCGAGCGCCTCATCGCCGCCTACAAGGGCCGCGAGAAGAAGCAGGTTTTCGCCGCGATGTTCAACCAGCGCACCGACCGCTACTATCAAAAGATCCGCGAGCTCATCCAGAGCGGCGAGCTGGGCGAGATCCGCCGCGTGAACTGGATCATCACGAACTGGTTCCGCACCCACGCCTACTACGCCTCGGGCGGCTGGCGCGCCACCTGGGCCGGCGAGGGCGGCGGCGTGCTGCTCAACCAGTGCCCGCACAACCTCGACCTCTTCCAGTGGATGTTCGGCATGCCCGTGACGCTCTCGGCCAAGTGCGCTTTCGGCAAATACCACGACATCGAGGTCGAGGATGACGTGACCGCGCTGATGGAGTTCAAGAACGGCGCCACCGGCGTCTTCATCACCTCCACCGGCGAGGCCCCCGGCACCAACCGCCTCGAGATCACCGCCGAGCGTGGCAAGCTCGTCTACGAGGACGACAAGCTCACCTACACGCGCAACGAGCAGCCGATGGGCGAGTTCTCCCGCACGACCACCGAGTCCTTCAGCCGTCCCGCCACCTGGGACGTTTCGATCCCCGCGGCCGGTCACGGCGGCCAGCACAACGAGGTGCTGCAAAACTTCACCAACGCGATCCTCGACGGGGCCAAGCTGATCGCCCCCGCCCCCGAGGGCATCCACTCGGTCGAGCTCGCGAACGCGATGCTTCTCTCGGCCTGGGTCGACAAGCCCGTCTCGCTGCCGATCGACGGCAAGAAGTATGAGCGCATCCTCAAGACCAAGATCGCCGAGGCCGCGAAGAAGGGCAAAAAGAAGAAGGTCGTCGAGGCCGCCCCGGTCGACTTCGGCAAGTCCTTCGGCAAGTAATTCACCGTTTCTCAAACCCTCGACACGGAGGACACGGAGCGTCGGACACGGAGAGCACGGAGCAGTCGGCCCGCCTTCCCGCGGGTTTCTCCGTGCCCTCCGTGTCCGCGCTCGTTGAACTCCGTGGCTCCTCCCTCCTCCCTTTTCCTCCCCATGAAACTCTCCCAAGTCGCCATCCAGTTCTACACGCTCCGCGAGTTCTGCAAAACCGCCGCCGACTACGCGGCCACCTGCAAGAAGGTCCGCGAAATCGGCTACCAGGCCATCCAGATCAGCGGCGTCGGCCCCATCCCGGAGGCCGAGCTGCTCAAGATCGCCAAGGGCGAAGGCCTGACGATCTGCGCCACCCACGAGAACGGCCAGAAGATCCTCGACGAGACCGACGCGGTGATTGCGCGTCTCCACGCTTTGGATACCAAGCTCACCGCCTATCCCTACCCGGCGGGCGTCAATTTCGACGATCCCGAGCACGTCTCCACGCTGATCCGCAAACTTGAGGCCGCCGGCGCCAAGATGCGCGCGGCCGGTCTCGGCCTCGGCTACCACAACCACGCCCACGAGTTCTACCGCCCCTCCGGCGGCCCCACGATCCTCGAGAGCATCTACGCCAACACTTCGCCCGAGAACGTGCTCGCCGAGCTCGACACCTACTGGGTGCAGCGCGGCGGCGGCGACGTGGTGGAGTGGGTGAAGCGCGTGCAGGGCCGCGCCCCCTTCATTCACCTCAAGGACTACAAGGTGAACCCGCAGGGCGAGGGCACCTACTGTGAGATCGGCTCGGGCACGATCGATTTCAAGCGCGTGTGTGCCGCGGCCGAGGCCGGCGGCTGCCAGTGGTTTATCGTCGAGCAGGACGTCTGCCCCGGCGACCCCTTCGTCTCCATCAAACAGAGCTTCGACTACATCAAGGCCAACCTCGTCGGCTGATCGGCAACGCTATTCTCTTCACGAGGACACGGAGCTCAGTCACGGAGGTTGGAGGAGGATCTTCGCCTTCCTCCCTGCTCCGGGTTTTTTCGATCCCGGTTCAACCGTAGCCGACCAGTCCCGCGTCCCTACCAGAGTTCGGTTTTCAACTCCGTGTCCTCCGTGTCCGCGCTCTGTGCGCTCCGTGGCTAATACTCGTTTTCCCATGTCCTCCGCCTTCCTTCCCGACGACTTCCTGCTCACCACCGCCACCGCGCGTCGCCTTTACCACGAGGTCGCGAAGGACCAGCCGATCTACGATTACCACTGCCACCTCCCGCCCGATCAAATCGCGGCGAACAAGCAGTTTCGCAACCTCGCGGAGATCTGGCTCGGCGGCGACCACTACAAGTGGCGCGCCCTGCGCTCGGCCGGCGTCAACGAGGACCTCATCACCGGCTCCGCCTCCGACTATGACAAGTTTCTCGCCTACTGCCGCGTCGTGCCGCAGCTGGTGCGCAACCCGCTGCACCACTGGTCGCACCTCGAGCTGCGCCGCTACTTCGGCATCGACCTCCTGATCAACGAGGCCAACGCGCCCAAGATCTGGGAGCTGGCCAACGCCGAGCTCGCGACCCCCGCCTTCAGCACCCACAGCATCCTCGCGGCCAACCGCGTCGCGGTGGTCTGCACCACCGACGATCCCGCCGATTCGCTCGAGCACCACGTCGCCATCGCCAAGAGCGGCCTCCGCACCCGCGTCTACCCGACCTACCGCGCCGACAAGCTCATGGCCGTGGGCGCCCCGGCCGTCTTCAACGCCTGGTGCGACCAGCTCGCCGCCCGCGCCGACGTCGACATCCGCACCCTCTCCGCGCTGCTCGACGCACTCGACCGGCGCCACGCCTTTTTCCACTCGCTCGGCGGCCGCCTCTCCGACCACGGCCTCGAAAACCTGCCCGACGCCGATTGCAGCGAGGCCGAGGCCCGCGCGATCTTCGAGCAGACGCGCGCCGGCCGCGCCGCCACGCCCGAGCAGACCGCCAAGTGGGTCTGGTATGTGATGGTCTACCTCGGCCGCCTCGACGCCAAGCGCGGCTGGACCAAGCAGCTCCACCTCGGCGCCCTGCGCAACAACAACAGCCGCCTGCTCAAGCGCCTCGGCGCCGACGCCGGCGTGGACTCGATCGGCGACTTCCCGCAGGCGCGCGCCCTCTCGCGCTACCTCGACACCCTCGACCGCGACAACGCGCTCCCGAAGGTCGTGCTCTACAACCTCAACCCGGCCGACAACTACGTCTTCGCGACCATGATCGGCAACTTCCAGGACGGCTCCGTGGCCGGGAAGATCCAGTTCGGCAGCGGCTGGTGGTTCCTCGACCAGAAGGAGGGCATGGAGTGGCAGATCAACGCGCTCAGCTCGCTCGGCCTGCTCTCGAAGTTCGTCGGCATGCTCACCGATTCGCGCAGCTTCCTGTCGTATCCGCGCCATGAATACTTCCGCCGCATCCTCTGCAAGCTGCTCGGCGAGGACGTGGAGGCGGGGCTGATCCCGGACGACGCCGCGGCGCTCGACGCGTTGGTGCGCGACATCTGCTTCGGCAACGCGAGGGACTACTTCGGCCTGGAGTTGGCGAAATAGCCGCGGGCGCCGCTCCCCGGGCGCGTCGCCGAAGTTCTCGGGCGGGCTACTCCGCCGGGCTGGCCTTGGGGATGGCGGCGGCGAGCTCGATGTCGTGCGGATGGTTGCGCCGGTCCTTGCGCAGGCCGTGGCGGCGCTCGATCAGCTTGTTGAGCTTGGCCACGAGCAGGTCGAGCACGTCGTAGGCGTCGGGCGCCTCGGCGGAGGCGTTGAGGTCGGGTCCGCCGATCTCGATCTGGGCGGTGGCGCGGTAGAGGTGCAGTTGTCCGCGGGTCTGGTGCGAGGCGAGGCGCACGTTGATGCGGATGATGTAGGGGTTGTGGCGCAGCAGGACGGAGAACTTGTCGCGGATCGCGTTTTGGAGGGCCTCGGTCAACTCGAGCTGAATGCCCTGCATGAGGATCTTGGCGCCGGTGTCATCGGAAAGGTCGGTGTTGTTGGGCTTCATGAGCCATGTGACCATGCGCCGGCGGCCCGGGTTCTCGGGGGAAGCACGGGAGCGCGCGATGGGGCGGGGGCCGGGAAGTCGCGAGTCGTTTTGACATGGGCCCGCGTCCCGTCTTTCGGGGACCGGAGAGCGCGGGCGGGCGCCGCGCATTTGGGGCGCGAGACCGGGCGGGGCGGACGCGTCGCTCAGCGATCCGGTGGTGTGGAGGCCTGGAGGCCGGCGTCGACTCCGCCGCGGGCGTCGAAGACGAAGCAGTCGCCGGCATAGTGCGCGCCGCCGCAGAGCTCGAAGTATTTGAGGATCCCGCCATCGAGCTGGTAGACCTCGGTGAAGCCTTCGCGGAGGAGCAGCGGCGCGGCTTTTTCGCAACGGATGCCGCCGGTGCAAAAGCTGACCACCGGGCCCCTTTTGAGCTCGGCGGGCAGGCGGCGGAGCGCCTCGGGGAAATCGCGGAAGCGCGAGATGCCGGGGGCGACGGCGCCGACGAAGGTGCCGGCGGCGATCTCGTAGTCGTTGCGGGTGTCGAGCAAGGTGACGGCGCGGCCCTCGTCGAGCCAGCGTTTGAGTTCGCGCGGGTCGAGGCGAGGGGCGGGCGCGCGGGCGGGGTCGATGCCCGGCACGCCGAAGGCGATGATCTCGCGCTTGATCTTCACCAGCATGCGTCCGAAGGGCTGCGTGGCGGAGAGGCTTTCCTTGGCGCTCAGGTCGGCGAGGCCGGGCAGGGTGCTCAGCTCGGCGAGGAGGGCGTCGGTGGCGGAGCGGGGGCCGGCGACGAAGAGGTTGATGCCTTCGGTGGCGAGAAGGATGGTGCCGCGGAGACCGAGGGAGCGGCAGTGCGCGTGGAGCCGTTCGCGCAGGTCGGGCAGCCGGTCCGCGGCGAAGGGCGTGAAGCGGTAGGTGGAGAGGTTGACGATCTCGGGCTCTGACATCGCCCGAGATCAGGAGGGAAGCGGGGCGGGGAGGGAATGCCGGAGTGTGAGGTCCGGGCGGCGGCCGCGGGGGCGCGCGGCCGCGGTCACTTTTTCCAGGTCACGGAGAAGGACACGTAGTGGCGGTCGAACTCGCGATTGCTGGAGGCGCTGCCGACGATGTCGGGGTGGAGCTCGCGGCCGCGGTCGGCGGTGGCGGACAGGGTGGCGCTCCACGCAGGATTGAAGGTGTGGGTGAGGGAGGCGGTGAACCCGTAGACGGCGTCGTGGCGGTCCGCGGGGAGGTAGTCGGCGTCGATGCTCCGCACCCCGAGGCGCGTGCTCCAGGTGTCGTTGAAGCTGTGTTTCCAGCTCAGCTGATGGTGGCTGAGCATGAACTGGTTGACGCCGGTGGTGGAGACGGTGCGGGCCCGGGAGCTTTTGAGCTGGATCTCGTCCTTGGGCGTGGGGGTCCAGGCGAGGGAGAGCTCGGTGAAAAGATCGGTCTGGGTGGGCGGTGCGGCGTAGATCGCGGGGTCGTCGGAGTAGACGTGGCGGGACCAGCCGACTTCGCCGTTGAGCCGGAGGGTGGAGCCCAGGCGGACGTCGCCGCCGAGCACGATCCGGTCGTAGTGGTTGGAGGCGTGGCGCGGGGAGGCGGGGTTGCCGTCGCGGTCCTGGAACTGGTAGCCGTGGCGGTAGCCGAGGTAGAGCTCCGGACCGCGCTCGCCCTCGCCGAAGCGGCGGCCCAGGTCGAGGCCGCCCTGGATGTCGTAGCGGTCGACGTAGTTGCAACCGGATACGGGGGCGGTGCGCATGTCCCAGTAGGCGAGGCGGCCGAGGGCCCGGACGAAGCCGGCGGAGAAGTCGTGGCGCAGGGCGAGGTCGGTCTTGTTTTGGAACTGTTCGCGGCGTTCGCGCGGGATGGCGGTGGAGAAGGCGCCGCCGTGGCCGGGGCCGTAGTCCGTGCCTTCCTTGTCGCCGAAAATGTAGGTGAGCTCGGTGGCGGTGCTCCAGGAGGTCGCGCCGGCCTTTCGGGCCCAGGTGCCTTGGAGCGAGTGTTTGTCGTGGTCCTCCCGGCTGGCGTCGAAGTAGCGGGTGAGGCTGGGGGAGTAGGCGAGGTGCAAGCCCGGCGCGGCTTGGAGGGCAAGGCGGGCTGAGAGGGTGGAGTAGGGCGACTCGATGGTGGCCAGCGGACCGCTGTCGACGCCGTAGACGTTGTCGTCGTAACCGACGAGCGCGCTCAGTGACGTTTGCACCCTGGGCCCGGCGAGGGCGGTGCCGGCGCCCAGGCCGAGGGCCAGGGCGAAGGTGGAGAGCGCGAGTCGGGAGTCGGATTTCATGAGGACGTGGAGAGGCGAAGGCCGGCACGCGGGCGGGCCCGTGGCTGCCGGCGCGAGGCGGTGTCGAAGCGGAGGGGGCGGCCCCTCCGCCGGGCGGTGGACGCGGATCAGGCGGGACTGCCGGCGAGGGCGCGTTTGGGCAGGGCCGCGGCTGCGTCGTCGGCGACGGGTGCGGGCGCCAGGGGCTGGGTGCAGCGGGCGTGGAGCGGTTTGAGCGACCAGGCGATGAGCGTGGAGACAAGCAGGGCGCCGCCGCAGATGAGGTAGGCGATGGTGGCGGCCTGTTCGGGGATGCGGTCGTTCATGAAGCCGAAGAGCGGAGGGGCGGTGAGGCCCGCGGTGGCCCAGCCGGTGAGCACGAGGCCGTGCATGGCGGACATGCGCTTGGCGCCGAAGAGGTCGCTGATGAGGGAGGGGATGGTGCCGAAGCCGCCGCCGTAGCAGGCGATGGCGTAGCAGATGAGCAACCCGAAGAGGAAGGGGGAGCTCACGGAGGGCATGACGAAGTAGGCGAGGGCCGAGGTGGCGAGGAGGGCGATGAAGACGTTGACGCGTCCGATGATGTCGGAGAGCCAGGCCCAGAAGAGGCGGCCGACGCTGTTGCCGATGGAGGCGATGGCGATGAGGGTGGCGCCCGCGGCGGCGAGCTCGGCGGCGCCGAGCTCCGGGTCGGCCTTGCTGCTCAGCGCCTGCATCAGCGGCGAGAGCAGGCTGATGATGCCGAGGCCGGCGACGCTGTAGAGGAAGCAGATGGTCCAGAGGCGCACGCGGACGTTGGTGGAGTGGGCGTAGGTCTCGCCCACGGTGGGCTTGTGCTGGGTGGCGAGGGCGGCGTGCGGGCTGTAGATGAAGCGGCAGGCGAGGGCCATGATGACGGCATAGACGCCGGCGATGATGAGGAAGGCGCCGGCGACGTTGCCCCCGGTGAGCTTCATCGCGAAGGGGGCGAAGACCTTGCTCATGAAGAGGGCGCCGATGCCGAAGCCCATGACGATGACGCCGGTGGCAAAGCCCTTCTTGTCCGGGAACCAGCCGGCGACGGTGGAGACCGCGGTGACGTAGCCGGTGCCGAGGCCGATGCCGCCGATCACGCCGTAGCCGAGGGTGAGCAGGCCGAAGCTGAGCCAGTTGACGAAGGGCGAGTCGACCGGACCGATGACGCCCGAGCCGAGGTAGAGCCCGAGGCTGGAGATGAGGTAGCCCGAGAGGAAGAAGAGCGTGGCGCGCTTCATGAGGCGCCGGCCGCCGAGCTTGGAGACGAGGGGGCCGGTGTAGAGCGCGGCGAAACCGAGCCCGGCGACGGCGAGGCTGAAGACCAGGCCGGTCTGCATGCTGCTCCAGTGGTAGGCCTGCTGGAGCGGCTTGGTGAAGAAGCTCCACGCATAGACGGAGCCCAGGCAGGCCAGGAGGGTGACGCCGGCGGCGAGGATGAGGCGCCGGTCAGGGGGCGTGCCGAGCTCGACGGGGCGGGGGTGTTGGGTGGAGGTGTCCATGGTGGGGGAAGCGAGTGCGGGCGGGAGGCTAGCGAAAGCGCGAGGGACCGGCTCCGCGGATTTTGGCGTAAATCCGCCCCTGCGCGCGGCGGTCGTTGCGGACGGCGGTTTTCGCTCGGAGCGCGCGGATTTTACGCAGAGGCCGAGCGGGCCGGGACCGCGGGATCGGGCGCGGCATGCTTTCGGCTTGTTGACGCCGTGCGATAAAGCGCGCCTCGTGCTCTCCTCCCACTCCATGCCACTTGCCGTCATCGACCTCATCCGGGGCGCCGACATCCTCATCTATCCGCTCGCGCTCTGCTCGCTCGTGCTGGTCTTCATCCTCTGTGAACGCGGCTGGGCGCTGCGGCGCTCGGTGATCCTGCCCGACGAGCTGGCGGAGGATATCGTGGCGGGGCGGCCGACGCCGGGCGACGACCACTCGGTGCTGGGGCGCATCGTGCGCTTCGCGCGCAGCCACCCCGGCGACTCGGAGGGAGTGCGCGCCTTTGCCCGGCTGGAGGTCTCGCACATGGAGCGCGGCCTGCCCTACCTGGACGTCATCTACGCGGGCGCCCCCTTGATCGGGCTCACCGGCACGGTGTGGTCGCTGGTGCGGGTCTTCTCGAGTATCAGCGGCACGACGGGGTTGCCGGATCCGGTGCAATTCACGAGCGGCGTGTCGCTCGCCCTTTCGGCCACGATCATCGGTCTGAGCATCGCGATCCCGGCCTTGATCGGTGGCGGCGTGTTTCAGCGCCGGGTCGACAAATACGCCGCGCAGCTCGACGTGTTGCTCGCGCGTCTTTTGTCCGAAAACACCGAGGGGCGGGGCGTGGCGACGCCCGAGCCCGCCGAGACTCGCGCCTGAGCCGCCATGAGCAGCCTGCGCACCCGCCGCCGTCGCCGGCCCGAGCTCAACCTCGTGCCCTTGATCGACGTGCTCGTGATCCTGGTTTTTTTCGCCTTCGTGACGATGCAGTTTCGCGCGCCCGGCACGCTCAACATCACCCTGCCGCGGGTGGAGACGGCCGGCACCAACACCTTCGATGGCACGGTGATCCTCGGCATCGGCCGGGAGGGCGAGCTGAGCTTCGCCACCGATCGCACCGCGCCCCGGGTGATCACGCGCGAGGAGCTGGAGCCCTTGCTCGCGCAGATCCGCGAGGTGAACCGCGATATCCCGGTGCTCATCCGCGCCGACGAGGAGACGCCGCTGCGCACCCTGGCTTTCGTGATGGACGCCTGTCGGAAGGCGGGGCTCAACCGCTTCAGTCTGCAGAGCCGCTGATCGCGGGAGGGCGGGGCGAAAAAACCGCCGCGGGCGAAAAATGCGGCTGGTTTTTCGCGTCTTTCCCGCCTTCTTGCGCGCATGGCCAAGAAAATCGTTCTTACCGGATGCACCAAGGGCTTGGGGCGCGCGCTCGTCAGCGAATTCGTCGCGCAGGGGCACACGGTGATCGGCTGCGGGCGCGACCCCGAGGCGATCCTCGACCTGCGCTTTGGGGTGCCGGCTCCGAGCAGCTTCGACGTGCTCGATGTCGCCGAGGCGAAAAAGGTCGAGCTGTGGGCCGAGCGAATGCTGACCCAGCATGGCGCTCCGGATCTCGTGATCAACAACGCCGGCTTGCTCACCGATCCGGCGCCGCTTTGGAAACAGAACAGCGCGGCGGTGGCGAAGCTGTTTCAGGTCAATCTGGGCGGCATCGTGCACGTGGTGCAGGGCTTCGTGCCGGCGATGATCGAGCGGGGATCGGGCGTGGTGGTGAACCTCTCCTCGGGCTGGGGGCGCTCGGTCTCGGGCGATTTCGCGCCGTATTGCGCGAGCAAGTGGGGCGTGGAGGGGCTTACCAAGGCGCTCGCCGAGGAGCTGCCCGCGCCGCTCGCGGCGGTGCCGCTGAGCCCGGGGGTCATCGACACCGCCATGCTGCGGCAGTGCTACGCCGCGAATGCCGGCGACTATCCGAAGCCGGAGGTCTGGGCCAAGGCCGCCGCGCCTTTCCTGCTCGCGCTCGGTCGCAAGGACAACGGCAAGAGCCTCACGGTGCCGGGCTTTTAGTCCGATCGGCCCGCGGAGCGCTCGCCGGGAGGGCGGGCACCTTGCGCGAGCCCCTCGGGCTTTTGCAGGGTGCTTGCGGTCGGCTACGTGGAGCGCGGCATCAGCCGAAAACCGATTGCCAGCGATCCGCGCTTGGGCTGTTTTCCGGTCACGGCCCATTCCCCTGCTTGCCTCCCGCGATCCCACCCCAGCTGTCCTGTGTGTTGAGTTGGTCCCACGCCCGAGTCGATAGCGTCCGCCGCCGCTGAGCCCTCGTCATGTGCGGCATCGCCGGTTATATCGGACGGGAGGCGTTCCAGGCGGAGCGTCTGCAAGGCGCCCTCGCGCATCGCGGCCCGGACGGGCACGGACACTGGTCGACGCGGCTCCGCGACGGCTCGCAGCTCCACCTGGTGCACACGCGTCTGTCGATTCTCGACCTGAGCACGGCGGCGGCGCAGCCGATGCGCGATCCCGCTTCGGGCGACGTGCTCGCCTTCAATGGTGAGATTTTCAATTATCGCTCGCTGCGGCGGGAGCTGGGCGGGCCCGAGGCTTTTCGCAGCACGGGCGACACCGAGGTGCTGCTGCGCGGGCTGGTCGCGCGCGGGCCGGAGTTTTTCGCGGCTCTGGACGGCATGTTTGCCGTGCTCTGGCACGACGCGGCGCGGCGACGGCTGGTGATCGCGCGCGATCCCCTGGGCATCAAGCCGCTCTACTACACCCGCACCCGCGGGGGCGGGTGGTTGTTCGCGTCGGAGATCCGCGCCATCCTCGCTTCGGGTTTGTGGGAGGGAGACCTGCATCTGCCCGGCGTGCTCGATTTCCTGCGTTTCGGCTCCTTGCAGGATCCCGACACGATCTTCGCCGGCATCCACGCGTTTCCGGCCGGGCATCGCGGCGAGATCGATCTCGACGACCCCACGCGGCTGCGCACCGAGAGCTTCTGGCCGATCGAGAAGATCCTTTCCCAGCCCGCGCCGCGGGACGCGGAGGCGTGGCATGATGCGGTGTGGCGGGAGACGGTGCTCGAGCACCTCGAATCGGACGTGCCGACGGGCGTGTTTCTCTCCGCCGGTCTCGACTCGACGGCGCTCCTGGAGGCGATCCCGTCCGAGCAGCGCGCCCGGGTGACCGCCTTCACGCTGGGCGGCGAGCTGACCACCAACGACGAGACCGAGCTGGCCGCCATCACCGCCGCCAACCTCGGCGTGCGGCATCGTGGCGTGCGCCTCGGCCAGGCGGAGGTGCGCGAGTGGTTGCGCGACGGGCTCGCGGCGATGGACCTGCCCTCGGCGGACGGGGTGAACACCTACCTCGTCTCGCGCGCCTCGCGGGCGGCCGACTTGACGGTGGTGCTGAGCGGCACCGGCGCGGACGAGCTGCACGGCGCCTATGGGCATGCGACCACGCTGCCCCAGCTCTCGCGTCTGGTGCGACTCGCCGGGCCCATGGCCGGCCTGCTGCGACGGGGCACGGTGCGGGCCTACCGGTCCTTGCGCGGCGAAGTGGCGGCCGAGCGGCTCGACCTCATGCTCGCGGAGGCGGCGAGCGCCTGGCGGCTCACCCAGGAGCGGCGGCGCTTTTTCACGCCGACGCAAATCCGCGGGATCTGGCCCGGTGCGCAGGCCCTGCTGCAAGTGTGGCGCGCGCCGACCGACGACCTCGCGGCCTTCGAGCGGCTGGATGGCTTCAACGCCGTTAGTCTGGCCGAGCTGCGCGGCTACACGCGCGACATGCTGCTGCGCGACGCGGACTGGGCGACGATGGCGAATCACCAGGAACTGCGCGTGCCCTTCCTCGGGCGCCGCTACGTGGAGTGCGCGTTGCGGATGCCGGCGGACTTGCGGCGCACGCGCGAGGGCGTGGCCAAGCCGCTCATCGCCGGAAGCCTCTCCGAGGCCAATCGCGAGCTGGTGCGCCGTCCGAAGACCGGTTTCAACCTCGCCCGCGGCCAGCTTTTGCTCGGCCCCTTCCGCGAGGATTTCCACGCGGCGGTGCAGACCCTGCGCGAGCGTCTGGGCTTCACGCTCGACGCCGGGGCGGCGCTGCGGCGTCTCGAAGCCTCCCGCTCCGCGCCCGAGGCGTTTCGCCTCTGGGCAATCCTTTCCCTCGGCTTCTATCTGGCCAAACATGCTCCCGCCGCCGCCCCCGCGGCCAAGCTCCCCGGGTCCTGACAATCAGTCTCTCGTTCCCATGCCACAATCCAATCGGCGCCGCTCCCGTCTCTCGACCGCCCTCATCTGGCTGCTGCTTTGCTCCAACCTCGCCACGGCGTTGGTGGCCTGCCTCGTCATCGACCGCCTCAACGATCGCTACGCGGAGAAACTCAACAACGCCGTGCCCGGCCTGCACGAGGTGATGTTGCTCGCGCAGGAATCGACCAACACGCACCGGGCCGCGCTCAATCTGCTGATGGCGACGGACGAGGAGGAGCGGCGCGAGGTGCTTCAGCGTCTGGAGGAGGCGAGGCGGAGGGAGGTGCAGCGGCTGCGCCAGGTGTTTCCCGACGGAGCCGTGGAGGACAGCCCCCGCGAGCCGCTTTGGCGGGCGTCGCAGGAGTATCACGCCGCGCTGGAGCGGCTCCTGGATCTCGTGCGGACGGGGGAGCGTCAGGCGGCGGCCGCGCACCGGACGGGAGCGCTGCGGCCGGCTTTCGACGAGTATCAACTCCGGCAGCGGGAGGAATCCATCCGTCTCAACTTCGACGCGATCCGCGGGGGAGCCGAGATCGAGGCCTTGGTGACGACGCGCAAGGGTCTGCTGCTCGGCTTTGGCGTGTGGCCTCTTCTGCTCGCCTGTCTCATGCTGGTGATCGTGGGCGTGCTGGGCGCGCTGCTCTGGCAAAACGTGCGCCGGATCGAGCGGGAAGGGGACGCCCTGGGCGGTGAGGAACAGAAGCGGTTTTGATCTCGCCGCCCCCGCGCTTCGTGGCCCGACGCGTTCCTCCGCCTTTCGGGCGAAACGTGCGGGCTAGAAGCGGAGGCAGACCGGCTTGGGCGTGGCGAAGGGCGAGCCGGAGGGCGTGAGCGCGCCGGTGGCGGGATCGACGGCGAAGACGGCGATCACGTCGGCGTCCTGGCTGGCGGAGAGCAGCCAGCGCGCGTCGAGGCTGAGCGCAAAGTGGCGGGGATTGGGCGGCACGGGCACGTAGCCGGCCGGGGTGAGGCGTCCGCTGGCGGCATCGCGCGCGAAGACCGCCAGCGTGTCCGCCCCGCGATTGGAGGCGTAGACGGTGTGGCCGGCCGGGTGGATCGCGATCTCGGCGGTCTTGGTGGCGCCGGCGAAGCCTTCGGGCGGCAGCGTGGAGAGCGTCTCGATCAAGGGCAGGGTGCCGGCGGCGGCGTCGTAGGCCGCGACCGAGACGGTGTTGCCCAGCTCATTGATCACGTAGAGGTGGCGGCCGTCGGGGGAGAACTCGGCATGGCGCGGGCCGGCGCCGGCGGGCATCTCGATCCAGGCTTGGGCGGGATTGGGGCCGAGGGTGTCTTTCGCGAGGTCGCGGGCGTAGAGGTAGACGCGGTCGCCGCCGAGGTCGGGGACGAGGAGCAGGCGGCCGTCGGGCGACCAGGTGACGCCGTGGGCGTGCGGGCGTTTCTGGCGGCCGGGGAAGACGTCGGTGGCGTGGGCGTGCTGCGCGAAGAAGATTTTTTCGCCGAGGTAGCCGTCGGCTTGCACGGGGAAGACGATCACGCTGCCGCCGCTGTAGTTGGCCGCGGCGACGAGGCGGCCGTCGGGCGAGAGGGCGACATCGCAGGGGCCGGGGCCCTCGCTCGGGCGGGAGTTGAGGGCGGTGAGTCCGCCGAGGTCGGTGTCGATGGCGAAGGCATGGACCGCGCCGGCGCCGCTCTCGCTGACGGCGTAGAGGAAGCGGCCGTTCTGGGACTTGGCGAGGAAGGAGGCCTTGGGCAGCGGCGCGACGGGGCGGCCGCCGCTGAGGGTGCCGGTGGCGGGGTCGAAGTCGGCGGCGTGGATGGCGTCGGCGTAGTTGCCGATGAAGAGAGGAAGGGGCGCGATGGGCAGAAGGGTGTCGGCGGACATGGTGAGGGGAAGGAGAGCGAGAAGCGCGGCGGGCGCGAGTCGGAGAGGCGCGGTGGGGAAACGGAAGGGCATGAGGGGTTTCTTCACGGTGCAGTCTGCGGGGTTGCACGCAAGCGAGGGGATTTTCAGGGTGGCCGGTTCATGGCCCTTTTCAGTCTTCTCGATCTCTCCCATGCCTTCGGCGGCGCGCCCGTGCTCGACCACGTGAATTTCCAGGTCGATCCGGGCGAGCGCGTCTGCCTCGTCGGGCGCAACGGCGCGGGCAAATCGACGCTGATGAAGCTGATCGCGGGCGAGATGAAGCCGGATGGCGGGCAGGTGTTTCGCCAGCCTGGGGCGCATTTCGCCCGGTTGGTCCAGGAGGTGCCGCAGGACCTGGCGGGCACGGTGCACGACGTGGTGGCCTCGGGCGTGCGCCGCGACGCGGCCGGGCACGAGGAGGATTGGGAGATCGACGTGCGGGTGGAGGACCTGATCTCGCGTCTGCAACTCGATCCGCACGCGGAGGTGTCGACGCTCTCGGGCGGCTTGAAGCGTCGCGTGCTCCTCGGGCGCGCCATCGCGAGCAAGCCCGACCTCCTGCTGCTCGACGAGCCGACCAACCATCTCGACATCGAGAGCATCCTCTGGCTCGAGGAGTTTTTGCTCAACGAGAAGATCGGCCTGTTTTTCGTGACGCACGACCGGGCCTTTCTGCAAAAGCTCGCCACGCGCATCGTCGAGCTGGACCGCGGCGTGCTCACCAACTGGGCCTGCCCCTACGACGTGTTTCTCGTGCGCCGGCAGGAGCGCCTCGAGGCCGAGGAGCGCCAGCGCGCCGCGGCCGACAAGAAGCTCGAGCAGGAGGAGGAGTGGGCGCGGCGAAAGCCCTCCGCGCAGCGCAAGCGCGCCGGGGCGCGCCTCGAGCAACTCGCGGCCCTGCGCGCCGAGCGCCGGGCCCGGCGTGAGCGCGCGGGCAACGCCAACATCCGCATCTCGGCGGCCGAGGAGTCGGGCGTGAAGGTGATCGAAGCCGACAAGCTCACCTTCGCCTACCCGGGCGCGGAGCCCTTGGTGCGTGATTTCTCCACGGTGATCACCCGCGGCGACAAGATCGGCCTGATCGGCCCGAACGGCGCGGGCAAGACCACCTTCCTCAAGCTGCTGCTCGGGCAACTGGAGCCGACGGGCGGCACGCTCAAACACGGCACCAAACTGGAGGTCGTCTACTTCGACCAGCTGCGCGCGCAGATCGACGACGAGAAGACGGTCGCGGACAACGTCTCCGACGGCAACTCGCACGTCACGGTGCAGGGGCGCTCGCGCCACGTGATCAGCGACCTGCAGGCCAGAGAGGTCGATCCCACCCGCGCGCGCACGCCGGCCCGCGTGCTCTCGGGCGGCGAGCGCAACCGCCTGCTGCTGGCGCGGGTCTTCACCAAGCCGGCCAACGTGCTGGTGCTCGACGAGCCGACCAACGACCTCGACGCCGAGACGCTCGACCTCCTGGAGAACCTGCTGGTCGAGTTCGAGGGCACGGTGTTGGTGGTGAGCCACGACCGGCGTTTCCTGGACGAGGTGGTGACCGGCACCTTCGTCTTCGACGGCCGCGGCGGCATCGAGGAGTTTATCGGTGGCTACAGCGACTGGGTGGCGGAGAAGGCCAAGCAGGCGAAGAGCGCGCCGGCCTCGCCGCGGGCCAACGCCCGCGCCATCGCCACGCCCGCGGCGTCCGCCCCGGCGGCCGCGGACAAAAAGCCGGCGGGCGCGCGCAAGCTGACGAACAAGGAGCAGCGCGAGCTGGCCGAGCTGCCGGCGCGTATCGAAAAACTGGAGACGGAGCAGGCGGAGCTGGTCGCGAAGCTGGGCGACCCGAAGTTCTTCAAGTCCGACGCGGCGACGGTGCGCGCCGCGGAGGCGCGCCTGCGGGAGATCGAGGCGGAGCACGCCACGGCCTTCGCCCGCTGGGAGGAGCTGGAGTCCGCGGCGGCGGGCGGCTGAGCCGACATCATGCAAATGTTCGGGTCGCATCGAGGTGATCTCGCGGCACCTTTCGGTGGGGCCCTCGTCTTGAAATACTCTCCGAGTATTCCTTCGCTCGGTCCGCACCGAAATCTGCTCGCGATCTCACCTCGCTGCTCTGCCGCCTATCTGCATGATGCCGGCTGAGCCGACACGGGATCACGTGGCCCCGGTCCGGCCGGGGCCGCACAAAAAAAGGCCGCCTCGGGAAGAGGCGGCCGGGGATAGGACGGGCGGTGGCGCGGGCCGGAAAATCAGGCGCGGCCCATGTAGCTGCCGTCGGAGGTGGAGACCTTGATGATCTCGCCTTCCTTGATGAAGAGGGGGACCTGGACGATGAGGCCGGTCTCGAGGGTGGCGGGCTTCTGGACGTTGGAGGCGGTGTCGCCCTTCACGCCTTCGGCGCTCTCGACGATCTTGAGGTTGACGGAGGAGGGCAGCTCGATGGTGAGGGGCTTGCCGTCGACGTAGAGGACCTCGACCTTGCCGTTGGCGACGAGGAAGTTCTTGGCGTCGCCGATGAGGGAGGCGGGCAGCTCGATGGACTCGTAGGTCTCGGGATCCATGAACGAGTAGGCGTCGCGGTCGGCGTAGGAGAACTCGAGGGTCTTGTGCTCGGTGGGGAGGACCTCGACGGTGTCGGTCGAGTTGAAGCGCTGGTCGAGCGATTTGCCGTAGCGCAGGTTGCGCATCTTCATCTGCACGAAGGCGCGGA
The DNA here is from genome assembly GCA_030604905.1 of Verrucomicrobiota bacterium. Taxonomy (GTDB): domain Bacteria; phylum Verrucomicrobiota; class Verrucomicrobiia; order Opitutales; family Opitutaceae; genus IMCC26134_A. The sequence goes on along the minus strand of JAUVVA010000040.1, from coordinate 12,647 downwards.
GGTTGCCCGGGGTGCGGTGCTGGGTCTCCATGACGAGGTGGGCCTCGCCGTTGAATTTGATGACTTGGCCTTTGCGGATGTCGTTGGCTGCGGGCATGAGCGGATGCGGTTTGGTGCGGAGGGTTTGTGTCGAGAAAAGGTCAAGGGGTAGCGGCGGGCGGGCCCGGGAGTCAAGGGCGCGCCGCTGCGCGGAATGTCCAATGACCAATGTCCAATGACCAATGAGATGACCGCCGCTGCGCGGTCTAGCCACCGCAGGTGGCTGGTTCGACATGTCCAATGACCGCCGCGGGCGGAATGACCAATGACCAATGACCGATGACCCAATGACGAATGTCCCGTCCCGGGCCCGCCGCGGGGCGGCGGGGGCGCGGTGATTAGGCCTTCGACTTTTTCAGGGACTCGTCGTGGCGGATGTCCTGCGCGTCGTTAAGGAAGACCATCTCCTCGGCGATGTTGGTCGCGTGGTCGGCGATGCGCTCGATGCTCTTGCTGATGAACATGAGCTCGAGGGCGCGGGTCGTCGTGCCGGGTTGCTCGATCATGTAGCTGCTGAGTTCGCGGTAGAGCTGCTTGTTGAGGTCGTCGACCTCCTTGTCGCGACGCACCACGGCGAGCGCTTTTTCCTGGTCGGCCTGGATGAAGCACTCGAGGGCGTCGCGCAGCATCTGGATCGCGATCTCAGCCATGCGGGGGAGGTCGACGTAGGGTTTGAGCGGCGGCTCGGCGGCAAGCCGGATGGTGCGCTTGCAGATGTTGCTGGCCTCGTCGCCCACGCGCTCGAGGTCGTGGGAGGCCTTCATGCCGACGATGACGAGGCGGAGCTCGGTGGCGACGGGGCCGCGGAGGTTCATGTAGCGGATGGCCTCGGTATCGATCTGCTTTTCCAGGGCGTCGAGTTCGTCGTCGGCGGCGAGGACGCGCTCGGCGAGCCGGGCGTCGCCGGTGAGGAGCGCCTGGATGGCGTCGCGCACCTGGCGGACGGCCACTTCGCCCATGCGAAGGAGATCGGAGCGGAAGGTTTCGAGTTCGGAATCAAAAAAGCGTTTCATGTGCTAGGATCGAGGAGCTAGTGGCTGGTGGGCTGGAGGCTAGATTAGCCGAAGCGGCCGGAGACGTAGGCCTCGGTCTGGGGGTTCTTGGGGTTCATGAAGATATCGGGCGTGGCGGCGTATTCGATGAGTTTGCCGAGGTAGAAGAAGGCGGTGCGGTCGGAGACGCGGGCGGCCTGCTGCATGTTGTGGGTCACGATGACGATGGTGAACTCCTTCTTCAGCTCGTGGATGAGCTCCTCGACCTTGGAGGTGGCGATGGGGTCGAGCGCCGAGCAGGGCTCGTCCATGAGGAGGATCTCGGGGCGATTGGCGATGGCGCGGGCGATGCAGAGGCGCTGCTGCTGGCCGCCGGAGAGGCCGAAGGCGCTCTCGTGGAGGCGGTCCTTGACCTCATCCCAGAGGGCGGCGCCACGGAGGGAGCGTTCGACGACTTCGTCGAGCTCGGACTTGCCGTTGCGGCCGGCGACGCGAAGGGCGTAGACGACGTTTTCGTAGATCGACTTGGGGAAGGGGTTGGACTTCTGGAAGACCATGCCGATGCGTTTGCGCAGGGCGATGACCTCGAGGAGGGGATCGTAGATGCTGCGGCCGCCGACGGTGATGTCGCCTTCGTGGCGGACGCCGTCGATGAGGTCGTTCATGCGGTTGAGATTGCGCAGGAGGGTGGATTTGCCGCAGCCGGAGGGGCCGATGAACGCGGTGACCTGGCGCTCGGGGATGTCGAGTGCGAGCGAGTGGAGGACCTTGTTGTGCCCGTAGTAGAAGCTGAAGTTCTTCACCTGGATGTAGGCCGGGTTGAAGGTGCCGGGCGCGGGCGCGGAGGCGTGGGCGAAATCGGAGGGACGGGCGAGGGCCATGGCGGAGAGGGACGAAAGGGACGGGGGAGGAGGAGTTTTTGACCGCGGATCGCGCGGATTAGAACGTGGAGACCTTGTATTTCTTGCGCAGGTGGTTGCGGATGAGGATGGCGCCGAGGTTGAGGCAGACCACGAGGAGGATGAGGAGGAAGGTGGTGGCGAAGACCATGGGCTTGGCGGCCTCGGAGTCGGGGGACTGGAAGCCGAGGTCGAAGATGTGGAAGCCGAGGTGCATGAACTTCCGCTCGAGGTGGACGAAGGGCGGGATGCCGTCGATGGGGAGGGTGGGGGCGAGCTTGACCACGCCGACGAGCATCAGGGGGGCGACTTCGCCGGCGCCGCGGGCCATGGCGAGGATGAGGCCGGTGAGGATGCCGGGGAGCGAGGCGGGGAGAACGATACGCTGGATGGTCTGCCACTTGGAGGCGCCGCAGGCGAGCGAGCCTTCGCGGCTGCCGCGGGAGACGGCGGCGAGGGCCTCCTCGGTGGAGACGATGACGACGGGCACGGTCATGAGCGCGAGGGTGGCGGAGGCCCAGAGCACGCCGCCGGTGCCGAAGGTGGGCGTGGGCAGGGAGAGGCTGAAGAAGAGCTGGTCGATGCTGCCGCCGACCATGTAGACGAAGAAGCCGAGGCCGAAGACGCCGAAGACGATGGAGGGCACGCCGGCGAGGTTGTTGACCGCGATGCGCACGCAGCGGACGAAGAGGCCCTGCTTGGCGTATTCGCGCAGGTAGATGGCGGCGAGCACGCCGAAGGGGGTGACGGCGACGCTCATGAGGAGCGTCATGACGAAGGTGCCGAAGATGGCGGGGAAGATGCCGCCCTCCATGTTGGCGGCGCGCGGTTCCTCGCTGAGGAATTTCCAGAAGCGAACGACGAACTCGCGGAGTTTGCCGAAGAAGCCGAGCTGGTTGGGCAGGGTGAAGTCGAGGATCTCGGCGACGGGGGTGACGCGCTCGGCGCCGCTGAGGGTGACGTAGGAGAGGGTGTCGGCGGCCTGGCGTTCGCGGAGCTGGCGGGCGCGGGCGGCGAGGCCCTCGAACTCGGCCTGGAGGGTGGCGGCGCGGGCGTCGATGGCGGCGAGGCGGGCGGGGGCGTCGGCGGGGGGATTGGGTCCGTGCTCGAGGGCGCGGCGTTGGAGGTGGAGGCGGGAGAGCTCGCGGTTGATGGCGCCGATCTGGTGGCGCTCGATCTGGCGGATCTCGCGGCGGCGCTCGTTGCCGGCCTGGACGAGTCGCTCAAGGGTGGGGATGAACTCGGGGGAGTCGCCGGGGATGGCGGCGCTCTCGAAGGGGCGAAGCTCGCGCGGCAGGAAGATGGCGGTGCCGAGGGAAAAGCGCTCGGCGACGATGGCGTTGGCCGGGTGGGTGATGGCCAGGACCTCCTTGCGGTCGATGTATTTGAAGGAGAAGCCGTAGGCGTCGCGGTTGGCGACGTAGAACTGGTATTCGTAGGCGGGGGGCAGGGGTTTGCCGTCCTCGTCGAGCTGGGTGACGCGTTTTTCCTGGGTCTTGACGTGCTCGCCGCCAAAGGTGGGCGAGCCGCGGATGCCGGCCTGGCTGCCCTCGACGAGCTGCACCTGGACGACGGGCTTGGGCCAGAAGACGGCGAGGCCGTTGGAGATGATGAGACCGAGGAGGCCGAGGATCATGACCAGGCCGATGGCGAGGCCCATGGAGGTGAACCAGACCCAGCTCTCGCCGGCGGGGCGGAAGGAGGGCTCGGGCGGGGGCGTGTAGGCGGGGTCCTTGGGCGTGTCGGGGGAGGGACCGGCGGGCGAGGCGGCGAAAGTGGGAGCGACGGGAGGCATCGGGGAGGGAGGCGAGGCGGCGGGCGGGTGGCGGGCGCGCGGGTCTTACTCGACCGAGCGGAAACGGCTGCGGAGGCGCTGGCGCAGGATCTCCGCGAGGGTGTTGACGAGGAAGGTGAGGAGGAAGAGCACCATGGCTCCGAGGAAGAGCGTGCGGTAGAGGGTGCCGTGGTGGGGGGCCTCGGGCAGCTCGACGGCGATGTTGGCGGCGAGGGTGCGCATGCCGGAGAAGATGTTCCACTCCATGATGGGGGTGTTGCCGGTGGCCATGACGACGATCATCGTCTCGCCGACGGCGCGGCCGAGGCCGATCATGAGGGCGGAGAAGATGCCGGCGGAGGCGGTGGGCAGGACGATGCGGAAGGCGGTCTGCCAGCGGCTGGCGCCGAGGGCGAGGGAGCCGGAGCGCAGGGATTGGGGGACGTTGGAGAGGGCGTCCTCGGAGATGGTGAAGATGATGGGAATGACGGCGAAGCCCATCATGAAGCCGACGACGAGGGAGTTGCGCTGCTCGAAGGGTGTGCCGGTGACGGTGGGCCACCAGAGGCGGAAGTCGGCGACGCGGGCGCCGGTGGACGGATCGGTGACGACGAAGAGCAGGCGCTCGAGGGCGGGGCCCATTTGCCAGGCGGCGTAGCCGACGCCGAGGAGCACGGGGATGAAGACGAGGAACTCCCAGCCGTGCGGGATGAGGACGCGGACGCGGGGGCTGGCGTGGGTCCAGAGATAGCCGAGGGCGAAGGCGGAGAAGGGGACGAGGGTGACGAGGAGGAGGATGGAGGGCACCCGCGTCTCGACGATCGGGGCGAGCCAGAGGGCGGCGAGGAAGCCGAGGACGACCGAGGGCAGGGAGGCCATGATCTCCATCACGGGTTTCACGACCGTCTTGATCTCGGGCTTGAGAAACTGGGAGGTGTAGATCGCGGCGAGGAGGGCGATGGGGACGGCGAAGACGAGCGCGTAGAAGGTGCCTTTGAGCGAGCCGAAGATGAGGGGAACGAGCGAGAGCTTGGGCTCGAAGTCGTCGGAGCCGCCGGTGGATTGCCAGTCGAAGCGGGGGGCGGGGGAGCCCTCATACCAGAGTTTGCCGAAGAAGGCGCGGAAGCTGGCCTCGGGGTGGGGGTCGTCGAGGCGGTAGAAGTGGAGGACGTGTTTGTCGTCGAGGAAGACCATGCGGTCGTATTTGCCCCCGATCACGGCGTGGGTGACGGCGAAGTCGAAGGACTTGCCCCAGCGGCGGTCCTCGGTGGTGGAGAAAAGGAGGTCGGCGTGGGAGCCGGAGCCGACGACGAAGGCTTTGTTGCGAACGCTGTTGGCGAAGACGGTGCCGGGGGCCTTCTGCGCGGGGAAGGTCTTGGTGTGGCCGAAGAGGCGCTGCTCGGCACCGGGGGCGAGGTAGAGGCTGTAGCCCTTGAGGGAGCCGGCCTGGTCGCCGACGACGAGGGTGACGTCGCCAAAGACGAAGTTGAAGGTGGAGAGCGGGCCGGGCGATTCGGGGAAGGGGCGGAAGGTCTGGCGGACGACGAAGCGGTCGCCTTGGCGGAAGAGGTAGATGATCTCGCCCTCGGTGGTGGCGACGACGACGGCGTCCGCCTGGGCGGGGACGAGGAAGCGGTCGATGGTGCCGGGGACGAGCGGGGTGAGGTCGAAGGAGCGGTCGACGCTGATCTGGCCGCCGCCGACGAGGCCGCGGCGTTGGGTGAGGGAGACGGCGTGGAGTTCGACGGGGCCGCCGTTTTCGGCGGGTTCCTGTTTCACCACGGCGAGCTTGCGCGCGCCGGCGTCGGCGTAGGCGATGTGGGTGATGGGGGCGCCGGGGCGGCCGATGTCGTAGAGGGGGCCGGGCCGGGGATCGGCGGTGATGGAGCGGCCGCCTCCGGGGGCGTGGACGGGGCGGTAGTGCAGATCGACGAGCGCGAATTTGCCGTTGCGGGTGCCGATGGCGACGCGCTGGGCGAGCTGGTTGTAGTGGGCGGCGCCGAAGCCGTGCTCGGTGACGAAGGGGAGGGATTTGCGGGTCAGGCCGCGTTCGCCGATGACGTCGGCGAAGAGGAACTCGCCGTCGGTGCGAAGGGCGAAGGGAAGTTCCGACCACTCATCGATGCCGAGGATGGCGTATTCGGCGGCGTCGAGCTGGACGGCCTTGAGCTCCTCGACCTTGGCGTCGCGGAAGAGGGGGATGACCTGCGCAAGGATAAAGACGAAAATGGCGAAGACCGCGACGATGATGGAGAGCCCGCCGATCTTGATGAACTGGTTCATAAACCGGTCCACCAGCAGGGTCGTCTTGGCGACGCGGAAGCGGGCGGGGATGTCGGATTGCGGGTCTTTGGGCATCGAGGGCGACGGTGGTCAGAGCGACAGAGCGGTGGCGGGCAGAGCGACTGAGCGACGAAAGGCGAAGCGGCGGTGGGCGGCGGAGGCGGAGAGGAGGCGTGGCGAGCGCGAGGTGGCGAGCGGAAAAGGGGAAAAGGCCCGAGGCGCGCGTGGGGGACAATCCCGGAGTAGGGCCGAAAAGAAAAGACGGCGTGACGGACGGTTCCGTCACGCCGTTGGGGAGGGGCTGCTGCGCGAGGAGGCGGCGGCCTTACTTCAGCGACTCGCGGACTTCGGCGCAGAGGGCGGCGGGCATGGGGAAGTAGCCGTCCTTGGCGACGACTTCCTGGCCTTGGCGGGAGAGCACGAAGTTGAGGAACTCGCGGGTGAGGGGATCGAGGGGGCGGTTCGGGTCCTTGTTGATGTAGACGTAGAGGAAGCGGGCGAGCGGGTAGTCGCCGGAGAGGCAGTTCTCGGGGTTGGCCTCGAAGGCCTGTTCACCGGGCTTGCCGGAGAGGGCGAGGACCTTCACGCCGGAGGTGCGGTAGCCGATGCCGGAGTAGCCCATGGCGAAGAGGTCGGAGGCGACTCCCTGGATAACGGCGGAGGAGCCGGGCTGCTCCTTGACGCGGGGGCTGAAGTCGCCGCCGCCGAGGGCGACGTCCTTGAAGAAGCCGTAGGTGCCGGAGGCGGAGTTGCGGCCGAAGAGGGAGATCGGGCGGTTGGCGAGATCGCCGGTGAGACCGACCTGGCCCCAGGTGGTGATGGGACGGCCGCCGAGGCGGTAGGTGTTGGAGAAGATGCCGTCGAGCTCGACGAGGCTGAGTTGGTTGAGGGGGTTGTCCTTGTGGACGTAGACGGCGAGGGCGTCGATGGCGACCTTGACCTCCATGGGCTTGTAGCCGAAGCGGCGCTCGAAGGCGTCGATCTCGGAGCCCTTCATGGCGCGGCTCATGGGGCCGAGCTGGGCGGTGCCTTCGATGAGGGCGACGGGGGCGGTGGAGGAGCCCTTGCCCTCGATCTGGATGTTGACGTTGGGGTAGAGGGCGCGGAAGCCCTCGGCCCAGAGGGTCATGAGGTTGTTGAGGGTGTCGGAACCGATCGAGTTGAGGTTGCCCGAGATGCCGGAAACAGGCGTGTAGACGGGGAGTTCCGGGTCGACCTTGATCGGGGCGGCGAAGGCCGAGAGTTGGAGCCCGGCGAAGGCGACGGAGGTGGCGAGGAGTTTACGGATGGTGTTCATTGGTGTGTCGGGAGGATGCCGGGCTTTTCGCGAGGCGTGAGCCCGGCAAGAGAGAGGAGACTTTAACAAAGGTGGGGCGCCGCCGTGTGACGTTTCGGGAAACTTAGCGGCGCGAGGGAGGGGCGGGGCGGGAAACCGCCGAGGCGCGGCAAACGAGCCACGAAGGCGCAGGGAAGGAGCACCCGCGGGAGGGCACCCGGGTTCGGAGGCGACGCAGGGCGAGGAGGCCCGTCGCGGTGGGGAGCGGGGACGGCGCGGACGGGATCGTCAGCGCCGTCAGGCGGGCTCAGAAGTTGATCTGCATCTGGGAACGCAGGCCGACGGAATCCGCCTTCACGTTGCCGGCGCCGCCGATCTGGTCGTCGAAGAGGGCGTAGAAGACGCCGGTCGACAGCTTCACGTCGTGGCCTTTGAAGAAGTAGTTCAGGCCGGCGTAGAACTCATTGACGGTCTCGAAGCCGGGGTTGAGGGCGGGGTTGCCGGCGCCGGGAACGACGTCGGAGGGGCGGGTGGCGATGCCGTCGGTGTCGAGGTAGGCGTAGCGGCCGACGAGCTGAAGCTTCTCGTTGATCGAGAAGGTGGGGATGACGTGGAAACCCCAGGAGTTGGCGCCGTCGCCGGCCTGGTTGTCGGACCAGAGGACTTCGGCGAGGAGGCCGGCCTTTCCGAAGCTGAGGTCGGTGTAGAGGTTGGCGACGAAGAGTTCGCCGCTGTTGAGGCCGGCGGTGTAGAGGGTGCCGGCGCCGCCCGCGACCTGCTCGGGCAGGTAGCCGAGGTTGGTGCCGACGGTGTAGGAGAAGGAGTCCTTCTTGCCGCGGAGGCCGCCGTTGACCCAGAAGGCGGGCTGGTTGGATTCGCCGACCTGGGCGGCGCCGGGGTTGGCGGTGCGTTCGCTGTTGGTGACGGCGGCGCCGTAGAAGAAGTCGCCTTGTTTGCCGTCGGCGAAGATGCCGGTGCGTCGGGCGCCGGCGCCGAGGCGGCGGCCGTTGTTTTCCTCAACGAAGAAGCGGGTGACAGGCGAGCGCTCGATGGCGGGGAGGCGGGCGGAGGAGGTGTTCTCCTCGAAGCCGAAGTTCACTTTGCGGAAGCCGGCGTCGACGGAGAAATCGGGGCTCTGGATCCAGCGGATGTAGGCGACGTCGAGGTTGTTGCTGACGAGGTCGTGGGAGAGGACGCCGCGGAAGTTGGGGCCGAAGTCGGCGGTGGCACCGAGGCGGACGCGGCGAAGGGTGAAGCGGCTGTTGGTGGCGGCCTCGTCGGCGTTCTCGGCGTCGTTGGAGACGAGATTGTATTGGGCCTGCACGCGGCCGGTGATGGTGAGGCGGGAGACGTTGCGGGAGCCGGGGACGGCGTTGATCGCGGGGGCCTTGGCCTCTTTGGCGACCTCGGCGGCGACGGCCTGGGCTTCTTCGGCGGTGAGGATGCCCTTGCGGACCAAGGCGTCGAGCAGGGCCTTGTTTTCTTGGGCGACGGCGGTGGGGGCGGCGAGGCCGGCGATCAAAGCCGCGGTGCCGAGGGCGAGGCGGGCGAGGGGGAATCGTTTGGTGTTTGGGCTCATGGTTAGGCTGGTTCGAAGATTCGCCGCCGGACTGGCTGAATTCGCCGGACGACCGTAACAAAGTCACAGGTCAATGTTACGAATTCATGACGGAATTGTTACGTTAGGGTGAGAAGATCGGAACAGAACTTTGGTTTGCGAAATCGATCAATGCAGAAAGCACTTACTATCAGCGGATAAAATCTTCTGCGTGGCAGGCTGAAGAAATTTTCCCGAGTTACAGGCAGGTGTGTTTTTTGTGGCGAAGTCCAGACGCAAGCCGGGTGCATGTCAGGGTGTTTGCCCGGTGGGAGGCGCGGTGAACCACGCGAGCAGGGGGCGGGCTCGCCGGTGTTGGGGGCTACGCGGGTTCGGTCGCGCAGCGCCGATCTCGCGCGAAGAGATGGCTACGCCGCCGAATCGAGCCGACAACTCACACGCGCGCCCGCATCTCGGCGCACCAAGCGGCGACGAACGCAGCCTGGGCGGCGGCGATGCCTTCGAGCCAGCGGCGGCCCTTCGTGGCGTCGGCGGCGGGCGCGTCGCCCATGATGCCGCTGGGCGAGATGTCTTGCGAGGCCCAGGAGAAGGTGGCGGGGGCAAACTCGGGGCGAAGCTCGCCCGGCTGGTCGAGTCGGCCGGGGTAGTGGCAGGTGGCGCGCTCCATCCGCACGAGGCCGGGGGCGCTGGCGAGCAGGAGGGCGGTTTCGACCTCGTTGGCGTGGAAGCCCCAGGTGGCTTCTTGTTCGGAGATGTCGGGCCGGTAGTTCCCGCCGATCAGCGCGCAGCGCAGCCCGAGGCGCGGGTCGGCGCGGATCTCGCGCAGGGTGGTGTGGAGGATGGCCGAATTGCCTCCGTGCGTGTTGAGGAGGAGGAGGGAGCGAAAGCCCCAGGCGGCGATCTGGCGGGCCACGAGGAGAACTTGTTCGCGCAGGCTGTCCTTGGAGAGGATGAGCGAACCGGGGAAGCCGACGTGTTCGTTGCTTTTGCCGATGGTGATGGGCGGGGCGATGTAGCAGGAGGCCTCGGCCGGGAGGCGGCGCGAAAGTTCGTGCAGCCAGACCTGGCCGAGAAGCGAGTCGACCGCGACCGGGAGGTGGGGGCCGTGTTGCTCGATCGCGCCGGTGGCGAGGATGACCGGCGCCCAGGCGCGGTCGGGCAGGGCGGCGATGCGGCGCGCGGTCATCGCGGGCAGGTAACGGGCTCGGTAGCTGGGAAACATGGATCGGAGCGCGGGCGGGTTTACCGGGCGGCCATACAAGCGGGGGACATCGCGCGGAGGGCGCCGCCGTCAGCCAAGGCCGGGCGAGCGGCGATCTCGCCGAGCAGGGAGCGGAGCCGGCGACCCGCGGCCTCGAGGAGGGCCGGGCCTTCGCGCGCCGCCTCGTCGAGGGTGGCGGCGGGGCCGGGCAGTGGAGAGACCCGCTCCTCCTCGGGCCAGGCGCTGGTGGCGCGGGGAGCGGCCCCGGGCGGGGTAAACGAGTCGTCGCAGGTTTCCGGTTCCGAGCCGCTTAGCCAGGTGGCGAGGGTCTGGGCGGCGCGGCGCGTGCGGCTGCGGGTGGGGTGGAGATCAAAGCCGAGCCCGCTCAGATTTACGCAAAACATCTGGAGGCCGCGGGCGATGCGCAGGTCGCGCGCGGCGGCGTCGATCACTTCCTCGTTCCAAGGGCTGGCGTTATACAACACCACCCGGGTAAAGCCCGCCGCGGCCACGCTGGCCACGATCTCGTCGAGGAAGCGATGGACGGCCGGCGGGTCGACCGCGAAGGCGCAGCCGGGGTGGACGCCAAACACGAAGCGCAGGGGCGGCAGCGTGAGCAGGCGAAAGCCCGCGGCCGCGCTGTCGGGGGCCGGTGGCGCGAGGCGCGAGGCGGCATCCTTGAGGATGGCGAGCGCGAGCGTCTCCTCGAGGTCGAGGGCGTGCCCGAGGCCCCAGTCGGCCATGCCGGCGAGGGGCAGGACCACCACGGTGGAGCCTTTGTCGGGCCAGGTGGCGAAGTCGGTCCAGTTGATCCAGGGCCAGAAGGTGGCGTCGTCGGCGACACAGAGCGGAGGCGGGGTGGGAGGCGGGGAGCGCATCGGCCGCGCGTTCCAGCATAAGCCGCGCCGCCAAGCGCGGCCGCGGGCGCTCGGCGGGGGCGAGGCTGGGGTTTTCCCTGAACTTTGGGCCGCCGTTTGCGCGGCGGCGGGAGCGCGGCCTTGGTGCGAGCATGAGTGCCGCACAAGGATCCGCCGGAAACGTCATCGCCGCCCTTGCCAGCTTCTTCATTCCCGGGCTGGGGCAGCTCATCCAGGGCCGCGTGATCCGCGCCCTGATCATGTTCCTGCTCGCGGGCTTCCTCTGGTGGTTCCTGCTCGGCTGGATCGTGCACCTCTGGTCGATCATCGACGCGGCGCTCTTCAAGCCGAGCTCGACCCTCCCGCGCGGGCCACGCGCCTCAGCCGCCTGATTGACCGGGCTCGGCCTCGCCCGGACCGGCCTCCGCCTCGGCCGCGAGTCGGCGCTCGCGCGCGCCCCGCATAAACTCCCGCACCAAGGCCACGCCCGGCGCCCAGACGAGGAAGAAAAACGCGCCGCTGCGCACGCCCGCGACCAGCATGTGCTCGTGGCTGAGATTGGAGCCGCCCAGCCACCCGATGAATGGGAACAGGATCCCGCCGAGCAGCCCGCCCAGCGCGCAGAGCCCGATCACGGTGAGAAAAAACCCGCCCACGCGGGCGGCCCAGAATTTGAGGTGTCGGCTGGCTTGCGGCGTCATCGTTTGAGCGCGTAACGGAGCAAGACCGGCCCGCCCGTCGCAAGCACTCGCGCCTCGATCAGGTCCAAAGACAGGTCGAGCAGGCCACCCGGCCCCCCCGGCGCCTCGGCGGCGGCCAGCGGAGTGCCGCTCCCGAAGAGGCGGGATTCGACGGTGAGGCAGAGCTCGTCGACCAGCCCGGCCGCGAGCCAGGCCGCGTTGACCCGGCCCCCGCCGAGCAGGGCGCAGCGCCGCCGCCCGTCGGCCCGGAGTCGGGCCACGGTCTCGGCCGGCGGCTCGGCGGTAAACTCCAGCACGCCCGGCAGCACCTCGGCCGCCCGCGCCTCCGGGCGGCGCGTCCAGATCACGCGTCGCAGCGCGGGGAAGGTCTTCGGGCTCATCCGGTCCTTCGAAATCGCGTAAGTCGCCGCGCCCATCACGCAGGCGTCGCAGGCGCGGATCTCGGCCCGAAAATGCACTTTGTCGGCCTCCGAGGCAAAGGCATCCCCGGGCTCGCCGTGCCGCGTGATCCACCCATCCACCGACTGCGCCGCAAATAACACCACTCGCATGCCCCACCGTGCGCGGCTCCAAAGCGCCGCGCAAGCTCGGCGAGCGCGCCTTTTATCGGTCAATTTTAAGCATGTATTGCAAAAACAAGCAGCTTGTTAAGCGCTGGCGGATAGGCGCAACCTGCTCACCTCCCCTCACTACGAACCCGACGATACCTCCCATGAAAAAAGCGCTCATCACCGGCATCACCGGCCAAGACGGTTCCTACCTCGCCGAACTCCTCCTCAACAAGGGCTACGAAGTGCACGGCATCGTGCGCCGCGCCTCCACCTTCAACACCGCGCGCATCGACCACATCTACCAGGACCCCCACTTCGACAAGGCCCGCCTCTTTCTCCACTACGGCGACCTCGCCGACTCGGTGCAGATGGTGAAGCTGCTCTACGACCTCAAGCCCGACGAGATCTACAACCTCGGCGCCCAGTCGCACGTCCGCGTCTCCTTCGACATCCCCGAATACACCGGCGATGTCGATGGCCTCGGCGCCCTCCGCATCCTCGAGGCGATCCGCGAGG
>JAUVVA010000022.1 GCA_030604905.1 Verrucomicrobiota bacterium | reverse complement strand
GATTCTGGAAGCTGGGCATCGCGCGGGGCGGGATGATCTCGCTCCATTCGGAGTAGTGATGGCTCCATAAGGCGGTGCAACAGGCGGCGTTGAGGGCGTCGAGCGAGCCGTGGCGCTTTTTCAGCCATTCGCGGAAGGCGGCGGCGGTCTCGTCGCCGTAGTCGGCGGGGACGTGGCAGGCGTATTCGTTGTTGATATGCCACATCGCGAGGGCCGGGTGGTCCTTGTAGCGGGTGGCGAGAGCGGTGACGAGCTCGGCGCAGGCGGCGCGGTAGACGGAGCTGGAGGGGTTGTAGTGCTGACGCGAGCCGTGCCACTGCCGGGAGCCGTCGGCGAGGGTGGGGAGGATCTCGGGGTGAAGCTTGATCAGCCAGGCGGGGGGCGAGGCGGTGGCGGTGGCGAGGTCGGCCATGATGCCGTTGGCGGCGAGGAGGTCCATCAGGCGGTCGAGCCAGCCGAAGTGGAAGACGCCGGGGGCGCTTTGGAGTTTGGCCCAGGAGAAGATGCCGATGCTGACGAGGTTCACGCCGGCCTCCTTCATGTAGCGCATGTCCTCGAGCCAGACGGACTCGGGCCACTGTTCGGGATTGTAGTCGCCGCCGTAGAAGAGGCGGCCGGGAGGCAGGGAGGGCATGGAGGGTGAGAAAAGGGAGTGGCGGGAAGCTTTGCGCGGAGCCTATCGGGCCGGGAACCTGGGTGTGGGGAAAGCCGTTGCGTTAGCAAAGGCAACGTGCTGCAACGAGTTGCAGCGTCCTGCTTTCGCGTCCGGAATTGGGATGAAGGAAGGCTTACTTATGCGAAACCTCCTCGCCTTCGTCGTCGCTTTCTTCGCTTCGTCGCTTGTCGCCCTCGCCCAGACCGCCCCGCTGCACAGCGCGGCGCGCGGGCTTGATTCCGATTGGGGCGTGTTTGCTTGGGGAGGCTTGAAGGCCGGCGAGGCCGGCGCAGCGGGTGAGCGGGTGCTTCGGATCGAAGTGACCGAGCAGGCGCAGCCTTGGGCGGGCTTTGTGCTCGGGCCGGGCTGGAACCAGCCGCCCTCGGCGATGTTGCCGCTCACGCCGGCGGACGTGACGAGCGGAGCGCTTTTGCTTGAGGTCAACGGCGGCACCGACCGCGCGGGCGCGACGCGTGGCGGGCAACGCATCCAGTTTTTGGTCAACCTCGCCGACGCGAGCGGAACCGAGCTTAAGGGGACGGCTGGCTATCTCGGCCTGGACGCGGTCGCGAGCGAGGGCGCGATCGATAATGACTCCGCGACGTGGCAAAAAGTCCGCATCCCGCTGGCCCGCGTGGCCGGCGCGGTCGCGCCGAAGGTGGCGGGCGTGAAGAAACTTTCAGTGCAGGTGCAGGGCGGCTCGGCGGCCGACGCGGGCTTCCTTGTGCGCAACATTCGCCTCGAGTCCGCCGCCGAGGCACCGCCCGCGCCCCCGGTGGCCGCGGTGGCGGCCGAGCTGCAAAAGCTGCGGCTCAAGCTCGGCACGCAGGATCCGGGTTGGAGCCACCGCGTGGGCGAGCGCGTCCGCTTTAACCTCGTGTTCAGCGCCGAGAGCCCGGTGACGGAGACGATTCAGGTGCGTTATCGCGTGGGGCCCGAGCGCTTCGAGGGCCCGGCCAAGACCATCGAGGTGCCGCCCGAAGGCGTGGAGATCGACGGCGGCGCACTGGACCAGCCCGGCTTCCTGCGCCTGATCGCGACCGCCCAAGTGGGCGGCAAGGAGATCAAGGCCGTGGCCACCGCCGCCGTATCCGCCGAAAAGATACAGCCGACGCAGACCGAGCCGGCCGACTTTGACGCCTTCTGGAAGGCGACTCGCGCCGAGCTCGCGAAGATCCCGATGGATCCGGTGCTCGTGCCCAAGCCCGAGCTGTCGGGACCCGAGTTTGACGCCTACGAGCTGAGTCTCGCCAACTACGACCCGCTCGGCAAGAAGCCGCGCTTCTACGGCATTCTCTGCGTCCCGAAGGGCGCGGGCCCCTTCCCGGCCATCCTGCAGACGCCGGGAGCCGGCGTGCGGGGCTACAAGGGCGAGATCTGGGTGCCGCGCGCCCAGTTCATCACGCTCGAGGTCGGCATTCACGGCATCCCCGTGACCGAGCCGGCGAAGTTTTACCAAGAGCAGGCCGCCGGCCCGCTGCGCGACTACCAGGTGCGCAATCTTCACGACCGCGACACCTTCTACTACCGCCGCGTCTACGCCGGCGTGCTGCGCTCGCTCGAGTTTCTCATGTCGCACCCGAAATGGGACGGCAAAAACCTCGTCACCCGCGGCGGCAGCCAGGGCGGGCAACTCGCCATCGTCGGCGCGGCGCTCGAGCCGCGCGTCACCGCCGTGGCGGCGGCCTTTCCGGCCTGGTGCGACGTGACCGGTCACCTCCACGGGCGCGCCGGTGGTTGGCCGCTGCTTTTCACGGGCAAGCCGCCGGAGGACGAAGCCGGCCAGGCGCGTCGCGCGGCGCAGGTGGCGACGACCGCCTACTACGACACCGTCAATTTCGCCCGCCGGCTGCGGGTGCCCGCGTATTTCGCCTGGGGATACAACGACGACGTGTGCCCGCCGACCTCCTTCTACGCGATGCTCTCGGTCGTGACCGCGCCGAAGGAAGTCCACGTTTACAAGGACGCCTTCCACAACCTGCCCGGCGAGGGCTGGGGCGGCTACACGAACTGGACGGTGGCGAAGGCGCGCGGGAAGTAGCGTCGGCCGGGGCGATCTCGTTATCGGTGACTCGACGCGCGAGCGGCGGCGGCCATGGCGGGGCTCGGTCGCTCAGGCGACGTCCTGCCCGTGCTGGGCGAGGAGCCAGCGGCGCAGTTGCTTCTGGAAGGTGTTGGCCAGGGTGTCGCCGGGCGTCACAAGCACGCCCCAGCCGCCTCGGCCCGGGTTGATCGGCACCTCGCGGGGGGACTGCAGCTCGCACATGCGCCGGTCCTCGTCGAGCACGCCGATCGCAAACTCGACCTGCTTCTCCGCCGGCGGCCCCTTGAAGCCGGGCGAGATGGCGAGCGACCAGAAGCAGGTGCAGCTCTCGCGGGTGTTGGGCGAGGGAATGTGGACGAGGACACGCTCATCGCCGTCGGCGAAGGTCTGGCGGATGGTGGTGAAGTTGGGCAGGTGGGATCGTTGCAGGCGTTGATGGGCGCTCTGCAATTTGCCCGGGAGCTCGTGCGTGGTCTCGAGCGCCGGGAAGGGCGCGTCCATCTGGTAGCCGCCGTCGGGGTGCACCGTGATCTTCATGTCGCGGATGCGGGGGTCCGCGCAGAGCCCGAGGCTGGAGGCGTGGGCGAAGGCGAAGTGCGTCATGTCGAGGTAGTTTTCCACCTCGCGGCGCCAGCCGGCGGCGAAGGCCATGGGCGGGCCCATCACGTAGGTCCACTCCGGGTTCTCAAACTCCGGCACGAGCGGCAGCTCATGCGGCCGACCGTCCGCGAGCGGGGCGTCCTCCAGCTTCACCCACACGTAGCCATAGCGTTCCTGGACGCGGTAGGCGCGCAGGTGCGATAGCGCAAGTTTTTCGGGATTCGGCTCGAGCAAGGAGGGGATGGACTGGCAGGCGCCGTCGGCGGAAAATTCCCAGCCGTGGTAGGGGCACATGAGGTGACCGTTGCGCAGGCAACCGCGCGCCAGATCCGCGCCCTTATGCGGGCAGTCGGCATCGGCCGCGAGCAGACGACCGTCCGCGAAGCGCGCGAGAACGAGGCGCGTCTCGAGCAAAGTGTAGCTCTTGATCGCCCCCGCCGGCAGGTCGGCGGCGTTGGCGACGGGCTGCCAGGTGCGGCGCAGGGCGGAGATGACGTGCGTTTCGTTGAGTTCCATGGGGTGGCAAGGGGTCGGGGGCAGGTTAGCAATCTTCCCGGAGGCGATCTTGGGCGGGCGGGAAATTTGAAGTGGCAAATCAGGCAATCCATAATCACCTCGAAGCGATGCAGGTGTGCGCGACCAACCGGCCGGTGGAGGTGAATTTCCCGCCCAACGGGGTGTTCGTCTTGGAAAGCCGCCATGGCGGGGCCTTTCGGATGGAGGAGACGGCGCACGATTACTGGAAGGTTTTGCACCCGTTTCGCGGAGCGGGCCGGCTGGTCGTCAGGGGGCGGGGCATGTCTTTGGGGGCGGGCGATGTGGCCCTGGTGCCGCCGGGCGTGAAGCACCGAATCGAGGACGAGGCGGGCAAGCCGCTAGCGCTCTACGGCGTGTGCGTGCGGCGGGAGGTGCTGGGCGCCGCGGGCGAACAAAGCGGCAGAACGGGCAACGCCCGAGTGTTTCGTGGTGCGGCCTGGGGTGGGGAGGCCACCCGCATCCTGCGTGCGCTGTTGTTGGAGCAGAGTCGTCCGGACGGGGCGGCCGCGGCGATGGCGGTGGGGCTGGCCTGGCAATTGATGGCTCTCGCCTGGCGCGCGGCCGAAGGCGGCGCAGGCCCGGTGGCCGGCGGGAAGCCGGAGGCCCGCGGCGGACCGGCGCGGGTGCGCGTGGCCGCCTATGTGCGGCAACTGGCGAGGACTTTCCCGGCGGAGACGACGATCGACGCCGCGGCCGCCCGGCTGGGCCTCGGGCGGAGGCGCTTCACCGATCTTTTTCGAGCGACCAGCGGGATGAGCTGGGTGGAGGCGCTGCGCGCGCTCCGGGTGGAGCACGCGACGCGTCTGTTGCGCGAGACGGATCGTTCGGTGGCGGCGGTGGCGTTTGAGTCGGGCTTCTCCGATCTTTCACATTTCCATCGCGTGTTTCGCGACGCGAGCGGAGGCATCACGCCGGAGCGCTGGCGCCAGAAACGACGGACGGTGGTGAGGCCGAGGGGTGGCGTTGCGACGCGATGATACAACACGGGGGCGTGCCGCCCCCCTGCGCAGAAGCGGAATTGAATAACGGAAGCACGTTACCTTCCGGGCCTGCGTTTGTGGCATGATCGTGCCGTCCCTTGCCACCGGCATGCGCTTCCCCTTTTTGCCCTCTTCCTTGGGCCGACTCGTCCTCGGTCTCACGCTTTGCTTTGCTGCTCCGTTGCTTCGCGCGCAGAGCGTCGCAAACGGCGATTTTGCCAACTGGTCCTCGGGCCGCCCCAGCGGCTGGACGGCGACGAGCGATCTCACGACCACGCGGGTCGAGGCTTGGTCGGGGCCGGCGGCGCGGTTGGGACTTTCGTCGGGCGCCGCGGTGACCGCTTCGCTCAGCCAGAGCGTTTCGCCGGCTTTTACCGGGCTCTTCGAGGTCGCCTTTGACTTCGCCCAGGCGGCGAGTGGCACCGAGCGCGGAGCCAACCTCACCCTTCGCCATGGCTCGGACCCGCTGCTCACCTGGCGCGTGGGGCCGGATGGCGCGCTCGATTTGTTTGACGGCACCGCATGGCGAGCGGTCGCGCCGGCCGGCTCGATCTTGGCCACCGATCCGGCCGCGCCGGTCCTCGCGCGCACCTATCGCATCACTTTGACCGGCTCGCTCGGGCACGCGCGGCTGCGGCTCCAGGCGCGCCGACTCTCGGACAATGCCTTGCTGGCCGATGTGGCGGACCTGAGCTTTTGGCAAAACCCGCCCGCCGGCCGCGCGATCGACGTGCTGCGTTTCGAGCGTGGGCGCTCGGGCGGCGACTACCTCGTGGACAACGTCGCGCTGCGAGTGCCCGCCACCGCCGAGCTCGCCTTGATCGCGCCCTCGCTTTTCCCCGACGGCGTGCCGGGCACGAGCCACCCTTTCCTGCTCTTTCGCGAGAGCGAGATCCCCGCGCTGCGCGCCCTCGCGGCGCGCGAGCCCTGGACCTCCATCGCGGCCGACGCGATGTTGCGCGCGGAGACGCTGCGCTACGACACCACGCTCGACTACCGCTCGCGCGCGCTGCGTCTGCGCGATGTGGTGTCGGCGCTCTCGCTCGCCGCGCTGATCGATCCCGAGGGGCAGGCGGCGCTGCATGCGACACGGTTTCATCAGCAGCTCACGACCGGGCTGGACCACCTCCTGATCAACCGCCCGCAGAACGACTGGGATGGCAACACGCCCGTGGGCAGCGCGCTCTTCTCGTCGATCCTGGCGCTCGATGTGTTGCGGCCGCATCTGACGCAGGCCCAGCTGAACGACATCCACTCGCGCCTCGCCACCTGGGTGCCCTCCGTAAACGGCTGGGAGCCGAGCCCGCAGTCGCTCCGCGCGCTCTGGGCGCTCTACCAGGGCGATCTCTCCACTTACGCCGCGCAGCGCGAGGCGTTTCTCACGCGGCTCTTCGACCGCATCACGGTGGACGGCGTGCACGTCGCCGGACCGGGCTACGCGCTGGCGCGGCTCAATTTCTACGACCGCGAGCAAAAGCATCTGCTGCTCGACGTGATCCGCCGCCATGGCGGCCTCGCCGAGCAGCACGAGACGCGCATCCGCCGCGCCTACGAGTGGCTCTACGGCTACGCTCTGGGCGCGCATGGTCGTATGCACATCTTCGGGGACACCGCGCCCAACCGAGGTCTTAGCGGCGCGCCCAGCTATCCGATCAACTCGCCCACGGCGGCTTACCGTGCGGGACGCTTCTCCCCGGACGCGCAAGCCTACGCCAATTATCGCCTGCTCTCACCCACGCCGGCGGGCGGGCTTCTTTCCTATGTGCTCGTTGATTCGCGGCTGCGCAGCACGCCCGCGGCCTTCGCGCCGAGCCGCGTGTTTCCCGACGGCGGCGCCTGGTTCCAGACCGACGTCGATCCACGCGGCGTCCTCTCCGGCGCGATGTGGAACGCGACGCTCGAGGAGGGCCACACGCACAAGGAAACCAACGCCCTCTCGCTCTCCGCTTACAACGAACTGCTCCTCGTGAACGCCGGATATGCCGGTTACGGCGCGGGCGCGCTTGGGTTTTCGTGGACCTACGTCAACGATCGCGCCATCGCCGCCAACACGGTGTTGATCGACTACCCCGTCACCGACGCGCGCAACGCCCCCGCGACCAACGACCACGCGCGCCGCCGCGGCGCCGGCCTCGTGGCCTCGAGCGTGAACGGCCGCGTGGACTACGCGAAGGGCGATTCGGGCCAGGCGCTGCCGAATGGCCGCCACTTCCGCCATTTCGCCTTCGTGCATCCGCGGGACGGCTTGCCGGGCTATTGGCTCGTGCTCGACGAGGTGCAGGGCACGACGGGCGCGGTGCGCGCGCATGCGGCGTGGCACCCCTACGCGCCGGCGCTGCAGACCGTGGTGGACGGCGAGCACTACCGCGCCGATTGCCAGCGCTTTTCGAGCGGTGGCGTGTCGCTCCACCTGCATCTCACCAACGCCGCCAACGAGGTTCGTCTGCTCGACGGGTTGATCGCGCACTTCGATAACGCGAGCTTCATTGGCCGTTTCCTTTATCCGGCCTACAATCTTGGCGCGGGCGGCTATCGACGCTTCGGGCTCGTCCTGTTTCCGGCTCCGCCGGGCGCGGCGACGCCGGTCTTTGCGCGCGAGAGCGGTTCGGGCTGGCAGGCCACGCGGATCACCTGGCCGGACGGGCGCGTGGACCGCTGGGTGGTCACTGACACCGGCTCGGCCGTGACCGTGGGAGGTTTCGTGATCCGCGGAAAAGCCGCGTGGCTGCGCAGCTCGGCCGCGGGCGAGCTGCTCACGCACCTGCTCGTCGAGGGAGATCGGCTCGCGCCCGTCGGGGCCGCGGCGGATTGGTTCAACGCGTCCGGCGCCGGCACGCTCTACGCGGACGGGGAGCGCGTCGCGCTCGCCTCGCCAGGTGCGCCCGCGTGGACGGTCGCGCGACCGGGGACGACCACGCTGCACGGCACGTCGGGAGCGAGCTTTTCGGCTCCGGGCGGTGGTGGCGCCGGGGTGAGTTTACCGGCGGGGCAGGGTGGTTGGTTCGATCTGCGTCAAACTCCCGTGCCGCGCATGCGGCTAGCGATCGCCGAGGGCGAGGCGCGGCTCGGGGTGGCCGGGCTTGACCCACTGCGTGGCTACCGGTGGCAGAGCAGCGCGGACTTGCGGAGCTGGACGAGCTTCGGTGCTCGGATCGAGGGCAAGGCCGAGTCGGCTCACGACGCGCCGCTGACGGGCGAGCGACGCTTTTTCCGCGTGGTGAGCGAGCCCTGAGCGGTGCCGGCGCCGGCGCGCCGAGCGGCGCGCCAGGCCTTGGGGCTGGGCAGGCCGGCGCGGGCGAAGGCTTCGCAGAGCCGCTGCGGCTCGCCGTAGCCGCAGCGCTCGGCGATATCGGCGACGAGCAGGTCAGAGTCGGCGAGCAGGGCTTGGGCCCGCGCGAGACGCACGCGGGTGATCTCGCCGTGGATGGTGCCGCCGGTGGCGGCCTTGAAACGCAGCTCGAGCATGCGGCGGGAGAGGCCGGCGGCGCGCGCGAGCTCGTCCACCGAGACGCCGGTGCAGGCGCGTTCGCGGATGAGGCGAAGGGCGGCGGCGGCGGCGCGGTCCTCGACCGCGAGCAGCTCGGTGGAGGCGCGTTCGGTGACGCGAAAGTCGCCCAGCGCGTGCACGGCGGGACGGGTGGACGGGCGTCGCCAGCGAGCCTCGATGAGCTCGAACGCGAGCCGGCCCGCGTCGGCCGCGCGCACGCCGATCGAGCTGAGGGGCGGGTGGGTGAGCGCGCAGAGCAGGTCGTCGTCACCGGTGGCGAGCACGGCGAGCTGGTCCGGCACCTTGACGCCCAGGTGTTGGCAAAGTCGGAGCAGCAGCGAGCCGGCGCGGTCGGTGTCGCAATAGACGGCGGTGGGCCCGGGCAGCGCACGGAGCCAGGTTTCGAGGCGGGCGATCTCCCCGCCCGTGGATTCGTTGTCTCTGAGGCGGAAGATTTCCGGTTGGTCGCTCTCCTTGTTCTCCGCGAGCCGTTCGATGTAGCCGGCGAGACGGTCGCGTCCGTAGGGATAATCCGCGCGGAGCATGCAGGCGGCGAAGCGGCGGAAGCCGCGAGCGAGAAAGTGGTCGGCGGCGAGGCGGCCGATGGCGAGGTTGTCGATTCGCACGCGGGTGAAGCCCGGGCCGGGATCGATGTGGCCCATAAAAACGAGCGGCGCGGGGATGCCACGCAGCGAGGGCAACTCCTCGGCGAGGTCGGGCCAGGCGATCACGCCGTCGAGCTGCGGCGGGAGCGAGAAGGGAGCGAGGCGGTCCACGGGCGCGAGCATGACGATCTCGCAGTCCTCGTGCGCGCGGGCGGCGCGGGCGACGCCGAGGAGGAAGTCGCGCTTGGCGGAGAGGTCGGGGCGGGCGAAGAGCCCAAGGACACGAGGGCGGGGCATTGCGGAAAAACGGAATAAGATTACGCGGGATGGTTATCTGGCGGCGAGGCTCTTTTGTTACGATTTAGCGCATGAACCCCTCCGCTTCCCCTCGTTTCCTCGGCACCGCTTTGCTCTTCTCCGCGGCCCTCGCGGCCACCTCGGTTTCCGCCGCGACCATCCCGTTCGTGAACAACTTCGGCTCGTCGGGCTTCGCCAACGGCAACCTCGGCGCTCCCACGGGCGGCGCGCTCAGCTTCAGCACGACAGGCACGAGCGCGGTCGCTCGCTATGGCACCGAGCAGTTCACCAACTTCGCGGGAAAGTCGTTCACCCTGGAGACGGTGGTGCGGATCACCGCTTTCGGCACAAATGATGGTGGCGACACCACGGCGGGATTTGTCCTCTTCGCCAACAACGGCGGCGAGCCCTCAACCGCCGGCACCAATTATCTCCTCGCGGATTGGACCTACATGACCAACAGCACGACGGCCGCGACGGATGGCCGCCTGCGCTTCCTCAGTTTTACCGGAACGTCGAACACGCCCGTGGGCACCAATGGCCGCGCGGATGGCGTCGGCACCGACGCCACGCGCGCCGCTCTGTTGGACACCGACTACACGTTGCGCGTCACCGTGACCAACGTCGGCCTCAACACCTACAACCTCGAGATGGGCGTTTTCCTCGATGGCAGCCAGATCGGCACCTCCGCGTCCTACCTCGGTTTCGTGAGCACCAACGATTTCTTCGGGGTGCGCGCCCGCAACGCCCGCAGCGCAGCCTCCACCGGAACTCACACGGTCACGTTTGACAGCTTCTCCGCCATCCCCGAGCCCTCCGCCTTCGCGGCGCTGGCCGGCCTCGGCGCCCTGGGTTTTGCCGCTTCGCGCCGCCGTCGCGCCTAAATCGCAGTCAGTTTTCCCTCCAAGCCGTGCGGCTCCGCCGCGCGGCTTTTTGCGTAATGCTCCATGAACCTCGTCGACTACGCGGGTGCGCACCGAATCGCTTCCCGTGACGGTGGAGGCGGACGATGGCGAGGAGGCTGGGTCGAAACCTTTGAGGCCTGAGCCACCGAGGACGCTTGGGTCGTCTTGCACGTTGTTTTTTCTTCCATGTTTCCTTCGCCCGTCACCGCTCCGCCCGTTTCGCCGGTCGTCCGCATCCCGGTCGCGACACCCGCGCTGGTCTTCGCCGACGCCACCGCGTGGGCCGCACTGCCGGGGCGCATCGCGGCCGATCCCGTGCTTGCGCGGATCGCGGCCGCCGCCCGGGAGCGCGCGGAGCGTCACCTCGCCGCGCCGCCGATCGCGCATAGCGTCGAGGGTCTGCGTCGGCTCACCCCGGCGCGGCTTTTCCAAGGCCGGGTGATCGATCTCGCGACCATCGCGCGGCTTGACGGCGATGCGCGCGCGGCCGCCCGGGCGCGGGAGGAGATTCTCGCCGTGGTCGCTTTGCCCGACTGGGGCGAAGTCCATTTTCTGGATGTCGCCGAGTATGCCCTCGGCGTGGCGATCGGCTTCTCGTGGCTGCCCGAGGTGTTTTCGCCCGCGGAGCGCGAGCGCGTCGCCTCGGCTCTGGTGGAGCGGGCTCTTCGTCCTTCCTTCGAGGGGGCGCCGGAGACGCTGCGCTGGCTGGGTGGGCGCAGCAACTGGACCCAGGTCTGCCATGCCGGCCTCGCCACCGCCGCGCTGGCGGTCGCGGACCGGGAGCCGGCGCTGGCGGTGCGCACGCTCACCCGTGCGGTCGAGGAGCAGGCGGGCCCTGCCTCGGCCTACGCTCCGGACGGTGCTTATCCGGAGGGGCCGATGTATTGGATCTACGGGACCACGTTCCAAGTCGTGCTGATCTCGCTGATCGAATCGGCCGGCTGGCAGGATCATGGTCTGGCGGATTTTCCGGGCTTCCTGGCGAGCGCCGACTATATGGCGCAGATGATCGCGCCCAGCGGCCGCTTCTTCAACTACGGCGACAGCCGCGACCTGGTGCCGCCCATGCCCGTGCTGCACTGGTTCGCCGCGCGCCGAGGCGAGCCGGGCATCGCCGCCGCCGAGCTCCACCGCCTGGAGAGCGGCCGGTGCGGCCCGACGGGCGAGCTGCGCGCCATCTACGAGCGGCTCGACGCGCTCGCGCTTTGGTGGCGCGCCACGCCGCTTTCCGTCTCGGGCAACGAAGCCCCGCGAACACTCCCGCTCCTCTGGTTCGGTCGCGGAGAAACGCCGGTGGCCGTGGCGCGCACGGCTTGGGGCGATGCGCGGGCGGCTTTTTTCGCGATCAAGGGCGGCCGCGCATCCTCTTCGCATGCGCATCTCGACGCGGGCGGTTTCGTTTTCGAGGCCGGCGGCGTGCGCTGGGCGGTCGATCCGGGCATGCAGGAGTATCACTCCCTCGAGGCGGCGGGCGTGCGGATGTGGGACGGCGCACCCGGTGGCGAACGCTGGTCGGTGTTTCGGCTCGGGCCGGAGGCGCACAACATCCTGCGTTTCGACGAGGTCCCGCCGCACGTCGAGGGCGAGGCGAGCCTGCGCGAGGCGGCCGAGGGCGGCGAAGTCTTGGTGGAGCTCACCGCGTTGCACCGGCCGCGGCTCGTCGAGGTGGAGCGTCGGGCCCGACTCGCGTCGGACGGTGTGCTCAGGATCGAGGACCGCTGGCGGGGCGGCGAGGAGGTGGTGGTGGCGCGCTGGCAGTGGCTCACGGAGGCGGATGTGGAGACGACGTCGGAGGGCGCCCGTCTTCATCAAGGCGGGCGCACGCTCGCCTTGCGCGTGCTCGCTCCGGTGCGCGGGCAGTGGAGCCTGGAGATCGAGGAGGTGTCGGGATTGCTGAGGCCCAGCGATGCACCGTGTCCGGGCCTGAAGCGTCTGACGATTCGGGTGCCGAGCGCGGCGGGCGCGGATGGCCGGCTCGAGGTGGAGGCGCGCCTTTCATGAGCGCCCCCTTGCCTGCGTCCGTGGCCCCGGAGTCGCGCGCGTCGCCGGGCTCGCGTTATCTGCTGCGGCTCCGTCTCTGGGCGGAGCAGGCTCCGGCGGCGGTCGCGCGGCTGCGTGAGCAGGTGGCGGAGGAGCGGGCCGGGCGCTTCATGTTGCCCGGCGGGGGAGGGCGGGCGGTGTTTGTCGGCGCCCCGCCGCTCTGGAATCAAAACCCCGTGCCCAGCGGCGACAAGGAGGCCTTGTGGCTCCTCAACCGGCACTACCACTGGCCGCATTTTCTGCGTCTGGCCGCGCTGGACGGGGACGAGGCGCTCCGCCTGCAGGTCATGACGGAGTGGGCCGATTGGATCGCCTCCTGTCCCGCGCCGGCGCTCGCCGACGAATCGGAGGCGGCGCTACGCGCGGCCTTCGACGCGCCCACGCCCTGGCGGACGCTCGAGGCGGGGATCCGCATGGAGCAGACTTGGTCCGAGAGCTGGGAGACCTTGGCGAGGTCGAACGCGCTCCCGGCGGCGGCGCGCGAGGCGATCACGGCGGCGTGTCGCGAGCATGGGCGGGTGTTGGCGAGCATCCCGGCGCGGCTCTGGCCGCGGGCCGATCACAACCACTACCTGACCGAGATGGCGGGCCTGCTGCGCCTCGCGGTCCTGCATCCGGAGTTGCCCGAGGCCGCGGGCTGGCGCGAGCAGGCTTGGCGCGAGATCGGGCGCTGCCTGGAGGCGCAGTTTGTGGCCGGCGGCGGGCAGATCGAGGGCTGCCCCCATTACCATGCGGTTAGCCTGCGCACGCTGGCTCAGGCGATCCTGATCGGGCGGGAGCACGGGCTCTCGTTGCCCGAGAGCTGGCGGTCGCGCTTGGAGGGCGCGTTGGCCTACGTGTTGCACAGCCTGCGGCCGACCGGGGTCAACGTGCCTTGGGGCGACAGCGACGCGACGGCGCAGGGTCCGGTGCTGGCGGCCCTGCTTGCCTCGCTGGCGATCGGGCGCGACGAGGAGTTGTATTTGCTGCGGAGCCTCGTGCCCGAGGAGGAGTGGAGCGCGGCGGTGGCGGAGGCCCTGTGGCACGCGCCCGATCCGGAGGGGTGGCTGGCGCGCCTGGAGGCGATGCCGGCGCCGCCCGCGCCGCCTCGCGCGCACGTGCAGCCGGAGCTCGGGCAGGCGATGTTGCGCAGCAGCTGGGATCGAGAGGCGGCGAGCGTGTTCTTCGCGTGTCGGAGTCCGGTGAACAACGGTCATGCCCACATCGACCCCGCGGGTTTCGATTTCACGGCTTTTGGCCGCGCGTTGGCGGTCGACCCGGGTCGCTACACCTATCGCGAGGGCGAGGAGCGCTACGCCTTCAAGTGCGCCGCGTGGCACAACACGGTGACGGTGGACGGGCGAGATCCCTTCGCCTACGTCGACACGTGGGGTTTCGGCAGCCAAGGCGAGGGCCGGGTGCTGGCGACGGGCGCCGGGCCGGGCTGCTTGTTCAGCGTCTGCGAACATCACAATTTCGCACCCGTGCTGCACCGCCGGATCCTGATCCTGATCGAGGGAAACGGCGCCTTGGTGGTGGTGGACCAATTGCGTGGTCTGCAAGCCGCGCAAACGGTGCAGCTCTGGTTCCACCTGGACTCCGCTCACGTCGAACTCGATGCCTCGGCGCCGGTGGCGACGACGTGCGATTCCGGACGGCCCAACCTCCGCATCGAGGGGCCGTCGACTTTGACGGCCCGTCTCGCCCCCGGGAGGGTTTCGGACTTGATGGACCACGCGCGTGATTCGACGCGCGTCTGCTTCGAGGACGACGGAGGAGACCGGGACCGCATCTACACGACGTTGTTGCTGCCGCGGGCCGCGGACGCTCGAGGGTGGCCGCAGCCGGCGCTGCGAGTGCTCGCGGGGGACTGGCCGCGGGTCTTGCTTGACGGTAGGGACCTTGGTTTGGTGCCTGCGGCCTGAAGCGCCAAGGGCGCGCTTCTAAGTTGGGGGCGTCGCGAACGGCGCCGATCGGGGTCAAGCGGTGGGCGCGGGATCGTGTGCGGGAGAAGGAACCGCGATGCTCAGCCGCGCCCCGGGCGTCCAGGCTTGCGCAAGCCGATCCAGCAGCAGCTCGCCGCGGCCGGCGGAACGGTCCCAAGTGATGGTGACGTCGTGACCGCGGTAGCGAAGGGGGCCGAAGGCGAAGGAGGGCGTGTCGGGTGTGAGCGAGATCGGGTCGAGGTCGAAGCCGGAGAGGGTGGGGCGGAAGCCGACCACGTTCTTGAGGTAGAGGTCGGCGATGCCGGCGAGGCCCTCGGTGAACATGTGGGCGCACTTTTTCGCGCCGGTGAGCGGGTTGTAGTTTTCGCGGAGGTCGGCGCCGTCCTTGAGGGCGAGCTCCAGCCAGCGGCGGGTGAGCGTGGCGGCCGCTTCGCGCAGGCCGGCGGCTTGCAGCGCCTCCGCGGCAAACCAATTGGTGCGGGGCCAGATCGCGCCGCGCCAATAAGAGTTGGCGTCGAACTTCGGGTGCGAGCGCGCCACGGTGGGCAACACGTAGGGAGTGCGGAAGGTGTTCTCGTCCTCGAGCGCCCGCTCCACGCCGCGGGCCACGGCGTCGTCGTAGGGCCCGAGGAGCAGCGGCGCGAAACCCATCGGCGTGAGAACGTCGGAGCATCCGGACTCGCCGCCCACGCGGTCGACGAAGAAGCCGGCGGCCTCGGACCAGGTGTGCTCGCGGATGAGGCGCTTGCGGCGCTCGGCGCGGGCGCGAAACTCCGCGGCGCGAACGACATCGCCTTCGGCCTCGAGCAGCTCCGCCAGAAAGGCGGCGCGGTGCGCGATGGTGGCGTTCACATCCGGCGTGACCATGCCGCGCTCGAAGGTTTGGAACCACTCGGCCTTCTGGCCCGGGCTGACGAGGTCCCAGCGCGGGGAGTCGTCCATGCCTAGGCAGTTGAAGGTGCAGAAGAGGCCGGTGGCGGGGTCGACCGGCGTGACCTCCTCGTTCTTCGCCTCCTCGCGGAGGAGCATCGCGATGAGCTCGCGGCGTAATTCCGGGCGCGGGTCGAAGAGGTAGAGCTCGCGCAGGGGGATCGAGTATTGCTGAAGCTCGCTCACGAGGCCTTGCGGCTCGCGGTCGAGCGGGCCGTGGACGGCGTTTTTGTTCAACATCAGGCGCAGGCGAAAGGGCCCGAGCAGTTGGCCCTCGATGGCGCGTGGGTCGCGCAGCCACTTGCCGATGGTGGCGGCCTGCACGTCGTCCTGCTCCCAATGCGGGTCGAAGTGCATCTTCGAGGGGCAGCTGTGCGGATCGCGCCACGGCTCGTAGGGGATGTCGTAAAGGTTGATGCGAAAGCCGAGGAAGGCGCCGTAGACGAGGCGCTCGATCTCGGGATCCTCGGAGCGGAAGGCGGGCACTTCGCGGCGAAAGTAGTCGTCCCAAAGATGAAACGCGGAGTCGAAGACGGAAGCCGGAGCGGCGCGCGCGGCGTCGAGGCGCGCGGCGACGGTGGCGCGCTCCATGGCGACCGTGAAAAGGAGGGTGAGCACGCCCTCGCGCGGGGCCGGCAGCTCCGCCTCGTAGCGCAGCGGGGCCTCGCGCAGGAGCGTCCAATGTGGCCGCCCGCCCGTGGCCACGCCGAAGCAGATGCCATTCTCCACTTGTCCGAGGAGACGGCCGGAGGCGTCGCCCTCAAGAAAGCCATGGTGGCGGTTCCAGCCGCGCAGGCGCCAGGCGTCGACGTCGCCGTGCACGAGCCGCAACTCGGCGCAGACGACGTCGTCGGCGATGGCGGTGCGTTTCTCCAGCTCAAGGGCTCCATCGGCGGAGCGGAAGCGTTGGGTGAGGAGATGGGGGCGCCAGATGCGCGAGCCCGGCACGACCGCGAGCGGGACGACACGGCCGCCGACGACGGGGTCGGCGGAGAGCGCGCAATCGAATTGGGTGGCCGGCGGGTAAAACTTGGCGTGGCCGATGCCGGGCTCCTCGTCGACGGGGCGGAACCAGCCGTCGGAGTAGGCGGCGGGTTCGCGCGTGTAGGGCGTGGCGGACACGTTGAGCGCGAGTTGGTTGTCCGCGAGCATCGTCCAGTCGCCGCGGGTAAGGGCGCGGACCCAGGCGGCGCTGTCGCCGAGGGCGGGGCCGGCGGCCGGCGCGAGCTCGAGGCGGAGCGGCTTGGTGTCGAGGTGGCGGAGGAGCGCGGCCCAGAAACGCTCGCTGTCGGCCCAGGAGGCCCAGGAGGCGCCGCCGTCGTCGTGCAGATCGGCGAGGAGAAATGCGGTGCGGCCGGCTCCGAAGGGCATGAAGGCGAGGGCGACGTCGCCATCCAGCGTGCGCAGCGCGACGTCGGTGTGGGGCTTGGGGGTCCAGCGGTCGTAGTCGTAGGCGTTGTAGGAGCCGGGCTTCGCGCCTTGGTAGGCCTCGGGCCAGTCCCGCAAGCCCGCGCAGACCGGGTGGCCTGGCTCGGGAACGAGTGGCGAGCGGAGCGGCCTTTCCCATCCGCGGTCCCAGCGGAAGCGGTCGGAGAAGTTCTCCGCGCAGGCGGAGCGCATGAGCGGGGTGACGGGGACGAGGGCGGGGAAGGCGCTCCAGACCTGGGACCAGGCGCCGTAGCAGGGAGCGGTGAAGAGCAGACGGCCGCCGCCGCGCACGAAGGCGAAGAGCTCGCGCTCCATCCACCAAAAGCGGGCGTGCTGGGTGCCGCGCGTCTCGCAGGCGGCGATGACAATGGCATGGTCGGCGAGTCGCTTGCCAAGGTCGGCGGTGGTGTCGGGCAGATGCGTGACGGCGTAGCCGTGGGCGGCGAGAAAACCGAAGTCGGGGCGGGGCCCGGAGGCGGCGGTGATGCAGAGCAGGGGGCGCATGATCGGCGAGGGAGGAAGGCGATCCGGGAAGGCGTGGCGGCGTGCGACCGCGCGTTCGAGGGCCGGGCGACGCAGGCGAACAAAAGGAGCTTGGCCTCAGAAGCGCGGTCTATCGTTAATTATAACGAAATCTGTTCCGTTCCCGCCATGTCGTCCGCGAAAAAGCTCCACGTCACGCTTTCGACGCTCGCGGCCCGTTGCGGCGTGAGCGTGATGACGGCTTCGCGCGCGCTGCGGCCGGGGACGGAGGTTTCCTCGGCGACGCGGGCGGCGGTGATGGCGGCGGCGAAGGAGCTGGGCTATCGCGCGGATCCCTTCCTTTCGGTGCTGGTCAACTATCGGAGGAATCTGCGGACGCCGCGCCGGGCGGCGACGATCGCTTACGTGACCAATTATCCCGCGAACACGGACTGGATGTCCTGGACATCCTACGGCGGCTATTTCCGGGGGGCGGGGCGACGCGCCAACGAGCTCGGCTACGGCATCGAGGAGTTCAGCCTGCGCGGCGCGGGCAAGCCGCGCCGTGCGGAGGAGGTGCTGCGCCATCGGGGCTATGCCGGCGCAATCCTCGCGCCGACGCTCGGCGCCCGCGGCCATTCGCGCTTGAGCCTGCGGGAGCTGCCGGTGGTCACGCTCGGGCACAGCCTGCGAATCCCGCGGCTGCACCACGCGGCGATGAATTTCTACCACGGCATGGGCGAGCTGTTGCACCGGTTGAAGCGCGTCGGCTACCGGCGACCCGGTTTTGTGGGCGAGGCCGAGCTCG
The DNA here is from genome assembly GCA_030604905.1 of Verrucomicrobiota bacterium. Lineage (GTDB taxonomy): Bacteria > Verrucomicrobiota > Verrucomicrobiia > Opitutales > Opitutaceae > IMCC26134_A. The sequence goes on along the minus strand of JAUVVA010000022.1, from coordinate 23,093 downwards.
TGGCGCGCAACGAGCATCGCATGGCGGCGGCGTTCCTCGCCTGGCAGGGCGCGGCCGGCGGGGGTTTGGAGAAGGTGCCGCCCTGCGTGCTGCCGCGCGCGGAGATGGAGACGGGGGTGGCGGAGTGGTATCGGCGCTGGAGGCCGGACGTGGTGGTGGGCGCCGACCTGTTGCCCGCGGCGCTGCTGGAGCGGGCGGGGGTGGACTTCCCGCGCGACGCGGGGTTCGCCTGCGCCAACCTCTCGGTCGGCGATGATCCGCGTTTCTGCGGGATGTTGAACGACTACGCGCTGGTCGGCGCGTCGGCGCTGGAGTTGCTGCACGGGCTGATCTTGCGCGACGAGAAGGGCGTTCCGCGGACGCCGTTCGGCTTGCACGTGGACATGAGCTGGCACAAGGGCCTGACGGCGCCGGGGAAGGGGCAGCGGAACCCGTCAGAAGCGCCGAGGTAAGGGAGCTCGCGGGCTTGCTTCGCGCGCTCGACGCCTTCGGTGCTGGTTGAGCCGCGTTTCTGCGCGCGCAGTTCACGTTGAGTTAACGCTCCGTTAACGTTCCGGGGCGTAGGGTGGCGCGTGACGGCCGGGATGCCGCGCTCGGCGCGGCAGCTTGGGCGTCGCCAACACACATCATGAACACCACCGTCTCCTCCCGCTTCGTCGGTCCCCTGCGGCCGTCTGCCGCCATCCGTGCTCGTCGTCTTTATCTCGTGGCCTGCGCCTCCCTTGTTGCCTGTGTTTCGGCTGTCGCGACCGCTCGTGCTTCGGTCTGGACCGATGGCCTTTACCTGAAAGCCTTCGGCGGCCTGCACGGGCTCGCCGACGGCGACATCAAGCAAGGTGGCTCGAGCGGCGACGGTTCCTACAGCGGCGGGCAGATCTTCGGCGCGGCCGTCGGCAAGCAGCTCTCGAAAAACTGGGCGGTGGAGGCCGAGTTCTTCTACCGTTCCAACGACATCGACTCGGTGAGCGGCGGTCCGCTGGGCGGCTCGACCGAGGGCGACTTCGCCTCGACCAACCTGATGTTCAACGCCGTGTATACGTTCACGCGTTCCGACGGGTCGTGGCTTTGGGGCAAGTTCACGCCCCACGTCGGCGCGGGCGTCGGTTTTCTCCAGGAGGCCGACATCGACGCCACGATCGGCGGGGTGTCGCAGGAGTATGACGACAGCTGGATCTTCGCGGCGCAGGTTTTCGCGGGCGTTTCCTACGCGATCAACGAGCGCTGGTCCGTCTACCTGGAGACCCGCTACCACTACGCCGGCGAGATCGAGCTGAAATCCTCCTCGGGCAACAACACGCTCAAGGCGGACTACAACGGCTACTCGGGCCTCGTCGGCGTGCGCTACAACTTCTAACCTTTGCCAAGGCCGCCGCCGGCGTGCAGTTTGCTCCGGTCGTGCGTCGGTCGTTTACTCCGACCCCGACGCTTAGCTCTGTTTTGGTCATGTCTATTGTTGCCTCCATGGACCTTCGCCTTGCCCGCGCCCACGTGGCCTTGATCGCCGACGAGGGGGCGTGGCGGGAGCTGCCGGCGCGGATCGCGCGGGATCCCGTGCTGGCGCGCATCGCGGAGGCCACGCGGGCGCGCGTGCGGACGCATTTCGCCTCTCCTCCGATCACCCACGTGCTCGTGGGGAAGCGTCAGTTGACCTCGGCGCGGCTTTTTCTCGGAAGGATCCTCGACCTGGCCACGGTGGCGCGGCTCGACAACGACGCGGCCGCGGCGACGCGCGCGAAGGAGGAGCTTCTGCTCGCCGCTTCGCTGCCGTCCTGGAATCCCGACCACTTTCTCGACGTGGGCGAGTATGCGCTCGGCGCGGGCATCGGGCTCGGCTGGTTGCGCGATGCGCTGAGCGAGGCGGAGACGGAGCGGGTGGCGAAGGCGCTGGTCGAGCGCGCGCTGAGGCCCTCCTTCGAGGGCACGCCTCACATGCTGCGCTGGCTCGGCGGCACGAGCAACTGGACCCAGGTCTGCCACGCCGGCTTGGTGGCGGCGGCGCTGGCGGTGGCGGACCGGGAGCCGGCGCTTGCAGCGCGCACGGTGGCGCGCGCGATCGCGGAGCAAGCGGGCCCGGCGACCGCCTACGCGCCGGACGGGGCTTATGCGGAGGGCCCGATTTACTGGGGCTACGGCACGAGTTTTCAGGTCGTGATGATTTCCCTGCTCGAGGCGGCCACGGGCAGCGACCATGGGCTTGCGGACTTCCCGGGTTTTTTGGCGAGCGCGGATTACCTCGCGCAGATGGTCGCGCCGAGCGGGCGCTTTTTCAACTATGCCGACAGTCGCGAGCAGGTGCCGGCGCTGCCGGTGTTGCACTGGTTCGCGGCGCGGCGCGGCGAGCCGGGCATCGCGGCGGCGGAGCTGCGTCGGCTGGAGCGGGGAACGTGGGACAGCGGCATCATGTCGCGCCCCGAGTATGAACGGCTCGACGCGCTGGCCTTGTGGTGGCGGGCCTGGTCGCCGGTGGCGGACGGCGACGCGACGGCGGGCGGCGATGCGGATTCCGCCGCGCGCGAGATGCCGCGGGTGTGGTGGGCGGGCGGCGAGACGCCGGTGGGCGTGGCGCGCACCGCCTGGGGCGACCCGCAGGCGGCCTTTGTCGCGGTGAAGGGAGGCCGCGCCTCGACCTCGCACGCGCACAACGACGCGGGGAGCTTTATCTACGAGGCGGGCGGCGTGCGTTGGGCGCTCGACCCGGGAATGCAGGAATACCACGAGCTGGAGGCGGCGGGCGTGCAGTTGTGGGATTTCTCACCCGGCGGCGAACGCTGGAAGGTGTTTCGCCTCGGGGCGGAGAGCCACAACCTGCTGCGCTTTGACGACGCGCAGCCCGATGTGCTCGCGGCGGCGACCTTGCGCGCCTGGGGAGATCGGGGCTTTGAGCTAGATCTCGTTGCGCTGCATGCGCCGCGTGTGCAGAGCGCAGTCCGGCGCGTGGAGCTGGCGGAGGATGGCGCGCTGCTCGTCGAGGATGTGTGGCGGGCGGGCGAGGCCGCGGTGCTGGCGCGCTGGCAATGGCTGACGCGGGCCGAGGTGGAGCCGGTGGCGGACGGCGCGTTGTTGCGCCAGGACGGGCGCGCGCTGCGGCTGCGCGTGGAGGAGCCGACGGCGGACGGAGAATGGTCGCTGGTGGTCGAGAGTGTGGAGGGATTGCTCCGTCCCACCGACGCGCCGTGCCCGGGTTGGAAGCGCCTGACCTTTCGCGTGTCGACCGGTGCCCGGGCGGAGGGGCGGATCAAGATCGCGGCGGCTTTGGTGTGAGCTCGTAGAGGTTCGCTTCGCCGGCCCGCGATCAGGCCCGGATGGCGGTAGGGTGAGGTTCCAGCGGCAGCGGGGCGGGGCGAAGCGGGCCGGCGACGAGCGGTCCGCTTTCGCCGCCGAGCAGCTCGACCGAGGCGGTGGGCTCAAGCGCGCAAGAGGCGCGAAAGACGCACCAGGCGTGCAGGGCGGCCGCATCGACGGATCGTCCGGGTTCGTGGATGCGCCAAAGGATGCCCTGGATGGTGTAGCCGTGCGAGACGATGAGGATAAAGCGTTCGCGGCGGGTCCGGAGGCGGGCAAGGACGGCATCGATACGCGTGATGAACTCGCGGAAGGACTCGCCGCCGGGGCCGGGATGCAGGTCGGGATCGCAGGAGCGCCAGTAGGCGGCGTTCTGCGGTTCGCGCTCCGCGATGGTGGTGCCGACAAAAAGCGCGGGCGGGAGAAAGGTGAATTCCTCGACAGGCCAGGTCTCCACCGGAACGGAGGGGAAACGCTCGCGAAGGGGCTCGGCGGTCTGGATCGCGCGAACGAAGGAAGACACGACGATAAGGTCCGGTGGCGAGGGAAGTCCTTGGGCGAAGGCGGCTGCCTGGCGGCGGCCGAGCGCGGAGAGCGGCGGCAGACCGAGCCCGAGGGAGCGCAGCTCGCCTTCGTCCACCCGGTGACCGTGGCGGACCAGAAGAATTCGCCGAGGGGCTTGCAATTCGGGGGAGCGATCAGGGGGCATTGATTCCAAGAGGAGTTTGGGGCGGGCGGAGGCGAGACCGCTGCGTATTCGAAATTCCCCTCCCGTGGGTCGGCCTCAGGAAGAGCAGGCGCTAGGGCGCGATCAGCTCGCGCCAGAAGATGCCCGAGCCGATGGTGCCGACGAGGAGGCGGTCCTGGCTGAAGGCGGGGACGGGATACCAGCGGTGGGGCAGGCCCTCGCCGTAGGCTCGCCAGGTGTCACCGCCGTCCAGGCTCACGTAGACGTCATCGAGGGTGCCCACGGCGACGCGGTCCGCGGCGTGGGGATCGAGCGCGACGCGGGAACAATCGCGCTCGAGGATCCGGCTCCACGTGCGGCCTTCGTCATCGCTGCGCCAGAGTCCGCCTTCGCCGAGGCTGAGAAAGTGGCGGCCGGGGCGGCGGAGATCGGCGACGATCGAGCGGGGCTGGCCGGGCGCGGGCGGCGTGATTTTTTCCCAGCTCGTGGCGCCGGCGGGCAGGCGCGCGAGGCCGCCGTGGTCGACGCTGATGGCAATGAGCGCGCCGCTCGGCGAAGCCGAGAGTTCGGGGCCGTAGTGCGCTATGTGGTCGCGGAAAAAGGGTTCGCCGTCGGGCGCGAGTCCGGTGCCGACGAGGCGCCAGGTCTCCCCGGCGTCGTCGGTGGCGTAGACGCCGCCGGACCCGGCGGAAGAGCCGACCGGACCGCGGACCACGACGTAGAAGAACTCGGTGCGTCGCGGGTCGGGGTGGGAGAGGACGGAGTTGTAGCGCGTGTCGTCGGCGGCGCGGGGCGGCGTAAGGATGGACCAGGTGGCGCCGGCGTCGCGGCTGCGCCAGAGGGTGGTGGCGGCCCAGCGGCCCTTTTGGCCGTCGCCGGTGGCGAGGAGCGTGCGCGGGTCGCCGAGGGAGACTGCGACGGCCTTCATGTTGGCGTTGACGTGGCCGGCGCGTTCGCGATGGGCGCTGCGGCCGGCGTCGTCGCTCGAGACGTATCCGAGGTCCCAATACCCGAGGTGGAGGCGGCCGGGCGTGTGCGGATCGGGCTCGATGCAGTGCACGCAGGTGCTCTCGATGCCGTCGACTGAGAGCGACCAGGAGGCGCCGGCATCCTCGCTGCGCCAGAGCCCATACCAGTCGCTGAAGAGCCAGCGGTCGGGGTCGCGGGGATCGAGCCAGACGGCGCCGGCGGCGGCGCCGAAGTGGTGGCGTCCCTTCACCTCCATGCGGCCCCACCAGGGGCGGCCGAAGGCGGTCTCGACCGGCTTGGCGCGCGGGATCTGTTCCCATGACGGGGAGTCGAAGGCGCGGGTGTAGAAGGTGCCGAGGCGCGAGGCGGTGATCCAGCGGCCGTGGCCGACGGCGAGGATGTTGGTGCGATCCTCGGTGTCGTGCCAGCCGAGGTTGCGGGGCGGGCCGTAACGGAGGCCTTCGCCGAAGGGCTGCCAGGTCTGACCGCCGTCGCGGCTGCGACGCACGTCGTAGGCGTGGAAGACGCCGATGATTTCGTCGGCGTCGGCGCGGGCGGCGAGTTCGGTGGGGGCGACGTCGAGGAGGCGTTGCCAGGTGAGGCCGGCGTCGTCGCTGCGGTAGAGGCCGCCTTCGAAGGCGCGGTCGGCGTTGTTGGGTTTCCAAGGCTGGGCACAGACCCAGGCGCGCTTTGGATCGTGGGGCGAGAACTGCACGTGGACCGGGTTCAGGTGCTCGAGGCCGACGAGGGTCCAGGTGCGCCCGCCGTCGGTGGAGCGGTGGGTGCCGCCGACACCGGCGGCGAGGAGCAGGTCGGGGTCGGCGGGGCTGCGGGCGAGCACCTGGCCGTCGGCGCGGAAGGGGTGGTTGCCGTAAAAGTTTCCGGAGAGCACTTTCTCCCAGGAGCTGCCGCCGTCTGTGCTGCGGAAGACGCCGTGCGGGGGGAACCACACGCTGCCGACGGCAGCGAGCAGGGTGTCGGCATCGCGCGGGTCGACGTTGAGTCCGGCGGTGTCGGTGATGCCGGGCAGCGGCGGCAGGCCGCCGTGGAGCATGCGCCAGGTGCGTGCGCCGTCGTCGCTGCGGTAGATGCCGCCGACGTCGATGTGGGTGTAGAAGACCTCGGGTTGGGAGGGGGCTTGGTAGATGTTGAGGATGTAGCCGCCGCCGCCGAGCTCGGTGGAGCGCCAGGAGCCGTAGGCGGCGGAGGCGAGCGCGGTGACAGGCGCGGAGATGGAGAGGGCGAGTGTGGCGAGAAGGGGCGCGATGGCGCGGCGGGGTGGGGGCATGGGGTGACGAAGGAAGCAGCGGCGAGGGGCTGCGAGGCGCCACGCCTCGAAGCCGTTGCGGAGGCCGGGCCGGCGTCAGCCGCCGACGGCGAGCGCCGCACGAATCTCGAGAACCATGCGCTCCACGATGGCTTCGACACAGCGGCGGCCGAGCTCCGCGGAGGAGTCGCGGGGCACGTCTTGTCCCCACCAAGTCCACTCGTTCGTCTCGCGATAGTAGTCGTGCGGCGGATTTGAATACAGCTTGGGGATGGTGGTGGGCTCGCGGAAGCTCTCCATGCGCACCAGCTCGGGGCGGAGGTGGAGCATCATCGAGGTTTCCCATTTGCCGGCGTGGTCCCAAGGGATCTGCCCGTCAATTTCGACGCCTTCGTATTCGGCCTGCGCGATGAGTTTCACGTCGGGGTGCTCTCGGGCGTAGACCTCGGCGAAATGTTTGAGAAAATCCATCTGGCAGGGGCCGTAGTGGCCGGTGAGGAGGACGATGACGCGCGCGCCGACCTTGCGGAGCTGGTCGCAGAGCTCGGAAAAGAGGAGCGTGAGGAGCGCGTCGGAGAAGGTGAGGGTGCCGGCGTAGCGCGAGTAGCCCGGGCGGCCGTAGTAGTTCGGCGGCAGGACGATTCCGCCGCCGAGGCGCTCGGCGACGCGCAGGCAAAGGGCGTGGGCCTTGAGCGCGTCGAGACCGAGCGGGAGATGGTCGGCGTGCCATTCGAGGAGCCCGGTGGGGACGAGGAAAACCGGCATCCGGTCCACGGCGCCAAGAAATTGGTCGGGGCTCATCTCTTCGTAGCGGAAGCTCATGACGGCGAGCCTGTCGGGAGGCTGCCGGGGACGAAAATGCCGCAGCGGTGCAACTCGTTCCTGCGAGGGATGCAGCTTGGTTCACAAAGGAGCGCGGCGCGAAAAGCAGCCCCGGCCGCCGCGAGGGCGCCCGTAATCGGGCGGACCTGCGGGCCATCGCCTGTGTAATGCCAACCCGGTTTCGCTCCGCCCTGCGCTCGGCCGTCCGCAACGAAACCGGCGCCGCCTCAGGCGCGGCCGTAGAGGAGCGCCAGATCGCGGAGGTAGGGCGCGGACTGGCGGCGCAAGGTCTCCAGCTGGGCGTCCGTATAGCGCCACTGCCAGTTGCCGGCGGCCACGCCCGGGGTGTTGAAACGCGCCTCGCCGCCGAGACTGAGCAGGTCCTGGAGCGGAATGATCGCGAGGCGGCTCACCGCGGCGTAGGCCGAACGCACGAAGTCCCAGCCGATCTCGCGGCCGTCGACCCGGAGGTAACGTCGCACATGATCGCGCTCCTTCTCGGTCGCGGCCGCATACCAGCCGAGCGAGGTGTTGTTGTCGTGGGTTCCTGGATACACGACGGCGTTGGCGACGAGGTTGTGGGGCAGGTAGAGGTTGTCGGCCTCGCCGCCGAAGGCGAATTGAAGGATGGTCATGCCCGGGAGGCCGCAAGCGTCGCGCAGCTCGCGCACGCTGTCGAAGAGGTCGCCCAGGTCCTCGGCGATGAGGCGGCAGTCGGGCAGGGCGGCCTTGATCGCCTGGAAGAAGGCGAGACCGGGCCCCTGTTTCCACTCGCCGGTCTTGGCCGTGGGGGAGTCGGCCGGGATGGACCAGTAGGTGTCGAAGGCGCGGAAGTGATCGATGCGCACGACGTCGCAGAGGGCGAAGTTGGCGCGGAGGCGATCGATCCACCAGGCGTAGTGCTCGGCGGAGTGCGCCTCCCAGGCGTAGAGCGGGTTGCCCCAGAGTTGTCCGTCCGCGGAGAAGTAATCGGGGGGCACGCCGGCGACCGCGAGAGGCTCGCCGGTTTCGGGGTCGATCTGAAACAGGTCCGGCCTCGACCATACGTCGGCGGAGTCCCGAGCCACGAAGATCGGTGCGTCCCCGATCAACTGGATGCCGCGATCACGGGCGGCGGAGCGGAGCAGGGCCCACTGGCCGAAGAAGAGATACTGGAAAAACGCGTGCGCGGCGGCGCGAAGCGCCACGGAGGGGGGCAGCTCGCTGGCCCGGGCGCGGGCGAGGAAGCGGTGTTCGGCAGGCCAGAGCCACCACGGTTTGCCGCCATGGTGATCCTTGAGCGCGAGGAAGAGCCCGTAGCCCTCCAGCCAGGAGGCGTGGTTGGCGCAAAACGCGGCGAAATCACCGTAGGGCAGGTTGGCGAAGCCTCGGGCTTTGGCGGCCTCGTAGGCGCGAAAGAGCACCGGCCACTTGGTGACGTAGAGCCAGCCGTAGTCGACCCGGTCGCGCGGCAGGCGGCGAAGCTCGCCGATATCGGCGTCGGAAAGCAGACCGGCGTCGACCAGCGCGTAGAGGTCGATGAGGTAGGGGTTGCCGGCGAAGGCCGAGAAGCATTGGTAGGGCGAGTCGCCATAACCGGTGGGCCCGAGCGGGCAGACCTGCCAGTTGGTGATCCCGGCCTCGGTGAGGAAATCGAGGAAACGCGTGACGCGTTGATCAAGCACGCCGATGCCTTGGTCGCCGGGGAAGGAGCTGGGGTGAAGCAACACACCGGATTGACGTTTCTGCAGCCAGTCGAAGAGGGGCGCCGGACGAGTGGGGCCCGGCAAGCCGGAGCTGGAGCGGGCGATAGCGGCCAAAACTTGATCAGACATAATCTTTATTGTGCGAAATACGGCGTAGGGTCGGAGTTGCTGCGAAAGGATGGCTTTGTCGAGGGCTTTGGTAAGGTTCGCAGCATCCGCGTTCCCGCCAGAAACGCAGGACTGCCGGAGCTTCGTCCAGCGGCAAACGCATGCGGTGAGCGATTCCGGGGAAACTCGGGTGTGCTCAGTCGGCCGCGCGTAAGGGTCTGCGCTGTATCGGAGCGCGACCGATTTTTCCGGAAGGCATGATGTCGGCTAAACGCCCAGCTCGCGCAGGATGCTTCCAGCCACGGCTTCGCCACTCGCCATCGCACCCTGGATCGAGGCCGACGCGGTGTGGTCGCCACATAGCCAGAGTCCGGGGGCCACGGCCTCGCACTCCTGTCCGGACCCCGGCCGAGCCACCACCGGCAATGCCCTGCGCACACGCCGCACCCCGAGCGGCCGCCAGTGCCGCGTGCCGGGGCCGAAGTGCAGGGCCAATTCATCCTGCAGTTGCGCGCCGAGCGTTGCATCGTCCTCGGCCGGATCGCCCAGCACCGTGGCCGACACGAGCGTCTGGCCCGCGGGCGCGTAGCCAGATGCGACATCGCTCGGAACGACGAGGTGATTGACGCGTCCGTGGCCACAGCCGTTGAGCCAGAGCACCGGCTCGCCCCGCAAGGGGCTCTCGGCCGCCGCCCAATAGACGCAGCTCACGCTTCGCCAGCCGGCCGGCCGCACCCGGTCGGGCAACCACCGCGCGGCCGTATCCACATCGGTCGCCACCACGATGTGCCGGGCGCGCAGGATCTCGCCGCCGGCCAGGCGCAGCTCTCCGGGGCTTATCTCCTCGACCTTGGATTCGAGCCGCAGGCTCCCGGCCGGCAACTTGGAGGCGAGTTGCTCCGGGATGCGCTGCATGCCGCCGGCCGGCAGGGCCGCCCGCCCCTCGGAGAACATCCGATAAACGAAAAAGAGCATCTCCGCCGGCGTCGTTAGTTCGCGTTCCAAAAAAATCCCGCCCAACCAGGGACGCAGAAACCGCTCCACCATCAGCGGCGAGAAACCGCGCTCGGCCAACTCCTGCGCGGCGGTGCGGCCCTCGCCACGCTCCCACACCGTTTCGAGGCGGCCGCAGGAGACGGCGACCCGCAGGGCCCCCACGCGGAGCTTGTCGCCCACCGCGCCCACCGGGGCGCGCAGCGTCTCCAATAGCTTGCCCGGCTCCCGCCAGGGATCCCCCACCCGCCCCGGGCCTTCCGGAGTGGCCACACGGGCGCCGGAAACAAATTCGCCCAGCCGCAGCGCCCCAAGGTCCAGCCAGCGTCGCGCCGCTGGATACGCGGTGAGCAGCACCTGAAACCCGCGGTCCAAGCGGTAGCCATCGACCACGTCCGTCCGCACGCGCCCGCCGACCGCCTCCGCGGAATCCAAGACCAGGCACGACACCCCGCGAGCCTGCAAGGCCCGCGCGCAGGTGAGCCCCGCCAGACCCGCCCCGATGACAAGGACTTCCGGTGTCATGGATTGAGACGCTCGCTTCAGCTTCCGGCGAACATCTCGGCCTTCACCCGCTCGGCCAGCGCAAGCGCCGAGAGGGCCGCGCCCTCCACGCGGGCCCCGCCAAACGCATCGCCGGCAAAACCCAACGCCTCCTCGGGCCACCAGACGAAGGGTTCGGCAAAGGTCGTGCGCGCGTGGCTGAACTTCCAGCGGTGGAGCGTGGCCGAGGCGATCGGCGCGCCGAGCAACTCCTCGGCCTCCGCGCGCACCAGATCCAGCACCTCGGTCTCGGTGCGACCGTAATGCGCGGCGGAGAAATCGGGCGCGAGATGGAGCGTTACGGCGGTCACGTTGGGCGACACGCCTTTGCTCTGGTTGTCCGCCGCCCAGCGGATCGCGCCGCTCTCGCGTCGCAGCCCGGTCGAGGGCAGATGCGTGCGACCGACCACCGTCACGAGCAGCGCGAGGCAGGGATCGTAGTCGAGCGCCTTCAACCGCGAGAGCAGCGGCTCGGGGACCACGAAGTCGCCCGCCTTGAGCAAGGCCAGGCTCTGCGGCACCGGCGCGGTGAGTATAAGGCGTTCGGCGCGCATGCAGCCGTGGTCCTCGACGTCGACACACCAATGATCGCCGCAGCACCCGATGGCCGTCACCTTGTGCTCGCGTTTCACGTCGAGGCCCTCGGCGAGGGCCTTGGGGACCGCGGTCATGCAGGGACGTCCGATGTAGCGGGTGGGCTCGGTGCCGGGCCAGGCGGCCACCAGCCCGGCGCGCTCCCAGCGCTCCACCCAGGCGGCGAAGCGGGCGTCCTTGACGGTGAAATACTGGGCGCCTTGGTCGAACACCGCGTCCCCCACCCGCTTCGTCGCCAGCCGGCCGCCGAAGCCGCGGCTTTTTTCCAGCACCGTCACCCGCGCGCCCGCATCGTGAAGCACGCGGGCGAGGAGGAGGCCGGAAATGCCGGCGCCGACGATGACGGTTTGCAACTTCATGGGGTATGGGATGGCAGGAAAAGGGGGCTCAGGAAAAGCGCCCGAGCACATGACGCAACGCTACTTCCAGATTTTCGTGCCGGAATCGGTAGCCGGTGGCGGCGAGGGCCATGGGCCGCACCCGTTGGCTCGCCATCAGGGCTTCATCGGTCAAGCCGCGCCCCAGCGCCAGACGCAGGGCCGCGCTCGGCGTGGGCAGCAGCGCCGGGCGCCCGAGCACTCGCCCGAGGGTGGCGGCAAACTCGGCGTTGGTCACCGGCGCCGGCGCCACGGCGTTGAGCGGTCCGCGCAGCGCCTCGGTCGAAAGCGCGTGCGCGATCGCCCCGACCTGGTCGTCGATGGAAATCCAGGACCACCATTGACGCCCGTGCCCGACGCGTCCGCCCAAGCCGAGACGGAAGGGCAAGAGCAGCTTGGCGAGCGCTCCGGCCGCCGGTGAGAGCACGATGCCGGTTCGCAGATACACCCGCCGCGTGCCCGCGGCGTCCAGCGGGGCCCAAGCCGCCTCCCAGGCCCGCGTCACCTCCGCGAGGAAGCCCTCGCCGACCGGGCTGGTCTCGTCGAGCCAGGCCTCGCCGGCGTGGCCGTAGTAGCCGATGGCCGAGCCGCCCACCACCACGCGCGGCGGCCGGGCGCGGGCGGCGAGCGCCTCGGCCAGCAGGCGGGTGCCGTTGACGCGGCTGTCGCGGATCTCGCGCCGCCGCGCCTGCGTCCAGCGCTTGTCCGCGATGCCGGCGCCCGCGAGGTGCACCACGGCGTCGATCTCGCCGGCGCGCTCCAGCTTCACCACGCCCGCCTCGGGGCGCCACTCCACCTCCTCGGGAGAGCGGGGCTCGCCGCGCACGAGTCGAAGGACCTCATGCCCTTGGGTGCGGAGAAAGGGCACCAGCGCGCGACCGATCAGCCCCGAGGCGCCGCTCACCAGCACCCGCAGGCGCCGGGCCTCGATATGATCGAGCGCGAAGCGCAGATCCTCCCGCGTGGTGGCGTGCCGCCAGGAGAAGAGCCGCTCCAGGCGTCGGCGCACGGTCTTGCCGCCCAGCGCTCGCCCGGCCGCGCCGCCGGGCAAGGCGTAGGCGATGCGGTCGCGCAGCACGCAACCTCCGTCCGACGTATCCGAAAACTCGTGACGATGCTCCCAGTGTGCGAAGGGCCCTCGCAAGGCGACGTCGCTGAAAAGCCTGCCCGGCACCCGCTCGCGGTGCTCCGCCACCCACTCGGTCGAGACCGGCCCGATCTTCGTGCGCAGCGTGATCCGCGAGCCCGGTTGCAGGCCCTCGCCCTCCCGTGAGACCAGCTCCACCTTTTCCCAGGGCGGGATCAGCCGCTCCAGAGCCCCCGGGCGCTCGTGCCAGGCGAAGGCCACCGCCGCGGAGACCGGCAGGCTGACGATGCGTTCGAAGTGCTGAAGGACCATACCCGGCACAACTTGCGGGAAGCCGCGGTTTCGCAAGCGGTGTCGCGATGAAGCGGCTCCGCCGCCCCGCTCCGTCGGTCCCCGGGAAACGTCGCGCCGCGGCTCGGTGTGGATCGAATCACCCGGGCGGGAAGCCCCCGCCGCTCGGCCCTCAGGCGGCGCCCAGAAATTTCCCGATGCGCGGCAGCACCTCGTCCCGCGCGTCGTCGAGCACGTAGTGGCCGGCGTCGGCCAGGTAGAGGGCGTCGCTCTCCGGCAGACGCTCCCGCCACTCGGTGTAGAAGGAGTCGTTGAAACAAAAATCCCGCCCGCCCCAGACGATGAGCACGGGGTTGGCGCGGAAGCGCTCGATGCCCGCCGCCGTGGCGGTGAGCGCGGGCCAGCTCGGGTGGCTCGCATCCATCGGGATGTCCTTCACGAAGCCGTCCACCGCCACGCGGTTGGCCCAGGAGTCGTAGGGCAGCAGGTAGCCGCGCTTCTCGTCGGCCGAGAGCGCGCGGCGGCTCATCGCCATCCAGACGGCGGGCCCGGCGAAGCCGTTCAGCCCGCGCACGAGCGCGGTGCCGGGCACGCGGGTCTTGCAGAGCGCGATGCGCGCCGGGATGCGCTTCGAGGGGAAGGCGCCCGTATTCAAGATCACGATACGCCCGATCAGCTCCGGGTGGCGCGCGGCGAAGCCAAAGCCGATCGCGCCGCCCCAGTCATGGACCACGAGGTGGACGCGTTTGAGGCCGAGACTCGAGACCAGCGCCGCCACGTCGTTGATGCGCTGCGCGAGCGTGTAGGGGTAGTTTTGCGGCTTTTCGGAGAGGCCCATGCCGATGTGGTCGGGCACGATGCAGCGGCGGCGCGGTGAAAGCGTTTTCACCAGGTCGCGGTAGTAGAAGGACCAGGTGGGGTTGCCGTGCAGCATGAGCACCGCCTCGTCGGCGCCGGGAGCGCCGCCCTCGTCGAGGTAGCTCATCTGCGCGCCGCCGGGCGTGGCGAAGCGCTTCGGCGTAAACGGATAGAGCGGCTGGAGCCAGTCGGGGATCGAGGAGGTCACGGAAGAAGATCGGTCACGGAGGGCGCGGGGCGCGGACACGGAGGGCGCGGAGGAGCTCACCACTCCATGGCCAGCATGAGCGAGTTGAGCCCGCTGCCGATGCCGAGCAGCGCCACGCGGTCGCCGGCCTTGACCGCGCCCGCCTCCACCGCGCCGGCGAGCGTGGCCGGGAGCGCGACCGAGCCGGTGTTGCCGAGGGTTTCGAAGGTGGAAAAATCCTTCGCGAGATCGAGGCCGAGCGCCTCGTAGAGCTTGCGCCGGTGGGTGCTGCCCACCTGGTGGCAGATCGTGCGGTCCCAGTCGGCGCCGAAGTCGGCGGTGAAGGCGGCCCAGGTCTCGCGCGCCAGCTCAATGCCGGCGACGAGGAGCGCCTCGCTGTCGGTCTGCATGGCGAGCGCGTCGGCCCCGTGGGTGTCGCCCTGGCACAGCTCGCTGTGGGCGGTCGCGGCGCGGGCCACGCCGCCGCGCAGCCGGTGCGCGCGCGCGCCGGAGGGGAGCAGCGACTCGTGGCAGACCACGGCGGCCACCGCGCCGGAGCCGATGGTGAGGTTGGCGAAGTAGGGCTTGATGCCGTTTCGGTCGAGCGGCGCGGAGAGCAGCGTCTTGAGCGTCTGGTCGACGAGCGGGCCGCCGTTTTCGCCGGAGCAGACGAGCGCGCACTTGATTTGCCCGCTCTCGATCAGGCCGGCCGCGACCGTGAGCGCGTTGAGCCAGCCGAGGCAGGCGTTGGAGAGATCGAAGATTTGCGCGGTCGGCGGCAGGCCGATCTTGCGATGGGCGAAGCTCGCGGTGGCGGGCTCGAGCATGTCGCGACAGACGGCGGCGTGGATAAACAGCTCCACCTGCTCGGGGCGGATGGCGGACCTCGCGAGCACGGCGCGGCCGGCGGCCGCCGAGGCGTCGGAGGGGCGCGTGCCCGCCGGCCAGACGCGGCGCTCGCGGATGCCGGTCATCAGCTCGAGGCGTCCCTCGGGCAGGCGCAGCCGCTGGTAGAGGGGCGCGAGGCGGCGCTCGATCTCGGCCGAGCTGAGCGCCTCGGGCGGCAGGGCCGTGGCGAGCGACTCGATGACGGTGTGGTTGAACTTCATTCTTTCGCGCCCTTGGCCGGAGACTCCATCCGCATGGCGAGGCGGATGATGTCCTTGTCGAAGTAGTTTGAGCCGAGGCCGGCGTCGATCGTGAGGGTCGTGCCGTTGATGCCGCTGCTGCGCTCGCTGAGGAGAAACAGCACGGGGTCGGCGACCTCCTGGGTGGAGAGGTTGCGCTTCCGGAAGGTGAGTTTCTCGGCGTAGAGGTAGCTCTCGAGGTAGCCGGGGATGCCGGCCGAGGCGCTGGTCTTGAGCGGGCCGGCGCCGATCACGTTGAAGCGCACCTCGCCGACGGCGGGCTCGGCGGAGAAGCTCTTGGCGAGGAAGCGGGCCGAGGATTCGAGCGCGGCCTTGATCGGGCCCATGTAGCCGTAGTTGTCGGGCGTGACGAGGAGGGACGAGATGCCGATGGTCACCACGGACGCGTTCTTGGCGAAGTGCGGCTTGAAGGCCTGGGCGAGTTCGACGAGCGAGAAGGCGGAGATGGCCGTGGCCTGGAGAAAGTCCTTCCGCTTGGTCTCGTGGAAGGGCTTGAAGCCCTCGGAGTAGTTGGCGAAGGCGATCGAGTGCACGAGGCCGTGCAGCGGGGCAAAGCCGGCCGCGGCCACCTCGCCGGCGAGGCGCGCGGCGGCGCCCTCCTCCTCGACGTCGCAAATGAAGACCGGCCGGCCCGCGAGCAGGGTCTCGAGCGATTTTTTGCGCGCCTCGGAGCGCACGGCGTAGACGACGCGCGCGCCCTGTTCCTCGAGGGTCTTGGCGACGTGCCAGGCCACGCTCTTGCGATTGGCCACGCCCTGGACGAGGAAGGTTTTTCCGGTGAGTTGGAGAAAGTCGGGCATCGGGTCGCTCGCCTGGGCTTACTGCTGGGCCTGCTGGGCCGAGGTCTGCTGGCCCTCGGGGGTCTTCCACGCGACGGTGAAGTCGACGTTGAGCACGCGGGTGCCGTCGGCTTTTTTCACCGCGCCGCTCATCATGGTGAAGCCGGCCACGAGTTCCTTTTTCTTCACCTCGATGAGCACGGTGTCGCCCGGGTAGATCGGGGTGCGGAAGCGCACGTCGTTGATCTTGGAGAGGAGCGGCACGCCGGCGCCGGGAGCGGCGCCCGCGGCCTGGGCCTGCTTGGCCATGAAGATCGCCCCGGTCTGGAAGACGGCCTCGCAGAGCAGCACGCCCGGAGTGATCGGGGCGTTCGGGTAGTGGCCGCGATAAAAGTCCTCCTCGGCGCGCCAGGTGCGCTTGGCGACGAGACCGTCCGAGCTCTCCGACACGATTTCGTCGACAAACAAGAAAGGCGGACGGTGCGGGATGAGGGCTTTGACGGCTTCGAGAGAGGACATGACGGAGGAAACGGAAACCGCCAAACACACCGCTCCCCGCGTCGCCGTGCAAGGGCGGAAAACGCCGCGGGCTCGCGGCTCAGCTAGCGCCGCTCAACGGCCTCGCCGCAGGTGCAGCAGCTCCACCTTGGAGCTTCGCCGCCCCTCTTCGTCGTAGTCGATCACCGCGCCGGAGATGCGCACGTCCCCTTCCGCCACTTCAAACTTGCGCGGCATGCCGTCGAGGAAGCGCTCCAAAACCGGCTTCACCTCGCGCCCGAGCACCGAGGCGTAGGGACCGGTCATGCCGGCGTCGCAGAGGAAGCCGGTGCCGTTGGGCAACACGCAGGCGTCGGCGGTCGGCACGTGGGTGTGGGTGCCGATGACGGCGATGACGCGTCCGTCCAGATGCCAGCCAAGCGCGATCTTCTCGCTGGTCGCCTCCATGTGCGCCTCGACGAAAAACGCGTCGGCCTCGCCGCCGAGCCGTTTCAGCATGTCGTCGGCGCAGAGAAAGGGGCACTCGGCCTTGAGCCCCATGTAGGTGCGGCCCAGCACGGTGAAGACGGCGATGCGGCGGCCTTTCACGTTCACGATCACGTGGTCGGCGCCGGGGCAGGCTCCGGGCAGGTTGGCCGGACGGCAGACCCGCGGCAGATCGTCGATCTCGCCTTCCCAGCCGCGCTGATCCCACACGTGGTCGCCGAGCGTGATGGCGTCGACCCCGCCCTGCAAAAGCTGGCGCGCGATGCTCCCGGTGATGCCCGCGCCCGCGGCGGCGTTCTCCGCGTTGGCGATGACCGCGTCGACTTTCAGCTCGGTGCGCAGCCGCGGCAGGCGCTCCAGCAGGGCCTCGCGCCCGGGGCGGCCAACGATGTCGCCAACAAAAAGAATCCGAATCATCGCCGGACCGTGCGCCGCGGGCGACGGCCCTCCAAGCCCAAAGTCCTCGTCGGGCGCCGAGGCCACGCGGCCGGCTGCGCGAGAGCGCAAAAAAGGCGGCGGCACGGTGCTCGAGGCCCGTGCCGCCGCCGGCGGAGGGGAAATGGCGGTTGTCGGTCGTGCCGCCGGGGCGGGTTTACTCGGTGCCGCCGGCCTTCACCTCGAGCAGCTCGACGTCGAAGACCAGGGTGGCATTGGGCGGGATCATGCCGCCGGCGCCCTGCTCGCCGTAGGCGAGCTCGGAGGGGATGTGGAGCTTGAGCTTGCCGCCCGGGGCGACGAGCTGGAGGCCCTCGGTCCAGCCGGGGATCACACCGGCCAGCGGAAATTCGACCGGCTCGCCGCGCTCGACCGAGCTGTCAAAGACGGTGCCGTCGAGCAGACGGCCGGTGTAGTGGACCTTCACGACATCGGCGGCGGTCGGCTTCTTGCCCTGGCCCTCGGCGAGCACCTCGTAGTGCAGACCGGAAGGGGTGCTCTTCACCGCGGGATTGTTTTTCTTGAGCTCGGCGAAGTAGGCCGCGGCCTCGCCCTTGGCCTTCTCGGCCGCCTTGGCCATCGCGACCTGCTGACGGCCACCCAGCACGCGCTGGATCTCGGGACCGTAGGTCTCGGGGTTGAACTTGTCCTTCACGCCGCTGAATGCCGCCTCGAGGCCGCGGAGCGCGGCGGCCTTCTCGCCCTCGGTGAGGTCGAACTCGGCGATGCCGATACGCTGACCGATCAGGTAACCGAAGGCCTCGAACACGCGCTCGTCGGAGGGCTGGGCCGCGGGCGCCGCGGCGGCGGTCGCCTCGGCGGAGGCGGTGAGGGGAACAAGGGCGCCAACGGCGACGAGGGCAGAGGCCTGCAGGATACGGACAAGTTTCATAGGTTTGGGTATGGGATGAGTCGGCCCATGGAGAGAACCCCGCGGGCCGACAAGGTTCCCACCCTGCCCGCGTCGCCTTCACGCTGGCAAACCCATACTTCGCGGCGCGGGCGCGTCCGGCGAACCCGAAACTTGCCGCTTGTGCGGCACTTCGCGACGCCGCGCTTGTCCCCCGCGCACCCACCGCTTACCTCCTGCTCCCCGCAAAATGAATCCCCACGCCTTCTGGACCAGCACCGACGGCCGCATCCTCGCCATCCGCCGCAAAAACCCTCGCACGCTCGTCCTCACCATCGCCTTCACCGCACGCAACCCCGCCGAGTGGGATTTCCTCCGGCTGCATGCGCCCACCCTGCGCTTTACCGAACGCTCCACGCTCGCCCGCATCGGGATCGAGATGATCACGCACGGCCCGGCCCGGATCGATGGCAAGCGCCTCCTGCTCGACGCCGACGCCTTCCTCTACGACGACAGTTTCCCCCTCGCCTCCTACTGGCAGCACCTCCTGCGGCCGGGCGTGCCGGTCGGCCGCGTCTTCCACGCCCCGGCCGAGGCCCGGCTCACCTCCACCCAGATCTGGGCGGCGGTCCAGACCAACCGGCTCAAGCTGCCCAACACCATCAGCATCGACCGCCACGGCCAGGTCTTCCTCACCCCCCACTCCCTGACCTACACGCTCAATCCCCGCCTCACCCGCCCCGCCTTCGAGCGGCTCGTCTCCGGCGGCGCCGGCCGCGGCTTCCTCGACAAGGTGCAGCTACGCCACGAGGCCACGCCCATCACCATCGCGCCCCGCTCCGGCATCCTCACCAGCTGCTCGATGTATCTGAAAGAGCACTACGTCGTGCTCAACCCCGGCGAGGGCAACTTCGGCATCCACACCGGCGCCGTCCTGCTCGATCCCGTGAAGACCGCGGGCACGAACATCATGCTCGAGATCTACAACCACGGCGAGCACCCGGTGGTGAACCCCATGGTCTCCGTCGCCGTCTACCGCGCTCCCGAGCCCGACGCCGCGCCCTTCCGCCAGCAGGCCCGCCGCCGCCGGCAGGATATCACCGCCGCCCGCGCCATCTACCACGGGCTGGACGCCGAGCCCCTCGCCCAGCACGACGCCGCGCCTCGCCCCAAGGCGCGCATCGTCGTCAAGGGCCAGTCCTCCACCATGGCCAACCACGGCGTGCTCGTCGACGCCGCCACCTTCGCCGCCCTGCGCGAGAAACCCGCCGCCTCCGTCCTCGGTCGCGCCGTCGGCCACCCCACCATGATCCAGGCGCTCGACGCCGCCCCCGACGGCGCCGACACGCTCCTCATCGACTACTTCCCCAACCTCCTCGAGCACGCCGAGCTGCTCACCCGCCTGGGCAAGATCCCGCTCAAGCGCCTCGTTTTCCGCCGCCCCTCGCGCACCCACGGCTTCTTCCTCTCAAGCAACGCCCACGCCCGCCTCGACACCCTCGAGGCGCTCGGGATCAAGGTCTACTGGTTCAACCCCGAGATGGGCGACCTCTACCTCCACACCTACAAGAAGGGCCATGGCTTCTTCCTGCGCGAGGAGATCGTGAAGCGTTTCCAAGAGTCCACCATCCTGGCCTTCTACGGCAGCGCCGTCGGCCTCGACTCCGCCCAGACGACCCGCATCTCCGCCCTGATCGAGAAACTCTCCAGCTTCATGGGGCCCAACGTCGGCGTGCTCACCGGCGGCGGCGGCGGGGTGATGCGCCTCGCCACCGACCAAGCCCGCGAGAAGGGCGCGCTCACCGGCGCCTGTTATCTCGAGCTCGAGGCCCAACCCCCCGAACTCGGAGTGGATTTTTTCAACACCTTCCAGGAGACCTCCCGCCACTTCCGTCAAAAGTGGTTCGAGGTCGCCGACTTTTGCGTCTTCAACGTCGGCGGTGTCGGCACGCTCGAGGAGATCGGCATCGAGATGTGCAACCTCAAGCTCGGCATCCGCCCGCGCGTGCCCTACGTCTTCCTCGATCGCGCCTACTTCGCGCCGCTGCGCCAGCAGCTGCAACGCATGATCCAGGAGAAGCGCGCCCCCGCCTGGATGCTCGACTACGTCCTCTTCACCGACGACGCCGACGAGGTCCTCCAGTTCTACCGCCGCAAGCTCCAGGTGCTCTGAGCCTCCGACGAGCGGGGACAGACATCCTACGGTCGCTGCGCCTACTCGCTACTTTACCACCAGCACGCCGCGCATGCCCAACTGCAGGTGGGCGGGGAACGTGCACAGGTAAACCAGTTCGGTGCCCGCCGGCAGATCCGCCGGCACGGTGAACACGATCGAATCGCGCCCGCCGCCGCCGAGCAATCGGGTCGCCGCGATCACGTCGCCCGCGCGGTCCGGCGGCAGATACTCGGTCGCGCGTGCGCGCACCGCCGCGTTGGCGTAGGCGGTCGCGTCGACTCCGGCGCGGAGCAGCACCCAGTTGTGGCCCATCGCCTCCTTCGACCCCGTGCCGCGGTGCGCCAGGGTGAGCCGCAGCACCTCGCCGGCAGCCGCTTCGATCCGCGTCATATCAAACCGCATGTGATCCCCGACCTCGACCCGCACCTCGCGCGGAGCCTCCGCGGTGCCCGGCGCCTCGCCTGCCGCGGGGCGGCTTACCCCGGCTTCCCGACGCTCCCCGGCCGCGGCGGGCTCATGAACGTGGGAGTGCTCCGGCGAGCGGCCACAGCCCCACAACGCAAAAATTGCCAAACCGACCAAGCAGAGAGCGCGTTTCATCGCGTCACCAAAGGCCCCCGTCCGCCTTCCGCGCAAGCCCGCCCGGCGGACATCACGGAAGAAAATCGGAGCCAAACACGCTCTTATAACTCGCTTCCGACCAAATTTCGCCAAAAGACGAGTGGAAAATTGCCCTCTTGATTCTAGCTTGATTACACCATCGGGCTCCAAACGCTCGGCATTTTTCGACTTCACGCTCCCCCTTTTCCTTCTTCGACCACACGATCATGCGCCTCCGCTCCGCCCTCACCGCGCGTCGCCTCGCCACCACTCTCGCCCTCCTCGCGCTGCCGATTTTCCTCGGCGGTTGGTCCGAAAGCATCCTCCCGATGAGCGGCCCGCAGTCGACTTTTGAGACGGAAGGACCGGTCGCGCGCGCCCAGCTCCATGTCTTCTACGTCACCGTCTGGGTGACCATGATCATCTTCGCCTTGGTCGCGGCCGTGCTTGCCTACGCGACCCTCAAATTCCGGGTGAAGGACGTCGACCCCAACCGCCCCATGCCCCCCCAAGGCCACGGCAATCCCTTGGTCGAGCTCGGCCTCATCGCCGCCTCCATCGGCGCCCTCGTCATCATCGCCGTCCCCACCCTCCGCGCCATCTGGTATACCTACGACGTCCCGGAGGAACAGCGGCCCTACGCCTATGAGGTCAACGCCATCGGGCTTCAGTGGTGGTTTAAATTCGAATACCCCAGCGAGCAGATCGACGGCTTCGGTCCCCTCGTCACCGGCAACGAGCTGGTCATCCCCGCCGGCCGCCCCATCCGCATCAACCTTCGCACCACCGACGTCATCCACTCCTTCTGGGTGCCCAAGCTCGGCGGCAAGGTCGACATGATCCCCAACCGCGGCAACCACATGTGGCTCCAGGCCGACAAGCCCGGCTACTTCTGGGGCCAGTGCGCCGAGTTCTGCGGCGAGTCGCACGCCGTGATGCGCTTCCGCGTGATCGCCCTCGCCCAAGACGATTTCGACGCCTGGGTCGAGGCCCAGAAACAGCCCGCCCGCACCGTCGAGGCGCCCGCGGCCGACGCCCCCGTGGCCACCTTTGCCAGCTACGACAAGACCCGCCGCAAGCGCAACGCCCCCGGCTACTCGGCCGACTTCGACCGCGACCCCATGGCCGCCTGGACCGCCTTCCAGTTCCCCAACCAGGACGAGGACGCCCGCCTCATCGCCCGCGGCCGCGAGCTCTTCCGCGAAAAGGCCTGCGTCACCTGCCACGCCGTCCGCGGCCACGAAGGCGTCGGCCTAACCGGCCCCGACCTCACCCACTTCGGCTCCCGCAGCACCCTCGCCGCCGGCCTCCTCGAGAACACCAAGGAAAACCTTCACCGCTGGATCATGTATCCGAACGACGTGAAGCCCGGCAACCGCATGTGGCTCGGCATCGGCACCCACACCAACGTCACCATGCCCGGTTATCTCGCGTGGGACGGTGAAAACCGCCGATTCACCGGCGAGCGCAACATCGAGCTCAAAGACCAGGAGACCCGCGCCCTCGTCGAGTATCTCCATAGCCTCAAGTAAACGCCCGCCATCTTCGCCTCGCACCCGGGAAGCCACCGCTCCTCGCCCCTCGTCCCTTTCGACTCCTCGACTCTTTCCAGCACATGGCCACCGCCACCACCGCCGCCTACACCGCGCCCGAGACCAAGCACTCCTCCGCGCGCCCCTGGTTTTTCACCCGCCCCGCCGCCAAGACCGGCCTCGTCGGCTGGCTCACCACCGTCGACCACAAGAAGATCGGCCTGCTCTACGGCATCACCGCCCTCTTCTTCTTCCTCGTCGGCGGCATCGAGGCCCTCCTCATCCGCGTCCAGCTCGCGGTGCCCAACAACACCTTCATCTCGCATCAGCTCTACAACGAGCTCTTCACGATGCACGCGACGACGATGATCTTTCTCGCCGTCATGCCGCTCTCGGCCGCGTTCTTCAATTACATGATGCCGCTCCAGATCGGAGCGCGCGACGTCGCCTTCCCCCGCCTCAACGGCTTCGCCTTCTGGGTCTTTGTCGCCGGCGCCATCCTCCTCAACGTCGGCTGGTTCACCAAGGCGGGCGCGCCCGACGTCGGCTGGTTCGGCTACGCCCCGCTCACCTCCAACGCCTACTCCAATCAGTTCGTCGGCGACGTCTCCACCGACCTCTGGATCATCGGCCTCCAGGTCCTCGGCGTCTCCTCCGTCGTCGGCTCCCTGAACTTCATCGTCACCATCATCAACATGCGCGCGCCCGGCCTCACCATGATGCGCCTGCCCGTGTTCACCTGGATGACGCTCTTCACCGCCTTCCTCATCATCCTCTCCTTCCCCGCCATCACCATCGCGCTCGTCGAGCTCATGATGGACCGCTCCTTCGGCACCGG
>JAUVVA010000122.1 GCA_030604905.1 Verrucomicrobiota bacterium | reverse complement strand
TGAGGCGGAAGGTCGTCGCGGAATCCCGACGTGTCCCGTTCTGCGGGAGAAGGTGCATGGAGCGGATGACGCGGCGAGCTGGCGGCCACCAGCTTGGGTGAGACGACCCGCGACAACCGCGGATTCCAGGCTAAATGTGATGCTTCAGCCAGGCGAGGCAGCGACGCGCGAGCGGCTGGCGAGCGAGCCGCGCCTTCACCACGGTGGCAAGAAACCGGAGATAGTCGGACGCCGCGGCGTCGAATTCCGCTTGAGGAACGGCGGCGAGCGCCGCGCGCTCCGCGGCGATGTTCTCATAGAGCGCCAGCAAGCCTTCCACGTAAGCCGACAAGCTCGCCTCCTCGCGCACACGCAAGGCGACCGCACGCACATCGTCCGCCCGGTAGCGCCCCAGCTCGCGGGCGATCTCGAGTGGGTGCAAGGGGCGGGTCAGGAGCCGAAAGCCGAAATTAAGCGCCCGCCATGCCTCGAGGCGATCGCTCGTCAGCAGGCCCGCGTGACGGTTGTAGTCGCTCACGATGACCGCCGCGCCGCTCGCCGCGGCCTCGTGGGCGGCGCGACCTTTTGCAAACACCACATCGTAACGGTGCAAAATACCCTCGGGGCGGGCGAGCGGGCGGCCGCTGTTCAAGCCGACGACGTCAAGGCGAAAACACCCGGCGAGGGCGCAGCCGAGCCACAGCCGCAGCAGTCCCGGCCCGCGCCGGGCGTTGTTGCTGAAAACCAGCGCGCGCCGCGGGCGCGTGCGAATGTGCGCGCGCAGAGGGAAGCGGTCGAGGTCCACGAAGGTGCGCAGCATCGCGACGTTCTCGGGCTGCACTCCCTCGGCGAGCAGGCGCTCGCGGCAGGCGTCGTCCACCGCGACGTGACGCCGGATCGAGGGAAATCGTGTCGACGCCTCCTCCCACGGAAGCACGCCGTGGCAAAAAAGCAGGGCCGGGACGCGGGGAAAGCGCAACAGCGCCGCCATCGCGTCCAGGTGGTGGTGCGCGTGGATCAGGTCGGGCGGCTCCCCCAGGGTCGAAAGATCGTCGAGCACGCGGACCCCCGCCTCGCGCAGTTCGCGGGCCACGTCTCCGAGTCGCGAACTGTAGGCCCAGGGCTCGTGCCCGCGCGAGCGAAGAGCGAGCGCGATGTCGCGCACGTAGAGCTCGGTGCCCGCGTGCTCCGCCAAGGAGTTGTTGGTGAGCAGCACTCGCATCGCCGCGAGGGACCTTCAGCCCGATGCGAACGCGTGCAGCGCCCGGGCCAGCGGCAGCATGTGCTCCCGCAGGCGAATCACCTGCGCGTAGTGCCCCGAGCGGACCCGCGCCTCGCCGTGCCGCTCGTAGAACGGCGCCTGATCGAGAAACCGAGCCTCGTAGGCCGCCCGGCGGCGAAACAGGCGCTCCCGCGCGAAAGCTTGAGCCCCGTGGCGCGCCAGCGTCGCCTCGATCTCCGTCAGCAAGGAGCCTCCGACCTCCTTCGCGTAGCCCAGGGCGGCCGCGGCTTTGCGATCGACGGCCCCCGCATCCAGATCGATCACGATGTCATCCTCACTGCGCTGCGCCGGCTCACCGTCCGGCAATCGATCCAGGGTGAACGTGTAATGGGATGGAGGCGCGGCTTGCAGCATCGTCGAGGCGCGGGTCACGGCGGCGACCGAGATGAGTTCGCAAAGATCGTGGGTGGGATTGTAGCCCTCGGCCATGTCGCTCACGAGCGCGTCATGATTGCCCGCCACCAAACGCTCGGCCAGGCGGTGCGCCAAGTTCGTGAAGAACGAGGCCTCGCCTCGCAGGACGGCCTCGTAAACCGTGCGGTCGCTGCATGCGCCGAAGAGCGGTCCGGGCCTGGCCCCCAGCCCCGCGAGCAGCCTCCGAGATGTTTCGGCGCGCGGACGCCCGTCGGCGCCTGCTCCGTCGGTCAGCACCCAGATTTCCGGCCGAGCTTGGGACAGCCACCCGTGGATACGAAGCTCGTGTCCGGGATGACCGAGAAACACGAGGGGCCGCGACGGCTGGATCGACGGAAGGGGCATCGCCGCGAAAATTCCCCGAGCCTTGAGTAAATCAAGGCAAAGTATTGCCGCACCAAGACCGTGGGCGGGGCCTGCCGAGGTCCGGTGAGCGCACCCGTCCCGGGTGCTGCGCCGGGCGTCTCGCCCAGCGCCTTCCTGCAAGGTATCGGCGAGACGCGGGCGCTCCTCAGCCCGGCTCGAACCGGCACAAGCAGCTAAAGCCCCACGTCGATCCGCCCCAACCATCGGCGCGGACCCGGTTGGAGACGCTCCCAGGGTCCCTATCTCCGCCCGATCGAACCGCGTGGCTTCTCTTCCCACTCCCCGCGAAAAACCGCCGGGCTACGCGGGCCAAACAGGGGGCGCCCCGCGCGAGTGCGGCCCTCGACCTCCACCGGGGGCGGCGGGTCTTCGCCCACCACCGGCGGCGGGGCCTCGTCGTCCGCCGCCGGCGGGTTTTGCGCGCCGCTCCCCGTCAGGTTGATTTGCTCGAATCGGGCGCGGGTCAGTTGATTGCTGGAGCCGCTGTTGGCCGCGAAGCCCGCAAGCAGGGTTTCCGGAAGAGCCAGCGTGATCGGCTGACCGAGCGCGCTCCAATTGCTGCCGTTGGTGGAGTAGAAGCCGGTGAAAACATTGCCGACGCGGCGCACGCGCAGCCAGACGGGCGGGCTCACGTTCGGCACCGTGACGATGCCGGTGTTCGCGCCGTTGGCCTGGCGCCAGCGCAGGGAAACCCCGTTTTGCGGCGTGGCCAAAACCGAGACGTGAGGGGCGCCGGCGCCGGTGCCGACGCGGAGCATGACGCCGGCGGAGGATTCGCCGAGCGTGGTGCTGAGCGGGTTCATGTTGCTCTGGCCGATGTAGCGCGTCGTGACCTCCATGTCGCCGCTCACAGGCTGGGCCACAAAACGAAATGAATCCGAGCCGCCGCCGACGCTCACGCCGGCGCCCAGCACCATCAGTTGATTGTCTTGATCGAGGGCGTCCGCGCCGTTGAGCCCGGCGCCCACGGTGCTGCGTTCCCACGGCTGGGGCAGCGCACGCAGCGAACGGCCGCCGAGGATCGCGTCGCGCATTCGCTCGGCGATGATGCGGTGTCCCTCGTCGTTGGGATGAACGCCGTCGGCGGAGTAGGTTTGGAACGGCTCGGACAAGGGCGTGTTAAGATCGATCACGCGCAGATTTCGCTGCCTCGCCACCTCGAAGATGAGTGGGATGACTTCGTTGGCGACGGCCGCACCGCTGATGTCGTTGTTGCCCAATTCGATCGCGGGCGGCGGAAGGGCGAGGAAAACCCGGGGAGCGGTGGGGAGGGCACGATAGCTGTCGATAAGCGAAATATAATCGCCGACGAATTCGCCAAAGCGCGCCCGGTTTTCGGGCTTCGAATCGTTGGTGCCGAGGAGGATGGTGACGATGTTGGGATTCGCGGCGATCGAGGCGGAATAGGTTGGGGTATCGGTGAAGGAAGGCTGCCCGTTGCTCAGCACGGTGCTGCCACCGGTGCCCTGCCCCTGCACCGCGTAGCCGGGGCCGAGCAAGCTCGCGAGCACGGCCGGGTAGGCGCGCTGCGGCGTCGAGGAGCCCGCGCCCGCGGTGATGCTGTCGCCGCTGTTGACGACACGGACCTGGGCGGGAAGCGAGTTCGCGAGCCCAAGCACGCCGATGGCGACGAGCGAGGAGGCGAGACGAGCGTGAGCGATAGAGGAAGAGAGACGGTGTAGGGAAATCATGCGGCGCTGGGGGTTCCTCAAAATAGAGAAGCCCGAGGCCCGCAGAAACAGGGTGATTTCCCGTTTGCGAGGGACGGAGCCGGACCTGTTTCCGCCCCGCTTGATTGTCAGACTCCAGCCGCGGATTTTGCCGGAGCATGACACCGCGGCCACGGCTCGATCCGGCCTAAGTGTCACTCATCGGCGGCGTTGCTGGAAACGGCGCTGGCGCTCGGCGTTATGGGCGCGTCGTTGTTCGGCGGATACGGGCGGCGCCCGGCGCGTCGGCGAACGGGGAGGTCCGGCGCGCCGCGATACGCCGCCGGCCTCCACGCGCCGCAACCTCTTCCCCGCGCGCAGCGCAAGGATGCGCGCTCGCGAACCAGGGTCCCGGCGGCCGCCTTGACCGAACCCGCTTCCTTCACGATGCCACGGCTTTCCCTAGCGGATTGGCTCCAAGGCGGCGCGGATGGCTTGCAGGTAGTGAGGGTGCCAGAGTTCGTGATCGGCATCGGGCACGACGGTGAAGGTGTGGCGCCGGTAGAAACCGCGCACCGCGGTCGCGCGACGGTGCATCTGCGCGTCCTCCCGCTCGCCGACGAGGATGTCGGCGGGGGTCTCGGGATTCCCGGCCCGGTAGGAGATCATCCAGCGCTCGGGCTCGTCGTCGTCCTCGAGGAAAAACGGCGAGATCGATCCGAGGATGAGGTGGCGCGCGCGCAGGGCGCCGAGGTGCGCGTAGAGCGCGCCGAGCGAGAACCCCAGCACGACCTTGCCCTCCGTCTGCGCGTTCACCTGCGGGAAGAGCGTGGTCGAGCCGAAGGGCGGCATACGCGCGGGCCAATCAAGCCGCACGAACTCCGTTTCCCAGCCACAGTCCTTGTGGATAAAGTCGACGAAGGGCCGGAAGCGGCGCTCCGCGCCCGGCATGGGAGGGACGATGGTCAGCAACGGCATTCCTGAAGACCCACACGCGCCCCGGAAGAAACGTCAACCCACCCGCCTCATGCCGGTTCGCCCGCGTGTCCGGCGCCGTTCGATGGCCTGCGCCGGTTTGTGGTGGCACGGGCGTCTCGCCCGTGGGTTCGGAACCCGCCGACGGCGGGGCCGCCGCCTCGGCGACCGTGGCGGCCAGCGTCGGGCGCGAGCCAAGCGCACGCATGTTTGTGCAGCCAGTCGGCCAGCTCGTGCCCGAAGCTTTCGAGCGAATCGGCGCGGACGGCGACCTCCCCGAGACGCTGTTTCGAGGCTATGATCTGCAACAAAACGCAGCCTGCCCCCCTCGGCTCGGCCGCCGGACTAAGTGTCACCTATCTCGCCGGATCGAACCGTAAAGCGACAGATCCACGGCGCGCGCCGCCGCATCGCTTCTTGCAAAAGGGGGCGCGGGCGCGGAGGACCGCGCGCTCAGGGAGTCGTGACGCGAAGGCGCAGGAAGCGTCGGTCGGCGAGGGCGGGGACGGGGACGGAGGCGACGACGGTTTCTCTCGTGTCGTTCGCTGTGATCACGGTCTCGGTGACGTCGGCAAGAGACCAAGAGCCGGGGGCGAGCGTATCGCTCCACTCGACTTCGTAGAGCAGGCCCGCGGCGACGGCGCGTTTCATCCGGGTGTAGGTGAGGGTGAGCCGCGGCGCGGCGGGGTCGGTCGCATCGAGAGCGATTTGAGGCGGGAGGGTGTGGCTCTTCGGTGCCGTGCCCAGGGCATACTCGAGCAGGTTGGGCAGGCCGTCGCCGTCGGGATCGGCGAGATCGCCCCACACGCTCGCTTCCAGCGCGGGGTCGCCCAGCTCGGCGCTGGTGAAGCGGAGTGAACGCCAGGCGCCGAGCTCGGACGCCAGGGTGATACCGGTGCCGAGCAGGGACAGGTGATGCGGGCCGCCGTGGGGCAGGTTGCCGTGCAGCCGCAGCGTCGCGGTGCGGCTGCCGAGCGCGCCGGCCGTGGTGGTGACGGTGAAGGAGCTGCTCGCGCCGGGGGTGAGGCTGAGGGGCAGGTCGAGTCCCCCAAACGAAAACTCCGCGGCGTGGGCGCCGGTGAAATCCGCGGCGCTGAGCACGAGATCGGCGCTGCCGGAGTTGAGCACCGTAAAGGTCCGGCCGGGAGACGCGACGCCGACCTGCCAAGGGCCCAGGTCGAAGCGGTCGGTCCCGTCGCCGAGGCGCATCGCCGCCGCGGTGTCGGTGCCGGCGACGAGCGCGAGCGCGGGCGCGGCGACGCGCTCGATGGCGATGGTGTAGGTGCGGGTCGTGGCCGCGTCGTCGCGGCCGGTGAGCGTGAGTTCGACGAGGTTTGCGCCGAGCCCGAGGGGCAGCGGCCGGGAAAGGGGCGGGGCGACCTGCCCCTGCAGCGAGTCTGGAACAAACTCCACTCCGCCCCAGCGGACGACGCTGCCGTCGTCGCGCATGGCGGCGGCGCCAGAAGGCGAGGCGGCGATGGCGACGACTCCCGAGCGCGCTTCGGCCGGCACGATGATCGGGAATCCGTTGAAGGAACCCCATGCGATCACCGAGCCGTCCGCCTTGAGCGCGAGGCTGTGGTTTCGACCGGCGGCGATGGCCACGACGCCATAAGTGCCGGCGGGCGGCACG
This sequence comes from Verrucomicrobiota bacterium, assembly GCA_030604905.1. Classification (GTDB taxonomy): domain Bacteria; phylum Verrucomicrobiota; class Verrucomicrobiia; order Opitutales; family Opitutaceae; genus IMCC26134_A. Next base: position 4,387 of record JAUVVA010000122.1, on the reverse strand, counting down.
GTGCTCTGCCCGTGGAACTGGTTGCCCCAGGCCACGACTCGCCCGTCGGCGCGGAGCGCGAGGCAATGGTAGCCGCCGGCCGCGATCGCGACGACCTGGGAGCGCGCGTCCGGCGGCGGGGGGAGGAAGCCGGCGCCCCAGACGACCACCTCGCCATTGCGACGCAGGGCCATGGCGTGATGCAGCCCGGCGGAGATCGCGGCAAAGTCGGCCGTATCGACGGGAGGATTGGTGAGCGGGATCGCGCCGGGAGAGCCCCAAGCGACAAGGCGCCCGTTTTCGAGGAGAGCGAGGCTATAGTCGTAGCTGGCGGCGACGGCCACGGCTTTGAGGGTCGGAGGCGGACGGGAGTAAACCAGGCTTTCGCCCCAGGTGAGGAGGGTGCCGTCGGTCTTTAGCGCGACGACTTGGGCATCGTTAGCCGCCACCGAGGTGACCTCCGACTGCGCCGCGAGAGGAGCGGAGGGAAAATTGCCCCACGTGAGGACGGAGCCATCGCGGCGGATGGCGACGCCGCCATGGGATCCGAGCGCCAGCGTGGGTCCGGTGGCGAGGTCCGCTCGGCCCGGGAGCGAGAGGCGGGCATGGGTCGAGAGGGGCAGCGCATGCAGAGCGATCGTCGGGTGAGGGGTGGAGGTGCTAAGCGAGTAGGCGAGCGTCGCAGTCTCGAAGGCGGGCGTGAGCGGGCCCGGAACGGTCGCGAGGTGATCGAGCGCAGCGGGAGGGAAGCGGTGGTCGATGGTGAGCTGGTAGCGCCGCATCGGAGCCTCGAGCAGCGGGGGAAATTCGGGTGGGAGCGCGGGCTGGGCGTCGGGCGAGGTGCCCCAGGCGACGACGGAGCCGTCGGCGAGGAGGGCGAGTTTTTGGTAATCACCCGCGGCGAGGGCGACGACGCCGGCTTGCGCGGAAGGAGGCGGCAGCAAATCCGTCTCGGGTTCGTCGCCCCAAGCGAGGACGCTGCCGTCCGATTTGAGCGCGAGGCTGGCCTTGGCGCCGAGGGCGATGGCGATGACGCCGGTCTGGGCGGCCGGCGGGGGCAGGTCGTGGGCGGGATCGATTTTTCCCCACGGGATCACGAGACCGTCGGCGCGGAGTGCGAGGTTGCGGTGGCCGCGGGCGGCGATGGCGATTATGTCGGCGCGGGCGGCGGAGGGCACGTCGAGTTCGCCGAAGGTGTTTGTGCCGCCCCAGGCGACCACGCGGCCGTCGGCACGGAGGGCGAGGGCGTGATGCGCGCCGGAGGCGATGGCGAGGATGCCGGACCGGGCGTCCGTCGGCGGAGCGGGCAGGTCACCCCAGCTGATAGTGCCGCCGCTCCGGTTCAGGGCCAGAGCGTGGCTTTGGCCGACGCTCAGGGTGTCGATCCGGGCACCGAGCCCGAACATCAGTTCGAAAGGCAGGCTTGCACCGGAGAGGTGCCGCACGGAACCCCGGGTCGTGAGCGCATATTCGCCGTGGCCCCCGCTGAAGACGGAGGCGATCTCCGTTTCGGCGGGGATGGGGGACGGGGGAGTATGCGTCCCGAACGCGAGGGCTTCGCGCAGCGAGCCGTCGGGCAGGACGGCGAGATTGCGCACGGAGCCCGCGGCGAGCAGGGCGGCGGAGGGCGCGCGACCGGCGGCGAGGCCGAGGGTGAGATGGTTGATGCCGGAGCGGAGCGGGAGGCGGGCCGTGAGAGGCCACGCGAGGCTGCGGTCCGGACCGATGGGTCCGATCCACACATCCGGTCCTGCAAACGGATCCGTGTAGCCCCAGGTCCGGACGGAGCCATCCCGGAGGAGGGCGGCGCTGTTGATGCCGCGAGCGGCGACGGCGATAATCTCAAGCCCGTCGGTGGCGGGCGCCTCGAGCTGTCCAAAGCTGTTGTTGCCCCACGCGATCACGCGGCCCCCGGCGGTGAGGGCGAGCGCGTGGTTGCTGCCGGCGGCGATCGCCACGACGGGGCTCGGGGTGATCGTGGGCAGTTCGATGAGGACCTGGGAACCGGCGGCGCCCCAGGCGACCACGCGTCCGTCGCGTTTGAGGGCGAGGGCGAAATCGGCCCCGAGCGCGACGTCGACGACGTCGCCGTGAATCTCCGCCGGCGGCGCGGCCAGACCGCCCCACACGACCACGGAGCCGTCGGTTTTGACGACCGCGCGGTTGCCATGGGCCGCGGTGATGCGGGCGACTTCGGTGGCGGCGGTCTCGGGCACGGTGCCGGCGTCGCCCCACCCGGTGAGCGTGCCATCCGCGGCGAGGGCGAAGGCGGCGTGGCTGTCGGCCGCGATGTGGAGGGTGCCCGCGGCCACAGCGGGCGGAACGAGGAGGTGGTTGCCGTCGGAGCCCCAGGCGAGGACCGAGCCATCGGCCTTGAGGGCGAGGGCGTGGGTGGGAGCGAACGCGACGGCCACCACATGGGTCGCTGCTTCGGTCGGCGGCGAGAAGGCGTCGGAGCCTTGGCCCCAGGTGATCACCGACCCTTGGGGGGAGACGCCCAAGACGAGACCGCCGAGGCCGACGGCGAGGGTGGGGCCCGGCAGCGTGGTGCGCGGCGCGGATCCGTTGAGCCGGATCTGGTAGGCCGTGGGAGGAGCACCCAGGGGACGGGCCGACAAGGTGATCGCGTCGATCCCGCGCGGAACGCTTTGGGTGTAGTCGAGGAGCCCGGGGCTGAAGGCCGGGGCGAGCGGACCGGCCGAAGTCTCCAAAGATTCGAGCGCGGGCTGCGCTTGCCCGGTGGCGAGACCGGCGAGGCAGATCAGGGTGGCGAGGGCGCTTGCCCACCGAGTGCGGCTGGGGGCCGCGGTGGCGGCTCGCTTGAAGCAGGGGGCAACCATGATATTCCCGGCGGGGCGGGGAGGATTCACGTAGGATGTGGGGGCCACGCAAGCCCCAATGCTATCCCACATAGAGAGGGCGAAGGTTGTGTAAGTATCGAGGCAGTTGAAAGAAGCCGTATCCCAAGGCTGCTCACGATTTGAACAGCGCGACTGACGCCCGTGGGCGCTGCTCGCAAGGAAGCTGATGCCCAAGGTGCGCGCGCTCTATCAGACGGAACCGGCGGCGCTGGACTTGGAGGTGCCCGTGACCGCGGTGGATTCCAGCCTCATCGAAGGGCGGATGGGGTCAGGCTATTCGGCAGGAGGTCGTGCCCGCCGCAGCTAACAAAAATCGGCCCGACCCCATCGCCTCCCCGCAGGAGGTCGTGCCCGCCGCAGCTAACAAAAATCGGCCCGACCCCATCGCCTCCCCATCGCCTCGGCCCCCCGGTAAGGACAGACGAAAGACACTGCTCGCGCGAAATGTTCCCCCGCGCCGCTAGGCCGGTCTGGTCGTGGCATGGGCGTCCCGCCCATGTTCCGAACCCACGGGCGAGACGCCCGTGCCACGAAGTAAATGCGATCCGAGGATGGCCGCAAAAAGGCGCAAGAGGCGCAAAAAAGCAGAGCGGGCGGAGCTCTGGATTGATTTTGCGACTTCTGCGCCTCTTTGCGGCCAATTCATTCTTAAAGAGACAGCGGCTCGATCCCGGCCCTTCCCCGCCCTACCGATCCCGTCCGCCTTACCTCGACGAAAGGCGGCGAACGAGCTCGCGGCGGCGTTGCTGGAAGCGGCGCTGGCGCTCGGCGTTTTTGGCGCGTCGTTGTTCGATGGATACAGGCGGGCGCCCGGCGCGCAGGCGAACAGGGAGGTCCGGCGCGCCCGAGAAGAGGTTGCGGCGTTTGAAGGCCGGCGGCGTGTCGCGCAGCGCAAAGATACGCGCTCGCGGCCCGGCGCTCGCGAACCACGGTTCGGGTGCGACGCGTTCGGTGGCAAAACACCAGGCGGGCGGCGCGACGTCGATGCGCGCGGCGAGGAGGTCGGCGTAGGCGGCCAGCGTGGCGTCGGCCAGCTTGCCGTCGGGGAAGCGGCCGGCCAGCAAGGCGGGGGCCTCGGCGATCGTGCCGGCCAGCGCCGGGCGCGAGCCAAGTGCGCGCAGCGTGTGCAGCCAGTCGGCCAGCTCGCGCCCGAAGCGTTCGAGCGAATCGGCGCGCGCAGCTACCTCCGCAAGAGTGGTGGGGCGGGCTTGCATGGATAAACCGTTAGCTAACGGTTTATCTAATCAACCGCGTTCTCTCTACGCGGCGATTCCCGACCAAACGCAACGCAGCGGCATCCCATCGGCTCCGCCCCCCTCCCGCCGAGCTGACGAAAAACGGCCTCCGCTCCTCCGCCGGTGGACGCGGAAAGACCCTGGCTCGGACGCGCCGCCTACTTCTTCTTGGCGGCGGCGGCCTTCGCCTTCGTCGCCTGCTGCGCGGTGATGACGGCCTGCTTCTTTTGCGTCACGACATCGGCCTTCGCCTGCTTTTGCGTGGCCTGCTTCTTATTCGATTTCGGAGAACGGTCGCCCATGGGAGGATTG
>JAUVVA010000205.1 GCA_030604905.1 Verrucomicrobiota bacterium | reverse complement strand
GGAGGCCGCGGCGGCTGTGGAAGTCCTTGCGGTGGGTGCGAAGGTGCTCGGTGAGGTGGTTGATGCGCTGGGTCAGCAGGGCGATTTGGACCTCGGACGAGCCGGTGTCTTTGTCGTGATGCTTGAACTGGGCGATGGTTTCGGAACTAACGGCGGTGGACATGTTTGTTTGGTTGATGTGGTAGGGTTACACGACTGTAGGGAACCTTGCGGGTTCCGTGCCATCCGCGCCGCTCAAGTTTGTCAGACTTGGTCGTCGCCGATGCCACCGTTCCAATCCCGCGGGATGCGGGACCAGTCATGGTGCGACCCCTTAACCGTCGAGGTCTCACTAACGCAGGGGAAGACGTTCATGAAACGCGGCGGGGGCCGGCAAGCTTTTTTCGGAAAGCATGACGGCTCCTTGGCCTTGGGTAACACAGGCGAGGGCCGCGAGTGGCGCAAACCGGTGGCGAAGGGCCCGCTGCATCGCCGCGGCGGCGGCGACGCGGCTGCCGGCGCTACTCCGCGATCCAGAGTCCGCAGCCGAGGGCGGGCACAAAAAGCTGGGGGCCGACCCCTTGGGCGCCGGCGAGGCGTCCGGGGGGCAGGAAGCGTTCGTGGTCGGCGAGCTGGCGCCAGGGCAGCGCGGCCCAGTCGCCGAGGGGGAGCTTGAGGTCGCCGAGCGTGGGGTTGAGCGCGAGCAGCAGGCGGCGCGGGCCTTGGCTTAGGTCGGCGTTGTAGATGACGGCGGCGGCGGCGCTGCCCTCGGCCCAGCAAAACTCGAAAAAGCCCTCGCTGACGCGCGAGAAGTGGCGAAGCAGGCGGCCGGCCTCGGAACGACGAAAGGCGATCCAGTCGGCGAAGTAGGCGTGGGTGGAGGGGAAGCGCAGGATGCGGTCGTAATCGAGGGCGTTGAGATCGCCGCGCTGGTAGGTGTTGTTCACCCCGTGCTTGGATTTGAGGAAATCCTGGCCCTGGCAGAGCATGGGGATGCCGATGGAGGAGAAGAGCAGCGCGGCCATCAGGTGGGTGCGGCGACGGTCGTTGATCGTGGGCAGATGGCCGTCGTGCCCGGCGTTTTCGGTGATGACGTCGATCCAGCAACGGTCGTCGTGCGACTCGGTGTAGTTCACCGTCTGGGCGGGCCATTTCGCGTAATACCAGGGCGAGCCCTTGAGGAAATACTCCAGCGCCTCGCGCGGCGCGGTGCCGCGCACGTAGTCGCGGGCGAAGTTTCTGTATCCATCGTTCCAGGACGCCCAGCCGCTGTCGCGCAGCTCGCCGGCGGCGTGGCCGCGGAAGCTCCAGGGCTCGGCGATGAGGATGACGTCGGGCTTCACCCGCTTAAGCGCGGCCTCGATGTCCTTGAGCACGGGCACGCCGATCAAATCGGCGAGGTCGAAGCGGAAGCCGTCGACGCCGAAGACCTCGATCCAGTGCGCGCAGCTGTCGATGATGAGGCGCTTCATCATCGCGGCGGAGCAACGGGTGTCGTTGCCGCAACCGCTCCAGTTCGAGAGCTGCCCGGCGGCGTCCTGCTCGAAGTAGTAGAGCTTGTCCAAGAACATCAGGTGCGCCGGCTCGCCCACGTGGTTGTAGACCACGTCGACGATGACCGCGATCCCGCGGGCGTGGAAGGCGCGCACCAGATCTTGCAACTCGCGCAAACCGGAGGCCGCCTCGGGGCGCTGCGCGTAGGCGCTGGCGGGGGCGAACCAGTTCACCGTCATGTAGCCCCAGTGGTATTCCTCGGGCGTGCGGTTGTCGAATTCCTGCAGGGGCTGCAGCTCGACGCAGTTCACGCCCAGGCGACCAAGGTAAAAATCGTCGCTCTCCACCCACTTGCGCAGGCCGGCGAAGCCGCGGCGCTCCTGTTCGTCCGCACCGACCGGGGCGTGGGCCGCGAGGTCGCGGACGTGCGCCTCGCAGATGACGAGATCGTGCCACGCGGGGGTCTTGAACGCCCGCCCCTCCCCCACCCGCCCGAGGCGGGACCGGTCGAGGATAATGCCCGGCCCCTCGCGGCCGACCGCGGCGAATGCGTAGGGATCGAGCACGCGACGCTTGGGATCGAAGATCCCGAAGGCGTCGCGCGGACCGTCCACTTGATACCAGTAAAACCAGCCGTGCAGGTTGCCCTCGAGGGTGATTTCCCAGACCCCCGCCGCGCCGTCCGCGTCGGCGCGCCGCGCCAGACGGTAGCGATGCGGGCGGTCCTGCTCGGCGAGGGCGGCGCAGACCGAGAGCTCGACGGTCTTGGCGCGCGGCGCAAAAATGCGAAACACGGTGCCATCCCGCTGCGGAAACACCCCGAGCGGCAGCTCGCTCGAAAGTTGAAAGAAAAAAGCCCCCGGCTGGAGCGGCACCTGCTGCCCGGACTGCCGCTCCGCCCAGCGCACCGTCAGGCGCACCGAGAGATCCGCGGGCTCCTCCAGCTCGAAGCCGAAAAGGTGCATTCCCGTGCGGTCGGGATCGATCACCCGGTTCAAGTTGCCCTGCGCGTCGCGCTCCACCGCCGGGCCCTCCCAAGGCACCGGAAGCCATCGGCTCTTGCCCGTGACGAACTTGAAGCGGCGCCCACCGCTCAAAACCGGCTCCGCCGGACCGGTCCAGGTAAGGACGGGACGGCCGGCCAGCAGCCGTGGACGCATCGCCCAGGCCACTTCCTCGGCCCCACGCCAGCCATTGAACTCGCCCGCCACGTGCACGGTCTCGTTCTCGACGTCGATCTCGGGGTGCAGCGATAGATCGAGGACAAACTCGATCACGCCCTCCTGCGGAAAATGGTAGCCCGCGCGCAGACCGAAGTGCGAGGTCGGCAGGCGCTCCAGATTCTTCATCCGGAAGGCGCCGCCCGCCAAAACCAGCACCGGAACGCTGCGCCCGCGCCAGTCGTGGCGAAGCTCGATCACGCCGCGCGTCGGCGATTCCAGCGTGGCGGAGACGAGTGCGTTGACGCGTGAAGGCATAATCGCGCTCAAGCATTTGCCCTGCCGCGTCGCGCACAAGCGCGAAGCCGAGCCCGACGCGCCCCCGTGGCGTAGTCCCCCGTAATCGCCCCGGCGTAGCCACGGCGACTGCCCCGATTGCCCCCTTTGGCGTTAAGCTGGCGCTCTTGACCCTTCGCCTCGCGCCTGCCGCTCCGCACGCTCGCAGGTCGCCCGGCGTAGTTCCACGCCATCCCACGGGCTCACCCGCTGCTGAGTAACGAATCACCTCCCTCCTCCCTATGCACCTCGCCGCTCGCTCCGTCCGCACCCTGACCCGCCTCGCACTCGCGGCCGTCGCCTTCACCGTGGCCCCGCTCGCCTCCGCGCAGGATGACTCCGATACCGCCGGCCAGCCCTTCGTGATCCCGCCCGACATCAACGGCCACCGCACGATCGTCGCCGCGCCGCTCACCACCCGTCCGGTTCGCATCGCCGTCTACCATGGCCCCGGAGCGGGCATCTCCGGCATCCGCGACGTGGAGGACCGCGCCCGCCAGCTAACGGGCGCGCAGCTCACCCGCCTCACCCCGGCCGAGGTCGGCACCGCCGATCTCACCAGCCGCTTCGACGTGATCGTGTTCTCCGGCGGCAGCGGCTCCCGCCAGGGTAACGCCATCGGCGAGGCCGGGCGAAACAACGTCCGCGACTTCGTCCACAACGGCGGCGGCTTCGTCGGCATCTGCGCCGGCGCCTACCTCGCCTGCACCAACTTCGAATGGGGCCTCGCCATCCTCGACGCCCGCACCGCCTCGTCCCGTTGGCGCCGCGGACGCGCCTTCCTCGACCTCCGCCTCGACCCCGCCGGCCGCGAGATCTTCGGCCCGGTCACGGACGTATTCAAAGTCCGCTACAACAACGGCCCCATCCTCCGCCCCGCCAACCGCGACGACATCCCCGACTACACCCCGGTCGCCACCTTCCTCACCGAGATCGCGGAAAACGACACCCCGGTCGGCATCCAGGTCGGCAGCCCCGCCATGGCCATCGGCACCTTCGGGCGCGGCCGCGTCTTCGTTTCCAGCCCGCACCCAGAAAACACCCCCGGCCTCCAACACATGATCCCGCGCGCCCTGCTTTGGGCCGCCGGCGGCCCCACCAATTAAGCGCACGCCAACAGCGCGCGACGCTCGCATGGCCGCCTCCCCCGGGGGCGGCTTTTTTACGCCTCCACGGTGCCGCGCCGGCTAGACGCGCACCCGCAAACGCCGCCCTGCGCAGGCCACCACCGCGCCGGCCGGGATCTGTTTGCGCACCGCCGTCTCCACCACCCCGTTGACCGTCACCTCGCCGTTCTGGATCGCGTGCTTCGCCTCGCCGCCGCTCTCGAAGAGCCCGGCGAACTTGAGCAGACGCGAAAGCTCGATCGGCTCGGCGCGGATCTGAATATCCTCGGGGGCGGTCTCTTGGGCGGACTGGGCTTTGCTCATGAAGCCGTGACCTTGCGTGGGCGCTCCGCTCGGAGCGAGCCCGGACTACGCCCACTCCCCGCTTGCCAGCCCGGCCCCCCGCGCGTGTTGTCACCCCTTTTCTCCCGGCCCATGACCTCCGCGCAGATCCGCCAGTCCTTCCTGGATTTCTTCCACCAGCAGCAGCACACGATCGTGCCCTCCTCGTCGCTCCTGCCCGACTCGCCCGGACTGCTCTTCACCAACGCCGGCATGAACCAGTTCGTGCCCATCTTCCTCGGCGACCGCGCGCCCGACGTCTCCAAGTGGGCCGGCGTCCGCCCCGCCTCCGACACCCGCGCCGCCGACACCCAGAAATGCATCCGCGCCGGCGGTAAACACAACGACCTCGAGGACGTCGGCTACGACACCTACCACCACACGCTCTTCGAGATGCTGGGCAACTGGTCCTTCGGCGACTACTTCAAGAAGGAGTCGCTCACCTGGGGCTGGCACCTGCTCACCAAGGTCTGGGGCATCCCCG
>JAUVVA010000047.1 GCA_030604905.1 Verrucomicrobiota bacterium | reverse complement strand
CTTCACGACGTGGCCGAAGAGGATGGGGTCGGAGACCTTCATCATCGTGGCCTTGAGGTGGACCGAGAAGAGCACGCCGTCGGCCTTGGCCTCGGCGATGGCTTTCTCGAGGAAGGCGACGAGGGACTTTTTGCGCAGGACGGTGGCGTCGAGGAACTCGCCGGCGAGGAGGGGCGTCTTTTCCTTGAGGACCTTGGGCGCGGAGCCATCGGCGGGGATGAACTCGATCTTGACCGTGGTGGCGGCGGGGACGGTGAGGGACTTCTCGTTGGCGAAGAAGTCGTCGCCGGGCATGGAGGCGACGCGGGTCTTGGAGGCGGACGACCAGGCGCCCATGGAGTGGGGGTGCTTGCGGGCGTAGTCCTTGACGGCCTTGGGCGCGCGGCGGTCGGAGTTGCCTTCGCGGAGGACGGGGTTGACGGCGGAGCCGAGGACCTTGGCGTAGCGGGCGCGGGCGTCTTTCTCGGCGTCGGTGGAGGGGGTCTCGGGGAACTCGGGGAGGGCGTAGCCCTTGGCCTGGAGCTCGGCGATGGCGGCCTTGAGCTGCGGGATGGAGGCGGAGATGTTGGGCAGCTTGATGATGTTGGCCTCGGGCTTGAGGGTGAGCGCGCCGAGCTCGGCGAGGGCGTCGGTGGTCTTTTGGTGGGCCGGGAGCTGGTCGGCGAAGGCGGCGAGGATGCGGCCGGAGAGGGAGATGTCGCGCGTCTCGACGCGGATGCCGGCCTTGGCCGCGTAGGCCTGCACGATGGGCAGGAGCGAGTAGGTGGCGAGGGCGGGGGCTTCGTCGGTGATGGTGTAGATGATCGAGGGAGCGGCGGACATGAGGAGCGGGGGAGGGCGGTTGCTTGTTTTGGTGAAAAGGGTTGAGCGAATGGCCGGGCGGCGGACGGTCAACGCGCGAAAGCCGAGAAGTTTCGGGGTTGCCTCAATCGAGTGGGCGACCTATCAAAAAGAGGTAAGCGAGGTCCAGGCCATGAGCGAACCCACGGAAAGGTCGGGGGGCGGGGCGGAGAGGGCTGCGGCCTTATGCGCGGTGCTGGCCGGCGGTTTGGCGGGGGCGGTCTTGCTGGCTTGGATGGTCGCGGGCGAGGCGGGGCTTGAGCTGGGGCTGGGTGACGCGCCGATGTCGCCGCTGGGCGCGGTGGCTTTGCTCTTTTTGGCGGCGGCCTTGTGGTTGCGGCGCGGGGGCGGTGCGGCGCGGGCGGGGGTGGCGTTGGCGCTGCCGGTGGTGGTTTACGGCGTGGTGAATTTGATCGGGCATCTGAGCGGCGGCCTGACGCAGTGGTCGCCGCTCGCGCGGGTCTCTTTCATCGGGGCGGTGGGTTTGATCGCGACGGCGTCGGCGGTGGCGGGGCTGGATCTGGTGACGCGAAGGGGGCGGCGTCCGACGCATGCCCTGGCGGTGTTGGCCGCCGTGCTTTCGGCGTTGGCGGCGCTGGCGCATCTTTACGGGATCGGTGAGGTGCTTCAGGTGGGCGAGGCGCATGCCCTGGCTCCGCACTCGACGGCGGCGATCGGCCTGCTCGCGCTCGGGGTGCTCATGGCCCGGCGGGGAGAAGGGGCGCTTCATGTGCTGGCGGCGGACGGACAAGGCGGCCGCTTGGCCCGGCGGCTTCTGCCCATCGTGGTGCTCGTGCCGCCGGGCCTCGACGCCCTGAGGCTGGCGATGGTGGGCGATGACGCGGGTGGTTTCGCGGCGGGGGTCGGGGGGCAGGCCTTGCAGACGAGCCTGGTGGTCTTGATGCTGGGCGGGACGGTTTGGTGGAGCGCGGCGCGGATCAACGAGGCCGAGGTGCAAAGGCGAGAGGTCGACGAGGCCTTGCGGTCGAGCGAGCGGCGGGTGCGTGAGATCGTGGAGTCGCTGCCGCAGTTGGTGTGGACCTGCGCGCCCGACGGCGCCTGCGACTACCTCAGCCCGCAGTGGATCCGCTACACGGGCCGGCCGGAGGCCGAGCAACTGGGAAGCCGCTGGTTGGAGCAGGTCCACCCGGAGGATCGTGCAGGGGTGGCCGAGCGCTGGCGGGAGACGGTGGCGGCGGGGCGGCCCTTCGACGTGGAGTTTCGGATCCGGCGCTCGGACGGCGAGCATCGTTGGTTCAAGACGAGGGCGGAGCCTCTGCGTGACGCGGAGGGGCGGATCGTGAAGTGGTTTGGCACCAACACGGACATCGACGACCAGCGGCGCGCGGAGCAGGTCCTGCGAGAGGCGCACGACGTGCTCGAGCAGCGGGTGCGCGAGCGCACGGCGGAGCTGGCGGTGCTCTCTTCGCGCCTGCGGGCGGCGATCGAGGTGGCCTCGCTCGGGGTTTGGGAATGGGAGCCGGCCACCGGCGTGCTGAACTGGGACGCGAAGGTGCGGGAACTGCACGGGGCGGGGCCGGACGAGGCGGTGAGTTTCGAGGACTGGCTCTCGGCGGTGGAGGACGAGGATCGCGAGACGGTGAAGCATGGGGCGCAGGCGGCGGGGCGAGGGTTTCACGGCGTTTTCCGCATCCGGCGGCGGGACGGCACGAGGCGCTTCGTGGAGAGCCGGGCGCTGTGGATCGGAGACGAGCGGGGTGGGCGCGCGCGTCTGGTCGGGGTGCATCGCGACATCACGGAGGAGCGGGAGGCGGAGGAGCGCCTGCGGGCGAGCGAGGGTCTTTTGAGCGAGTTTGTGCGGCACGCGCCGGCGGCGATCGCGATGCTTGATCGCGAGCTTTGTTATCTGCGGGTGAGCGAGCGGTGGGTGGGCGACCTCGGGCTTGGGGCGAAGGCGGAGGGCGGCCTGACGGGGCATCGTCTCCACGAGGTGCTGCCCTCGCTGCCCCCTCCGTGGCGCGAGGCGCATCGTCGCGTGCTGGGCGGCGCGGTGGAGCGGGCGGAGGAGGAGCGTTTCCGCCTGCCGGACGGGCGGGTGGAGTGGCTGCAATGGGAGGCGCGTCCCTGGAGGGACGGGAAGGGCGAGGTCGGCGGCGTGCTGCTGTTTGCGCAGATCATCACGGCGCGCAAGCGGCTCGAGCTGGAGCTGCGCCGGCAGGGCGCGGAGCTGGAGCGCAGCAACCGGGATCTGGAGCACTTCGCCTCGGTGGCCTCGCACGATCTGCAGGAGCCCTTGCGCGCGGTGGCGGGCTGCCTGCAGCTGCTCGTGCGCGAGCACGGGGAGAAGCTGGATCCGGGGGCGCGCGAGCTGGTGGAGCATGCGGTGGATGGGGCGCGGCGGATGCGGGCCCTGATCCTCGATTTGCTCACCTATTCGAAGGTGGGCGCGGGGGAGCCGCAGCGCGGCGAGACGCCGCTCGCGGAGCCGTATGCGGAGGCGCTCGCGAATCTCGGGGCGGCCATCGCCGAGAGCGGCGCCGAGGTGACCTGCGACGCGGAGCTGCCCGTGCTGGCCTGCGACCGAGGGCTGGTGGTGATGCTGCTGCAAAACCTGCTGGGCAACGCGATCAAGTATCGGCACCCCGGCCGCCCGCCCCGGGTGCATCTGGGCGTGGAGCGGAGTGCGGGGGGCGTGGTGGTATCGGTGCGAGACAACGGCATCGGGGTGGAGCCACGTTTTCATGAGCGGATCTTCGATATCTTTCAGCGCTTGCACACGCGCCGCGAGCACCCGGGCAACGGCATCGGTCTCGCGCTCTGCAAAAAGATCGTGGAGCGGCACGGCGGGCGCATCTGGGTGGAGTCGCGGCCGGGCGAAGGCTCGACCTTCAAGTTCACCCTCCAAGCGCAGGAGGCCGCATGAACCACCAGGAAACCGGCAAACGCGCGCGGGCGGTCGACATCCTGTTGGTCGAGGACAGCGGCGTGGAGCGGCTGTTGACGATGGACGCGCTGCGCGGCCTCCGCGTCGCGCACACGCTGCACTGCGTGGACGACGGCGAGGAGGCGATGGAGTTTTTGCGGCGGGCGGGGGCGTATTCGCGCGCGCCGCGGCCGGACTTGATCCTGCTCGATCTGAAGCTGCCGCGCAAAAACGGGTGCGAGGTGCTGGAGGAGATCAAGGCGGACCCGGCGCTGCGGAGCATCCCGGTCGTGGTGTTGAGCAGCTCGGCGGCGGAGGAGGATCTGCGCGAGGCCTACGGGGCGCACGCGAATTGCTACCTCACCAAGCCGATCGATCTGGAGCAGTTCGGACGGGTGGCGCGCTCGCTGGAGGCGTTTTGGTTCGAGGCGGTCAGCCTGCCGCCGGCCCCTGGCCAAGCCACGGGCCCGGTCGCGCCGTCGGCGACCGCGTCCGCGCCGGGGCTTTGCCGGGTGCTGCTGGTGGAGGACAGCCCGAGCGACGCGATCCTGCTCGAGTCGGCTTTGCGGGACTCGGTGTCGCTGCGCTTCAGCACCGAGCGGGTGGAGCGTCTGGGCGAGGCGCTCGGTCGTCTGCGGACGGTCGCCTACGACGCGGTGGTGACGGACCTTTCCCTGCCTGACAGCGAGGGTCTGGAGACCTTGCGCCGGCTGGTCCGGGCGGCGGGCGACACGCCGGTGATCGTGCTCACGGCGATGGATGACGAGCGGAAGGGCATGGAGTTGTTGCACGTCGGCGCGCGGGATTGCCTGGTGAAAGGCGAGCTGGGCGGGCGGGCCCTGGCGCGGGCGGTCCGCCAGGCGGTGGACCGGTCACGGATGGAAGCGCGGCTGCGGCAGGCGCAGCGGATGGAGAGCGTCGGGGTGCTGGCCGGCGGCGTGGCGCATGATTTCAACAACCTGCTCACGATCATCCGGGGCAACGCCGAGCTCTTCTCCGCGGGAGCCTCGACCGAGGTGGGAGAGGCCGGGCGACGGATCATGGCCGCCGCGGACCGGGGCGCGGCGTTGATCCGGCAGCTGCTCGCGTTTGGCCGGAGGGAGCGGCTTCGCGTGCGTCCGATCGAGCTCAACGCCGCCCTGGTCGACTTCATGCCGATGCTGCGCCGGTTGCTCCGGCCCTCGATCCAGTGCGAGGAGCGGTTTTGCCGGGAGCCCCTGCCGATGCTGGCGGATCCTTCCCGGATCGAGCAGGTCGTGATGAATCTCGCGCTCAACGCGATGGACGCGATGCCGCAAGGCGGGCGGCTGGCGATCGAGACTTCGCGCGTGGAGCGGACGGCGGAGGATTCGCGACCTTGTCCGCCGGCTGGTCCGGGGCCCTACGCCTTGCTGACGGTCAGGGACAGCGGGGAGGGCATTCCGGCCGACGTGTTGCCCCACGTGTTTGAGCCCTTCTTCACGACCAAGCCGACGGGGCGCGGGACCGGCCTGGGCCTGGCCGCGGTGTATGGCCTGGTGCGTCAGCACCACGGCGATGTGGAGGCGCGCAGCGATCCCGGTCGAGGCGCGGAGATCCGGGTGTGGCTGCCGCTCGCGGCGTCCCCGGACCCCGTCGCCGAGCTCGCGGACGCGGGCCGACCCGTGGCGGGGGAAACCGTTTTGCTCGTCGAGGCCGAGCCGCTGTTGCGCGAGATGGCGGCCTCGGGTTTGCGCAAGGAGGGTTACGATGTGGTGGAGGCGGGCGGGCCGGTGGAAGCCTTGTCACTCTGGGAAAAAGCGGGCGCGCGGATCGGCGTGTTGCTGACCGATGTCTCCATGCCCGGCCTCTCCGGGCAGGACCTTGCTCGCCTGCTGCAAGGGAGAAAGCCGGGCCTGCGGGTGGTCTTCTTCGGGGTCGAACCTGAACCGACGCGGGTGGGGACGGGCGGGATGGAGGGCGTGGCTTTCCTCGCCAAACCCTACACCCTTCAGGCCTTGAACGAGGTGGTGCGGGAGGCTTTGGCCGAGGCCCGATCGAGGCGTCGGGCGTGATTTGCCGTTGGCCGGCGGCTCGCCGACGCAGCCGGGCTCGTTTCCGCGAGGACCGAGGAAACCAGTGCGCTTCGGAGCCGGTTCGGGGAACGCAAGACAATCGCGATGGGATGCTTGCGGGCCCCCCGCGCGGTCCTCACTGTCCCCGGCCATGGCGACGACTCGCTTCAATGCTTCCCTGAGGATCGCGGAGGCCGCAGGCATGTTCGTCGCCTTGGCGGGGGTGGTCGTCTTGGGCGGTTGGGCGCTGGGTTCGGACTACGTGACGAGCGTGAATCCCGACTGGATGCCGACGATGCCCTTGACCGCGGTGACCTTTGTGTTGGCCGGCACATCCTTGTTTTTGCTGCCCCGGGGAACGGTGGGGCAGGGCGGACCGGTGCAGCGCTTGAGCGCGCTGGTCCTGGGCGCCGCGGTCGCCGCGGTGGGCGTCTGGCGGCTGGCCCTGCATGCCTTGGGGGCGAGCAGTCCTTGGGATACCTTGGGATTCACGCCGCCTCCAGGGGAGGACTTCATGCCGGTCCTCACGGCCTTGGGCCTGGCGCTCGCGGGGGCCGCGTTGGTGGTCACGGCGAGGCGGGTGCTGCATCCGCCGGCACAGGTGGCGGCGGCCCTGCTCTTGGTGTTGGGTTGGCTGGGCTTGGCGCGTTATCTCTACGGTGGGGACACGAGCGGGGTGCCCTTTCTGATGTCGATGCCCGCCGCCCTGCTGTTTGCGGTGCTCGGGGTCGGGCTCATCTTCGCGCGGCCGGAAGGCGGCTTCGTGCAGATTTGGAACAGCGACACGGCCGGGGCGATCCTGCTGCGGCGGCTGCTGCCGACGGCCTTCCTCGTGCCGGTTCTTGTCGGTTGGCTGCGCCTGATGGGGGAGCGCGCGGGCTGGTATGGGCTGGAGACCGGCCTGGCGGTCTTCGCGATGTCGAACGTGATCGTCTTCGCGAGCATCGCGTGGCGGACCGGTGCGCGCCTGCACCGGGAGGATCTGCGGCGACGGGAGGCGGAGGGCGCGGTGGCGATGGAGCGCGACTTTTCGAACGCGCTGATCGACGGACTGCCCGGGGTTTTCTATCTCTACAATCGCGAGGGGCGCTTTCTGCGCTGGAACCGCAATTTCGAGCGGGTGAGCGGCCTGAGCGCCTCGGAGATGCTGCGCATCCATCCCCTGGAGGTGATCGCCGCCGCGGACCAGGCGAGGGTGCGGGAGCGGATCGAGGAGGTGTTCACCCGCGGGGTCTCCGATGTGGAGGCGGCGTTTCGGGCGAAGGACGGCACGGAGACGCCCTATTTCTTCACCGGCATCCGGGTGGAGTTTCGCGGCGAATCCTGTCTGGCCGGGGTGGGCATCGACATCGCCGAACGCGTGCGCGCGGAGGAGCGCGTGCGCGAGCTGAACGCCGATCTGGAGCGCAGGGTGGCGGCGCGAACGGCGGAGCTGGAGGCGAAGAACCGCGAGCTGGAGACCTTCACGTATTCAGTTTCCCATGACTTGAAGGCCCCCCTGCGCGGGATCGACGGCTACAGCCGGCTGCTGGAGGAGGAGCATCAGGAGCGGCTTGACGAGGAGGGCCGGCGCTTCGTGAGGGCGGTGCGCCAGGCGAGCCAGCAGATGGGCCAGTTGATCGACGATCTGCTGGCCTACTCCCAGGTGGAGCGACGCGAGGTGCGGCTGGCGCCGGTGGATCCGCGCGAGGTGCTGGCCTCGCTGCCCGAGATCTGCCGCGAGGAGATCCGCGAGCGGGGAGTCGAGCTGGTGGTGGACCTGCCGGACGCGCGGGCGCGGGCCGACGCGCAGGCGCTGACGCAGGTGCTGCGCAACCTGGTGGACAACGCGGTGAAGTTCTCGTCCGCCGCGCAGGCGCCGCGCGTCGAGGTGGGCGGGCGCGTCGAGGATGACCGTTATCTGCTTTGGGTGCGGGACAACGGGATCGGTTTCGACATGAAGTTTGCGGAGCGGATCTTCGACATCTTCCAGCGCCTGCACCGGGTGGAGGAGTATCCGGGCACGGGAGTCGGCCTGGCGATCGTGCGCAAGGCGGTGGAGCGGATGGGCGGGCGCGTGCGCGCCGAGGGCGAGCCGGGGAGGGGAGCCACCTTCACCGTCGAATTGCTTCATCAGCCATGAACCCCGGTCCCAGCATTCTTTTGGTCGAAGACAATCCAATGGACGTGGATCTCACGCTCCGCGCTTTCGGTCGTCGGCATCTCACGAACCGGGTGGACGTGGCGCGCGATGGCGAGGAGGCCTTGGCCTGCCTGGCGCGCTGGGAGGGCGGCGAGGCCCCGCCCGCCGTGGTCCTGCTCGACTTGAAACTGCCCCGCGTCGACGGCCTGGAGGTGCTGCGCCGACTGCGGGCGAGCGAGGCCGGGAAGGCGGTCCCGGTGGTCGTGCTCACGACCTCGGGCGAAAATGTCGACGTGCGCCGCGCCTATGAGCTCGGGGCCAACTCCTACATCATCAAGCCGGTCAACTTCGAGAAATTCGTGGAGGTCGCCGCCCAGATCGAACTCTATTGGACCGTGCTCAACGCCCGCCCCACCGCTTAAAGCACCCGTCTCCGATGCGCCTGCTATTTGTCGAAGACAACACCCACGACGCCGATCTCGCGCGGATCGAGCTCACGCGCGCCTTGCCGCGGCTGCACCTGGTGATCGCGCCGACGCTCGGCGAGGCTTGGGCGAAGCTGGAGGCGGGCCCGCCCTTCGACGCCATGGTGGTGGACCTGCACCTCCCCGACGGCTCCGGCCTCGATCTCGTGGTGCGGGTGCGCGAGCACGAGATGCCGGTCGCGGTGGTGATGCTCACCGGCTCGGGGGACGAGCGCAGCGCGGTGACGGCGCTGAAGGCGGGGGTGGACGATTATCTGCCCAAGCGGGGCGACTATCTGCGCCGCTTGCCCGGCGTGGTGGAATCGGCGGCGGCGGCCTTCCGGCTCGGGCTCAACCGCCGTCACCGGCCTCTGCGGGTGCTCTACGCGGAGCACGACGCGTCCGACGCCGAGTGCGCGCTCCAGCATCTCGAGCGCCACGCGCCCCATATGCGGCTGGAGCGGGTCGACTCGGCCGGCGAGGCCGCCCGGCGCCTGCGCGAGCGGCCCGAGGCCTACGACGTGTTGCTGCTCGACCACCGGCTGGCCGCGGACGAGTCCCTCGCGCTTTTGCGCGAGATGGGCGCGCCCGGCGTGGCGCGCCCCGCCGTCGTGCTGGTGACGGGGCAGGGCGACGAGGCGGTGGCGCTGGAGGCGATGCGGCTGGGCGCGTCGGACTATCTGGTGAAACGGACCGGATATCTGCACGAGATCGCGCCGACCCTGGAGAACGCGTTCCACCGCGCGCAGCTTGGCCGGGAGCGCGCGGCCCTGCTCGCCAGCGAGGAGTCGCGTCGCCTCCGTCAGGAGGCGATCGAGGCGATGCCCACCGGGGTGCTCCTGACCGACGCCAAGCGCCGCATCCTCTACTCCAATCCGGCCTTCGCCCGCCTGACCGGCTTTGCGCCGGCCGAGGTCCTGGGGCGCAACTGCAACTTCATGCAGGGACCGCTCACCTCCGCGGCGGAGATCGCGGCGATGCGCCGGGCCTTCGAGGAGGGCGTCGCCTACCAGGGGGAGGTGGTGAACTACCGCCGCGACGGATCGGTCTTTTGGAATCACGTCTCGATCACCCCGGTGCGCGACGCCGCCGGGCGCATCACGAACTACATCGGGGTGCAGATCGACGTCACCGAGCGTCGGCGGACCGAGGAGGCGCTGCGGCAGAGCGAGGAGCGTTTCCGGCAGATCGCGGAGAATCTGCGCGAGGTGGTCTGGCTGACCGATCCGGAGCGGCGGGAGATGCTCTACCTCAGCCCGGCCTACGAGTCGATCTGGGGACGGCCCTGCGCGGAGCTGCTCGCCGAGCCCTCCTGCTGGCTGCAGGCGGTGCATCCGGATGATCGGGAGCGAGTGGCGGCGGCCTCGCGCCGGCAGGCCGGCGGCGACTACAACGAGACCTACCGGGTCGTGCGTCCCGACGGGACGATCCGCTGGGTGCGCGAGCGGGCGTTCCCGATCAAGGACGCCGCGGGCATGGTGCGCCGCATCGTCGGCACGGCCGAAGACGTGACCGAGCACCGCCTCCTGGAGGAGCAGTTTTTGCAGGCCCAGAAGATGGAGGCGATCGGCACGCTGGCCGGCGGGATCGCGCATGATTTCAACAATATCCTGGCCGCGATCACGGGCTACACCGAGCTCCTGCAAATGCAGGTGCAGGGCAGCTCGCCGCAGGTCGACGCCTACCTGCGCGCCCTCTTCCAGGCCGGCGCGCGGGCGACCTCGCTGGTGCGGCAGATCCTCACTTTCAGCCGGCCGGGCCGGCATGAACGCCGGCCGGTGGATCTGGCCAAAGTGGTGGGCGAGCCGCTCGCGCTGCTGCGAGCCACCATCCCGGCGACGATCGAGTTTGAGACTTCGATCCCGGCCGGCTTGCCGCCGGTGTTGGCGGATCCGACGCAGGTGCACCAGGTGCTGATGAATCTCGGCGCCAACGCCGCGCATGCGATGGGCGAACGCGCCGGCTTGCTGCGGGTGCGATTGGAGCCGGTCGAGGTGCGCGCCGAGGAGGGCGGCCCGGGTGCCGGCCCGCGGCCCGGCCCCTACGTGCGGATCTCGGTGGCGGACACCGGGCGGGGCATGGCGCCGGAGGTGATGGAGCGCATCTTCGAGCCTTTCTTCACCACCAAAGCGCCCGGCGAAGGCACCGGCCTGGGCCTGGCCGTGGTCCACGGGGTGATGCGCGCGCATGACGGAGCGGTGCGCGTGCGGAGCGAGCCCGGCAAGGGGACCGAGTTTGAGCTCTATTTTCCGGTGCATGTCCCGGAGCAGGCGCCGCTCGCCCCCGGCGTGGAGCGTCCGCCGCCCCGCGGTTCGGGGGAGCGGGTCTGGTTGGTCGACGACGAGGCCTCGATCCTGCAGGTGGGCCGGATCATGCTTTCGCAGCTCGGCTACCGCGTGGAAGCGGCCTCGAGCAGCAAGGAGATGCTGGAGCGCCTGCGCGCGAGGCCGGAGTCGGCGGACTTGGTGGTGAGCGACGTGGCGATGCCGGGCATGAGCGGTCCGGAGCTGGCGGAGCAGCTCGCCCGTTTGCGCCCGGGGCTGCCGATTCTCCTCATGACGGGCTACGACGCGACGCTCGACCCGGAGCGTCTGCGGGGCCTGGGGGTCAAGGAGGTGCTCGCAAAGCCGTTTACGGTGCGCGATCTCGGCTTTGCGGTGAAGCGGGCGCTGGACCGCGCGCGCATCCGGCCCGACACGCTGATCGGCTGAACCAAACCAAACGGGGATGCGACCTGCATCCACCGCGTCCTCGGTCCATCCGGACCTCCTTGGAATGCGTGGATCAAAGCGCCGAAGGCAGCCGGCGCAGCGCCTCGGCCGGACGGGAAAACCCGGGCTCGAGGGCGAGCGCTTTCTCGTAGGCGGCGCGGGCGCCGGCGGGGTCCGCGTTGCGCTCGGCGATCAGGCCGAGGCGAAACCAGACGGCGGCGTGCGTGGGCTCGTCGGGGCCGGGCTGGCGCGCGAGCAGGCTCCGCAAGGCGTGATCTCCTTCGGCGAGGCGCAGCCCGGTCTCGGAGACGGTCCGACCGAAGGTGAAGAGCGCGGCGTAGTCGTCGGGCCGCGCGGCCAAGGCCCGCTCGGCGGCGGCGAGCGCTTCGTGGGGACGCCCTTCCTCGAGGAGGAGCGTGGCCTGCCACGAGGCGCCGCGCACCGGATCGAGCCGGGCGATGCCCTCGGCGTGGCGGAAGGCCTTCTCCCGGCTGCCCCCGGCGATGCGGGGAGCCTGGCGGTAAAAATCCACCAGGCCCTCGCGGTAGGCGATCTCCTGCGGATCGAGCTCGATGGCGCGCTCCATGAGTTCGCTGCCGCGCCGGGCGAGGCGCAGGGCGCGGAAACCGGCGCCGAGTTCGCCGGCGCGCAGGAGGCACTGGCCGGCGTAGATGGCGACCACACGCGCGTCGTTCGGGTGGAGCTTGAGCAGCGGCTCGAGCAGGCGGATGGCGTCTTCGCGCCGTTGCAGGCCGTCGTAGACGCCGGCGAGCAGGAGCGAGGCCTCCAAATGCCGGGGCTCGCGGGCGAGCAGCGCCTCCAAGGGCTCGCGCGCCTCGGGCAATCGCGAGGCGTCGAAGAGGGCCCGGGCCTCCGCGACCACCTCTCCGGCGGGTCGCGGCTGGGCCGCGGACGCGCAGGCGAGGACGAGGAGACCCGGGAGCAAAAAATGGAGCGGCGAGCGCACGACGGGGGAGGCGACCCAGCAAGCAAACGCCTTCCCGGACGCCGGCAACCCCCGAAGGCGAGACGATCTGTCGCACGTCGGCTTGACCCCGGCGGGCGGCGCGGCGTGATTCGCGGCCATGTTGCCCAGCGTCCTGATCGTTGATGACGAGAAGCATACCCGCGAGGGTCTGCGCCAGGCCTTGGAGGACAGTTACGACGTTTCGCTGGCGGCAAACGCCGACGAAGCCTTCAACCTGCTCGAGGCGCAGCCTTTTGACGCGGTGCTCACCGATCTGCGCATGCCGGGAAAATCCGGGCTCAAGGTGATCGACAAGGCGCTCGCCCTGCCGCAGCGGCCGGCGGTGATTATGATGACCGCGTATGGGAACGTGGATACGGCGGTCGAGGCGATGAAGCGGGGCGCGGTCGATTTTCTCACCAAGCCGGTCAATCTCGAGCGTCTCGAGGTCCTGCTCCAGCGCGCGCTCAAGACCAAGACGCTCGAGGTCGAGGTGCGGCAGTTGCACGAGCGGCTCGACGAGAAGTTCAGCTTCGAGGGCGTGGTGGGCAACTCCGCCGCGCTGCGCGACCTCATCGACAAGGTGCGCCTCGTGGCGCCCTCGAAGGCGACCATCCTGCTCGAGGGCGAGAGCGGCACCGGCAAGGAGTTGATCGCCCAGGCCGTGCACCAGAGCAGCCAGCGCTCGCGCGGGCCCTTCGTCGCGGTGCATTGCGCGGCGCTTTCGGAGAACCTCCTCGAGAGCGAGCTCTTCGGTCATGAGCGCGGAGCCTTCACCGGCGCCAGCGAGCGTCGCATCGGCCGTTTCGAGTCGGCCGATGGCGGCACGCTTTTCCTCGACGAGATCGGGGAGATCACGGCGAGCACGCAGGTCAAGCTGCTGCGTTTCCTCGAGACGCGCACGATCGAGCGGGTGGGCGGGGGAAAACCGATCCCGCTCGACGTCCGCCTGGTGGCCGCGACGAACCGCAATCTCGAGCGCATGGTGGCGGAGGGGAAGTTTCGCGAGGACCTGTTTTTTCGCCTGCACGTGGTGCGTTTGCTCATGCCGCCGCTGCGCGAGCGTCCGGACGACATCCCGCTCCTCCTCGCGCATTACCTAAAATACTTCGCCCGGGAAAACGGCACGCCGCCGCCGCAACTCGAGCCCGGCGCCCTGCGCACGCTCTGCGCGTATCGCTGGCCCGGTAATATCCGCGAGCTCCGGAATTTTTGCGAAAACGCGGTGGTGATGCACCGCGGCGGCCGCCTCACCGAATACGATCTCGATCCTCGTTACCGCGGCGCGGCCCCGCTCGTGCCGGCGATGGTGTCCGCGGCATCGGCGTCGGAGGGCCCGGGCGCGGGGATGCCGGCGGCGCTCGGGGCGCCGGTCTCGCTGGCGCTTCCCGGGCCGGCGGGCTCGTCGTTATCGGTGGAGGAGAACGAGCGCCGGCTTTTGCGCGAGGCGCTGCTCAAGGCGCGAGGCAATCGCACGCGGGCGGCCCAGCTCATGGGCATCAGTCGGCGCACCCTGCATCGCAAGCTGGCCCAATGGCCGGAGTTGGACACGGTCGACTGAGCGCGGCGGTGCGCCAGGAGCTGTCTTCAAAATAAAGCGGTGTGTCGCTGGGAGCGCAGCCGGTTGAGGGCAAGGCGGGGGCGAGGGCGCTGGGCGCGGAGCGCCCTGCCCCTCGCGCCCAACGCCGCCCCCGGCCGGCTCCGCCCCAGCCCTTCGGGTGGCGAGGAAAAGGGGCTGGCCCGGCGTTGCCCGAGGCGGCACGGGCCTCCGGCCCGCCTCCGCCTCGGCCGCCTTGAGCGAGCCCCTTTTCCTCGCCACGCCACATCGCTTTATTTTGAAGACAGCTCCTAGCCGAGGTTGGCGGCGCGAAGCTTCACGTGGGCGTAGAAGGCGGCCGCGGTCAGGCACTGGACCAAGACGACGACGATGGCCGGGAAAAACAGGCCGAGCAGCAGGGCGCCGAAGAAAACGGCCCAGTATTTGCCCACGGTGGACCAGCCCATCTCGACGCGGTAGAGGAGCGTTCCGGCGATCAGGGCGGCGAAGGCGATGAGTTGAAGCATGAGATCGGGGCGTGGTTCGGGTTTATCAAGGAGCGGGATCGGGTCTGGGCCCGGGACCAGGGGGCTGGGCAGGGGCGGGAAAGATGAGCGAGACGATCCAGGAGCCGCGTCGAAGCAGGAACAGAGCGCCGATGAGGGAGAGCGCAAAACTGATGGTGTCCGTGGCGTCGGGGAGTTTCGCCGCGGATTGTTCGCTGATGACCGGGGAGCCGGCCCGGACGCGGAACAGGAGGACGAGGACGCGGGCCAACTGGGCCCCTTGGGTGATGACGAGATACACCCCGAGCAGAGTGAGCAGGATGGTAAGCAGTTCGCGCGGGGAGGCCTGGGTGGAGACGGTTTCCTCCGGGCCGACGCCGGCGATCCGCGAGGCCAGCGCGCCGAGGGACCGGGCGGCGCAAAGGGCGATGATGCCAAGCACCGGGGTGATCAGCCAGACGACGGCCGGATCGAGCCCGTATAAGGAGTCGCTCCGGAGCGCGATGAACACCCAAACCACGCCCGGCAGGCCGCTCGCGAGAAGGTAAATCCCGAAGGTGGCGATGAAGCAGGCGACGAGGGCGTGGATTTTCATGGGCGAAATGGGCGAGACGGCCTTGGGGGCTGAGCAAGACGAGTTTGTGGCTGGAGTGGTCGCTCGTAGAGTCTGTTACGGGAAATACGGTTAGCAGAAAAGCGTATATTCTGGTTGACCGCGGTGAGGGCGGGGGCTGAGACAGGGGTGTTTGGGGAAGGTAAAAGCCACCCAAGCCCGCACGTAATCATGATCGACAAATCCAAGCTTATCGCCGCCGGACTCGCGCTCGCTTTTTCCGGTCTGTTTGGAGGCTGCGCCTCCGTCACTCGGGGCACCAAGGACACCTTGGTCGTCGAGTCTGATCCCGCGGGGGCCCAAGTGCGGCTTTCGAACGGACAAACCGGGACCACGCCCACGTCCTTCAAGCTGCCGCGGAGCAAGGCGCTGACGGTCTACATCGAGAAGGAGGGCTACGAGCCGCTCACGGTGGCGGTGAATTCCCAGGTCTCGGGCGTGGGTGCCGCGGGCATGGCGGGTAACGTCCTGGTCGGGGGCTTGATCGGCGCAGGCGTCGACATGGCCACGGGCGCGACCAAGGACCTGCGTCCCAATCCGGTGAAAGCCAAGCTGGTGCCCTGCGCGCCGCTCGCGCCCGTTCCGGTCGCCACTCCGGCGTCCGAGACCGCGCCTGCGCCGGTGGCGCCCGCCGAGCCCGTGGCCCCGACCGAGGCCGAGCCGGTGGTGGCCGGGCTGTAGGCCGGCAAGCCGGCACTGCCGCCGGTTCGTCGTTCGGGGGGGGGCCCCCCCGGGGCGGCGCCCGTTCAGCCGAGCGGCAGCAGGCCGGCGCTGTCGCCGAAGCGCGGCGTATCCACTCCGTGGAGACGGAGGATGGACTGGTAGAGGTCGCACATCGGGCGGGGGGTGAAGCGGCGATAGCGCCCCGGGGTGGTGGCGCCGGCGGCGCCGCCGGCGAGCACGACCGGCAGGTCGAGGTGGTCGTGGCGGTCGCCGTCGCGGATGCCCGAGCCGTAGACGAGGAGGCAGTTGTCGAGGAGCGTGCCCTCGCCCTCGGGCACCTCGCGCAGGCGGCCGACCAGGTAGGCGAACTGCTGGGCGTAGAAGGCGTCGATGCGGCGGATCTGCTCGAGCTTGTCGGCGCGTTTCTCGTGGTGGGAGAGGCTGTGGTGGCCCTCGGTGATGCCGAGGCTCGGGAAGGTGCGCCCGCTGCTCTCGGCCGAGAGCATGAGGGTGGCGACCGGGGTGCTGCGGGTGCGGAAGGCGAGCACGAGCAGGTCGGCCATGAGGCGCATGTGGTCCTCGTATTCGCCGGGCACGCCGGCGGGCATGGGCTTGGAGGGATCGGCGTGGAACTGGTCGAAGGAAGCGAGGCGACGCTCCACGGCGCGGCGGGATTCGAGGTAGTCGTCGAGCTTGTCGCGATCGGCGGAGCCGAGGGAGCGCTGGAGGCGGCGGGCGTCGTCGGAGACGAAGTCGAGGATGCTGGCGCGCTGGGCGGAGCGGCGGGCGCGGGCCTCGGCGTCGAGGCGGTCCTCCTGCGCGCCGAAGAGGCGCTCGAAGACGAGGCGCGGGTTGCGCTCGGCGGGCACGGGCTGGTTCTCGGTGCGCCAGGAGAGGTTGAACTGGTAGGCGCAGCTGTAGCCGGAGTCGCAGTTGCCGGTGAGGCGCGGGGCGTCGCAACTCATCTCGAGGGAGGGCAGGCGGTGGCCGGGGCCGGCGTGGGCGGCGATGATCTGGTCGACGGAGCGGCCCACGCGGATATCGCGCCCGGAGGTTTTGCGCGCCTGCATGCCGGTGAGGAAGGTGGCGGAGGCGCGGGCGTGGTCGCCGGGGCCGTCGCCGTTGGCGTTGGCGTTGGCGTGGCCGAGGCCGGAGAGGATCTGGATCTGGTCGCGGTGGGGCTGGAGGGCGGCGAGGGAGTCGCCGAGCACGAAGTCGCGCTCGCCGCCGGCGGTCGGCCACCAGTGGGCGTTGTTGACGCCGTTGGGCACGTAGATGAAGGCGGTGCGGAGGGGAGCGCCGGAGGGGGCGAGGCGGCCGAGGCGCTCGGCGGCGCGGAGGGTGCCGCCGGGCACGAGGCTCTCGAGGAAGGGGAGGGTGAGGAGGGCGCCGGCACCGCGGAGGAAGTGACGGCGGGAGAGGGCGGGAAGGCTCATGGCGAGGTGGGGTGGGGGTGGGCGGAGCGGGCGTGGGCGAGCAGGGCCGGAGGCGGGGGCTCGGGCGGGCGTTGATGTTGGAAAGGGAAGGAGCGCACGACGGCGTGCAGGTAGGCGGGCAGGGTGTCGCCGGCGGCGCGGGCCTCGCGGACGATGCGGTCGAGGGCGGGGCGGTCGTGGTAGTCGGTGCCGCGGCCGAGCGCGAAGGTGAGCAGCTGGGTGGCGAGCTGGCGGCGGAAGAGGTCGGCGCGGCTGTCGAGGAGGGCGGCGGCGAGGTCCTCGGGCGAGCGCACGCGGCGGCCGTCCTCGAGGCGGCCCTCGGTGTCGAGCGGGCGGCCGTCGTCCTCGGTGGCGCGGGCGCGGCCGTCGGCGGCGAAGCCTTCGAGGGAGTAGCCGATGGGGTCGATGAAGGCGTGGCAGGCGGCGCAGGAGGGCGCGGCGCGGTGGAGCTCGAGGCGCTGGCGGAGGGTGGGGGCGGGGCCGCCGTCGGCGGAGGCGTGGGCCTCGGTGTCGAGCGAGGGGATGTTGGCCGGCGGGGGCGGCGGGGGCGTGCCGAGGAGTTGTTCGAGCACGAATTTGCCGCGGAGGACGGGCGAGGTGCGGTTGGGGTAGGAGGAGACGGCGAGCACGCCGGGCAGGCCGAGCAGGCCGGCGCGGCGGCCTTCGGGCAGAGAGGCGCGGACGAAGACGCCGGGCTCGGCGGGGGCGGGCAGGCCGTAGTGGGCGGCCACGCGGGCGTCCATGAAGGTCTCGCTCGCGGAAAGGAGCTCGGTGACGGGGCGGCCGTTGGTGAGGAAGTCGCCGACGAAGTGCAGGACCTCCTGCTCGAGGGCGGCGGCGAGCTGCGGCGACCAATCGGGGAAGAGGGTGGCGTCGGGCTCGCGCAGGCGGAGGTTGCGCACGAGCAGCCATTGGCCGGCGAAGCTGGCGACGAAGCGGCGGGCGCGCGGATCGGCGAGCAGGCGCTCGGTCTCGGAGGCGAGCGCGGGGCGGAGTGCGCGGTCGCGGGCGAGGTCGAGCAGGCGGGTGTCGGGCGGGCCGGCCCAGAGGAAGTAGGCGAGGCGGGTGGCGAGGGCCTGCTCGGAGATCGGCAGGGCGGAGGCGGCGCGGGCGGAGCCGCCGCGGGTCGCGGCGGCATCCGCGGTGTCGGGGGGAGCTTCGCCGCGGTAGAGGAAGCTTGGCGAGACGAGCATGGCTTGGAGCGCGACCTGGAGGGCGCCCTCGCGGGTGGCGCCGCCGGAGCGGGCGTGCTCGACGAGGGCGGAGAGGCGCGCGAGCTCCTCGGGCGCGACCTCGCGGCGGAAGAGCGGGCGGGCGAGGCGGGCGAGGGAGGCCTCGAGCCAGGCGGCCTCGCTTTGGCCGGGGGCGGGGCCGGCGCCGATCAGGGCGAGCTGGGCGGCGGAGGGCGGGGGCGGCACGGGGTCGAAGGGGCCTTCGAGCTCGAAGCCGAGGAAGTGGAGGTTGCGATCCTCGGCCGGCTGGCCCTCGGCGGCGGCCTTGTAGTAGTCGTTGATGAAGGCGACGGCGAGGGTCTGCGGGCCGCGCTCGAGCTGGAGGTCGAGGTTGTGGCGGCGCGGGCGGCGGCGGGGGGCGTCGGCGACGAGTTCGGCGACGTCGCGGTCTTCGACGCGGATCTTCGCGCGGGCGGGCTCGGGGCCGGGGCGCGGGTCCTGGGCGAGCAGGATCGTGAGGCGGTAGCGGCCGGTGGCGGGGGCCTCGAAGTGGTGGGTGACGGCGCCGTTGCTCCAGAGGTGGCCGTTTTCGCCGAAGCCGGGGCGTTCGCCGGTCCAGTTTTCGGGCGGGAGGGACCAGGAGCGGCGGGGCACCTGCGGGTCGGTGATGGCGGCCTCGCTGATCGTGCGGGCGGCGGCGAGCAGGCGCTCGAAGAGGAGCGGGGAGGTGTTGAGCACGTCGCCGATGTGGTCGTAGCCGTAGCCGGTGTCGTCCTCGGGGAAGTCGACGGGATCGAAGTCGACCCCGAGCACGTCGCGCACGGTGTGGGCGTATTCGAGGCGGCTGAGGCGGCGGATGACGACGCGGCCGGGATCGGGGCGGCGCGGGTCGATGGGGTGGAGGGCGTGGTCGAGCCAGCGCACGAAGTCGGCGCGGGCGGCGGGCGCGGGCGCGGGCGCCTCGGGCGGCGGCATGAGGCCGAGCTGGACGTGTTGGAGCACGCGTTCCCAGGCCTCGCGGCGATCGCGGAGGGTGCCGGCGTGGGCGAGGAGGGGCTCGAGGGAGAAGTCGCCTTTGCGCGAGGAGTCGTCGTGGCAGTCGCGGCAGTTTTGAACGATGAAGGGGTGGACGGCCTGGGTGAAGGCGAGCTCGGGGGCGGGCGGGCGGAGTTCCCACGACCAGCGCGGCCAGCTCTGCTGCGCAGCCGCGCCGAGGAGGGCGAGGCAGGCGCCGAGGGCGAGGGCGGTGGAGAGGCGCATGGGGCGGGGCGGCGGGAGCTAGGGTGAGGCCGGGGCAGGTGGAGTGACGTTGGGGCGCGGGGGCAGGTTATGCGAGCCCGGGAGATTTTTTGGTCACGGAGGACACGGAGCTCGGACACAGAGGGCACGGAGGGACGAATTCACCGGAGGAGTTGGGTTGGGAGGTTTGGACAACTGTTTGCTCCTCCATCGCCTCCGTGTCGGCGCTCCGTGTCCTTCGCGACGAAAACTTCGGATGGCCTAGGCCGGGGTTTTACCGAAACGTGAGCCATGCTTTCGATGCTCCCGCCCGCGCTGGGCAACGCTCACCTGCTGCTTTTGCACCTGCCGATCGGGTTGATGGTGGCGGCGGTGCTGCTGGAGATCTGGACCTGGCGTGACGCGGCGGCGCGGCCCTTGGTGGAGAAGCTCCTGGCGGTGAACGCGGTGGCCGCGCTGCTCACGGCGGGGGCGGGCTTGGTCTTGGCGGCGCAGGGCGATTATCCGGAAGAGGCGCTCAACTGGCACCGTTGGGCGGGGGTGGCCTGCGCGCTGGTGGCGACGCTGGCCTGGTGGCTGCGGGCGCGGAAGGGCCTGACGGCGGGGCGGGTGGGCTTGGTGGCGTTGGTGGTGGCGACGGTGCTGGCGGGGCACCTGGGCTCGGTGCTCACGCACGGGCCGGGGCTTTTTTCCCGCTCGGCCTGGACGAGCGACCCGGGCGCGGGGGATGCGGCGTGGGCGGGGGTGGGCGAGGTGCACGCGGTGATCGCGAAGCACTGCGTGGAGTGCCATGGACCCACGAAACAGAAGGGCCGTCTGCGGCTCGACACGGTGGCGGCGGCGGTGCGGGGCGGGCGGGCCGGGGCGGCCTTGGTGCCGGGCGAGGCCGAGGCGGGCGAGCTGTGGCGGCGGATCACGCTGCCGCGGGCGCACCGCGACGCCATGCCGCCGGGCGAGCGCGAGGGCGTGTCGTCGGCCGAGCGGGCGGAGCTGGTGGCCTGGATCAACGGGCTCGGCCGTTGAAGGTGGCGGGGCGCGGCGTGGAGAGGGCGGTGGTGGCGACGCTGGCGGAGTCGGCCTGGATGCGCACGGAGGTCTCGCCGATCAACTCGCCGTCGAAGACGGAGAGCGAGAGGTCGACGCGGGCGTCGGGGTTCAGGCGCAGGCGCAATTCTCGGTGGGCGCCCTGGCCTTCGAGGGAAAACTCGAGCAGCTCGTCAACCTGCGGGGTGTCAAAAAAGACCGTGAGTTGGGCGGGATCCGTCTGAGCATCCGCGACGGTGAGGGGCAGGTGGTGCCACTCGCCCTCGCGCCGGATCTCGCCAACGGCGATGGCGGGAGCGGTGTTGATCTCGTCCTCGAGATTCACGCGGAGGGCGGTGGTGGAGCGGGTCCAGCCGTCGGTCGCGTGGATGAGGACGAGGGCGGAGCCGCGCGCGCCGGGGCGGGGAAAGAGCTCGAGGCGGTGGCTGCCGTCGGGGCCTCGGCCGAGGACGATTTCCTGGGCGGCGAGGGTGGAGGCCCGGGTGGAGAAGGCGATGAGGCGGACGGCGCGGGGCGCCTCGTCGGAGCCGGCGCCGGTCTCGACTCGGAAGGGGAGCGTGGCGGGAAGGCCGGCCTGCAGATTGAGGGAGACCGGCAGGCCGTGGAGCACGGGGCCGGGGGAATCCGCCGGTGGCAGCGGGGCCTCGCCCCAGCGGGTGCCGGAGGCGTCGGCGGGGCCGAGGCGGAGCGGCTGGCGGGAGCCGGTGAGGGGGTCGAGCAGGGCGGCTTCGCGAAGAGCGCCGGGGCCGGCGGGGTGGCGGAGCTGGAGAAAGAGGGCGGGCTTGGGGGCCTCGGCGGCGAGGAGGGCCGGGGTGAGGTCGAGGTTGAGGAGGAGAGGGCGGGGGTCGGGCCGGGGGGAGCCGGTGAAGCCGAAGCGGCCCCCGCCTTGGGCGAAGGCGAGGTTGGGGGCCTCGAGGCGGGCGGCGTAGGCGGCGGCGGTGAGCAGCGGGGCGCTGGTGGGGGCGACGCCGGCGGCGAGACGGATGTCCCCGCGGAGGGCGGGGGCGACGGCGAGCTCGAGCACGCGGGCGGGCTGGTAGTAGCGGTAGGGGATCAGCCAATACACGCGGTCCTGCCAGAAGGCGCCGCGCCAGCCGGGCGGCTCGGCGGCGGTGGGGCCGAAGCGGGTGACGGCGCTGTAGTGGACCCATCGATACCCGCGGTTCCAGTCGCCGCGTCCCCAGGAGTTGGCGATCTTGAGGGCTCCCTTTTCGCCGGGGTCGACGCGGCCGTCGCCGTCGAGGTCGACCCAGACGTCGTCGTCGTAGCCGACGATCGTGACGGCGTGGTTGACCTCGGAGTCGGGGGCGATGCGGGTGCAGATGTATTCGCCGAGGTGGCGATGGGGGCCGGGGACGCCGGGCGGCGCGGCGATCTGCCGGCGGTTCCAGCCGTCGATGGCGGTGGAGGCGGTGAGCACGTGGCCGTTGAGGAGGAGGCGCTTGATCTCGCTGAGGAAGAGCTCGGGCTCGCGGGCGTCGACGATGCCGTAGCGCTCGATGCGATGGGCGAGGGCGGAGCGCCAGAGGGCGGGGTCCTCGGGCCAGCGGCGAAAATTGGCCGGGGGCGTGGGCGAGCCGCGGTAGGGGAAGTCGGCCAGGGTGACGGCGCCGTGGGCGGAGAGGGCGGCGTAGGAACGCATGAGGCTGACGCCGGCGTTGGCCCCGTTGTTGGTGAGGTTGTAGGTCCAGGCGGGGGAGAAGCGGTGTTCGTAGGAGAGCACGCCCTGGTCCCAGCCGCGCATGAGGCCGACGGTGTGGGTGAGTTGGTAGTAGGTGCTGACGACGGCGGTGCAGGACTCGAGTTTGCCCTGGTCGAAAATGGGCGGGAAGTGGGGCAGGGCGCTGTTGTCGACGAAGCGGGGGAGGCGGCGCACGCCGAGTCCGGGCGAGAGGAGCTGAGCGTCGCCCCCGGTCTGGACGACGGGGCGGCTGAGCTGGCCGCGACCGGGGCGGCGCACGAGGGGGGCCTCGCGCTCGACTTGGTCGGCAAGGTTGGCGGCGTGGAGGCGGCGGAGGGCGAGGGCGTTGAGGTGGCCGGCCTCGAGGCGGGGGGCGAGGCTGCGGTGGAGCTCGGCGTCCTCGGGCGTGGGCGGAGCCCAGCCTCGCGCGCGCTGGCGGGCGAGCTCCTCGTCGGCGGGGAGCAGGGCGGGCGTGAGGCCGGCCAGGGCGAGCAGCAGCGCGAGGAGGGGACGCAGCCGGGCGCCGGGGCTATGCTCCGCGTGAACCATGCAGAAAGGGTTCGCCGGCACGTGGCTGCGTCAAGCGGCGCCGGCAAACTTGGGGAAAAGACCCGGGCTTCAAACGGTCCGGGACGAGTAGAGGGCGACGAGGGCGGCCCCGATGGCCTGCGAGAGCTCGCCGAGGGTGGCGGGCACGATCTTGAGGCGGGCGCGCTGGGCGGGGAAGAGGTAGGGTTCGGCGGCGCGGCGGATGCCCTCGAGGTAGCGCTCGCGGAACTCCGGGGTGGTGCTCTCGGGATCGATCAAGCCGCCGCCGATGACGACGATGCCGGGATCGAGGGCCATGCAGAGATTGGCCACGTGGAAGCCGAGGGCGCGGGCCTGGGTGTCGAAGATCTTGAGCGCGAGCGGATCGCCTTTCTGGGCGCGGCCGCGGAGGGAGAGCGCCTTGTGTTTGGCGGAGTCGCCCGAGGCGGCGAGTTCGTGGCCGGGGAACCGGGGCAGGAAAAAGTCCAGATACTGGGGCAGGCCCGAGATCGTGGTGTAGGCCTCCACGCAGCCCCAGGTGCGACCGCAGCCGCACTTGAAGGGCGCGGCTTGGTGCAGGCCCTCGCCGAGGAGGTGGAGCGGCACGGGCATGTGGCCGGCCTCCATGCCGGCGAAGTGGTCGCCGGAGAGCGGGAGGCCGTTGGCGTCGATGTAGGCGGTGCCGAGGCCGGAGCCGGGGGCGAGGAGGAGGACGGTGGCGCGGGTGTCGCCGCGCACGCGGGCGGCCTCGCCGACGCCGCCGAAGTCGCCGTCGTTGCCGGCGAAGAGCGGGATGGGGCGGCCGGCGGCCTTGGCCAGGGCGGCGGCGTAATCGGCGTGAAAATTCCACCCGGCGAAGCTGTCCGGGAGGTTGGCGGATTTTTCGAGGATGCCGTAGCTGCGGTAGGGACCGGGGAGGGCGAGGCCGGCGGCGGCGACGCGGTCCCAGGTGAGGTTGTTGTCCTTGAGAAAACCTTCCGCGCCCTCGACCCAGCCGGCGACGACGGCGGCGGTGCCCGACTGGGAGTTGGTGGAGCTCTGGCGGAGCTTGAGGGAGACGGGCGAACCATCGGCGAAGACGCCGCCGGTCTTGGAGGTGGTGGCGCCGGAGTCGGTGCCGAGGAAGATATCGCGGGAGGAGGTGGACATGGGCCGAGGTGCGGGGACTGTGGGTGCGGGAGAGTGGACGCCATAGGCAAGGTCCCGAGGGGCCGGGGGTAAAGGCGAAGCTGCCGGCGTTTTTTGCGCGTTTTTCCCCGCGGACGACGGCGTCGAGGCGCGAAAAAGCCGCGCCCGGGGCGGGGCGCGGCGCGGAGGCGGGCGAGACCGGGGGGCGGAGGGAGCTCAGGGCTTGGCGGCCAGGGCCTCGCCGACCTTGGTGGCGAGGGCGGTGCCGCGGAGGCCCTTGGCGATGATCTTGCCTTCGCGGTCGAGGAGGAAGGTGGCCGGGATGGAGCGAATGCCGTAGGCTTGGGCGAGTTTGTTTTGCCAGCCCTGGCCGTCGAAGAGCTGGGGCCACTCCAGGGCGTGTTTTTTGGTGAAGGCGGCGAGTTTGTCGCCGTCCTTGTCGAGGCTGATGCCGATGACCTCGAAGCCCTCGGCGTGATACTTTTCGTAGGCGGCCTTGAGGTGGGGGAGCTCGTCGACGCAGGGGCCGCACCAGGTGGCCCAGAAGTCGATGAGCACGACCTTGCCGCGGTAGGCGGCGAGATCGACGACGCGGCCGTCGGTGGCGGTTTCCTTGAAGGGGGCGAACTCCTTGCCGATGGCGGTGGCGGCGTCGGCCACGATGCTCTGCTCGATCTGCGCGATGACGTCGGGGAGGCGACGAGCGAGCTCGGTCTCGGGGAAATCGGCGATCACGCGGCGCAGGATGGGCAGCGCGGCCTCGGGCTGCTCGAAGACCTGGAGGTAGAGCATGCCGTGCATGGCGCCGATGCGGGCGGAGGCGTTGCTCTTGTTTTGGAGGTGTTTTTCGCGGAGGGCCTCGAAGGCGGCGAGTTCCTCGCTCAGCTCGGCGGGGGTGGTTTTGCCGGCGGCGAGGGCGGCTTTGACGCGCTCCACCAGCGCGCCGAGTTCGGTGTCGATGGCCTCGTCGGCCGCGGTGGCCGCCGGAGCGGCGGGAGGGGCCGGAGGGGCCGGAGGGGCGGGCTGCGCGACAAGCGGCGCGAGGGGAAGGGCGCCGAGGAGGGCCGCGGCGCAGAGCAGGGGGCGAAGGTTCATGAAGTTACGGGGGAGAAGAGCGCAGGCTGGCGAAGTGCCGCGGGGGTGCACGCACGAAAACATCCGGAGAAGGCCCGAAGCCGCGGCGGGGAATCGTCGGATGACGGAGGCCGCGCGCGAGGCGCGAAGGGTGGGCGTGAGGCGTGGAAGGCCCCGGGGGAAGGGGCGGCTCAGGCGCCGTGGCACTTCTTGTATTTCTTGCCGGAACCGCAGGGGCAGGGGTCGTTGCGGCCGATCTTGGGCTCCTCGCGGCGCACGGGCTCGGCCTTGGGAACGATCATGCCGTCGTAGACCC
This sequence comes from Verrucomicrobiota bacterium, assembly GCA_030604905.1. Taxonomy (GTDB): domain Bacteria; phylum Verrucomicrobiota; class Verrucomicrobiia; order Opitutales; family Opitutaceae; genus IMCC26134_A. The sequence continues at coordinate 3,782 of JAUVVA010000047.1, read as the reverse complement.
AGCGACCGTCCTCGCGGATGAAGCGCGCCTTCTCGACGTGTTTGCGCTCCTCGCCGCCGACCTTGAAACGAGCCACGAAATCGACCGTGCCTTCCTGGTCGTTCTCCCCGCCGCCCTCGGTGCCGGTGATCTCGAGGCCGAGCCACTCGGAGGACTCGGCCCATTCGCGGGCGTCCTTCTCGCTGAAGTCGGCCTGCTGCGCCTTGCTGAGCGAGCGACGGAGGTGGAGGTAGTTGCGCTTCTCATACGCGGTGTAGCGTGAGCGCATCAGGGCCTCGGGCGTGGGCGCGGGGGCGCCGGCCAGGATGGGGCCGCAGCAGTCGGCGTAGGTCTTGCCGGAGCCGCAGGGGCAGAGTTCGGTGGCGGTGGAGGCGGGAGCGGAAGCGGGTTGGGACATTTGAAAGGGGAGATGGCGGCGGGCGGCGGGGCGGGCGGCAAGCGTGGATTCGCCGGTCGGCGGGGCGCGCCGCTCAGCGACGGTTGAGCTGTTTGGCGCCGATGTCGCGGCGGTAGTATTTGGTCTTCCACTCCACGCTGTCGCAGGCGGCGTAGGCGGCGGCGGCGGCCTCGCGCAGGGTCGGCGCGAGCGCGGTGACGCCCAAGACCCGGCCGCCCGCGGCTACGAGGTGGCCCTCGGCGTCGCGCGCGGTGCCGGCGTGGTAAACGCGCACGCCCGCGGGCAGCTCCTTGGGGAAGCGGATGCGGTCCCCCTTCGGGTAGGCGTCGGGGTAGCCCTGTGTCGCGACGACCACGCAGAGCGCGTGTCCGGGGCGCTCCGGGGCGCGGCCGCGGGTGGAGAGCAAGCCCTTGGCGGCCTGCCAGAGGATTTCGAGCAGGTCGTCCTGCAGGCGGGGGAGCACGACCTGCGTCTCGGGGTCGCCGAAGCGGGTGTTGTATTCCAGCACGCTCGGGCCGCTCGGCGTGAGCATGATGCCGATGAAGAGCGTGCCGCGAAAATCGATGCCCTCGGCGGCGATGGCCTCGACGGAGGGCGCCACGATCTCGCGCTCGATGCGGTCGAGCAGGGCGGGGGTGACGACCTCGGCGGGCGAGTAGGTGCCCATGCCGCCGGTGTTGGGGCCCGTATCCCCGTCGCCGATACGCTTGTGGTCCTGCGAGGTCGGGAGGATCAGGTAGTTTTTTCCGGATACGACGACGAGGATGCTCGTCTCCTCGCCGACGAGGCAGTCCTCGATCAACACCTGCGAGCCGGCGGAGCCGAATTTGTTGCCCGCGAGCATGTCGCGGACGGCGGCCTCGGCCTCGGCGAGGCTCTGGGCGACGATCACGCCTTTGCCGGCGGCGAGCCCGTCGGCCTTGACCACGATGGGGGCTCCGCGTTCGCGCAGGTAGGCCAGGGCGGGCTCGATGGCGGTGAAGATGCCGGCGGGGGCGGTGGGGATGCCGTGTTTGAGCAGGATCTGCTTGGTGAAGACCTTGGAGGCCTCGAGGCGGGCGCCATCGGCGCGAGGGCCGTAGGCGGGGATGTTTTCCTTGGCGAGGGCGTCGACGAGTCCGAGGGAGAGCGGCACCTCGGGGCCCACGACGACAAACTGCACCTGCTCGCGCTTGGCGAGGGCGACGAGGCCGGGCACGTCGTCGGCCGCGACCGGGAAGCAGGGGGCGTCGGCGGCGATGCCGGCGTTGCCGGGCGCGCAGAGCACGCGCGGGGCGACGGGGGAGGAGAGGAGGGATCGGACGAGGGCGTGTTCGCGGCCGCCGGAGCCGACGACGAGGACGGAGCTGGGAAGGGACATCGTTGGTAAAGGACCAATGACCAATGTCCCGCGGCCAATGTCCAGTGAGCAATGGCGCGCAAATGGAGTTTTGCCGGAGCGCCGGGCGGAGGGGGCGCGGTCAGCCGCGCGGCCGTTTGGCCGGGGGATCGGCGCGCGGCGGCGGAGGCTCCCCGCGGTGATCGCCTCGCGCTCGCGCCGGGTGCTCGAGGATCACCAGGACGTAGGAGTAGACCCGCGCCCGGCGCAGCTCCTCGTGGGTGTGGATGAGCTTGGGCGTCAGGCTGCGGCAGATGGGGCGAATCTCCACCACCCGCCAGCCCTCGCGGATGTAGCGGAGGTATTCGTTCTCCTGGGTGTCGTCGATGACGACCGAGTCGTGAAGACCGTTGGTCGCGATGAAGCCCACCCGGCCGGGGCCGACCAGCTCCGCGATGAACTCGGGCTTGATTGCGACCATGCTGAAAACGGTAGATCAAAGCGCAGCCGCGTCCAGCGCGGACGCCACCGCATCGAGCCGGCCCGAGGCGTCCCGGAGTCGCGGCCGGGAGCGAGTTCAGCTCTTGAGCTTCGCGCGGAGGTAGGGGGCGCTGGGGGAGTTCTTTTGTTTCAGCAGTCCGGCGAGGGGGCCTTCGTAGAGGAGTTCTCCGCCGTCGGGGCCGCCGACGGGGCCGAGCTCGAGGATCCAGTCGGCCTCGGCGAGGAGGTCGAGGTGGTGCTCGATGACGACGACCGTGTGTCCTTGATCGACCAGGGCGTGAAGGACCTTGATCAACTTTTCGCAGTCGCTGAGGTGCAGGCCGATGGTCGGCTCCTCAAGCAGGTAGAGGTTCTGGAACTTGATGTCGCGGCTGCGCTCGCGGTAGCTCGCGAGACCCTGCGAAAGCTCGGTGACAAGCTTAAGGCGCTGCGCCTCGCCACCCGAGAGAGTGGGGCTGGATTGGCCTAGCGTCAGGTAGCCGAGGCCACAGTCCACCATGAGCTGGCAGACCTGGCTGAGCTGGCTGTGGAAATCGAAGTAGGTGACCGCCTCCTCGAAGGTGAGCTGGAGCACCTGGCCGATGTTTTTGCCCTTCCAGGTGAGGTCGGCGAGGTCGGCGGAGTAGCGCGTGCCACCGCAGTCTTCGCAGGGCAGGTAGGTGTCGGGCATGAAGGCCATCTCGAGCTTCACGCGGCCGGCGCCGGCGCAGGTCTCGCAACGTCCGCCGGCGGTGTTGAAGGAGAAGCGTCCGGCCGTGTAGCCGCGGATCTTTGACTCGGGGATCGAGGCGAAGAACTGGCGGATGAGGTCGAAGATGCCGAGGTAGGTCGCGGGCGTGGAGCGCGGGGTTTTGCCGATGGGGGACTGGTCGACCTCGATGACGCGTTTGAAGAGGTGGGCGCCGCGGAGCTCGGTGAATGGCGGCTCGGAGTCCAGACCCGCGGCCTTGGCGTAGGCTTTGCCGGTAAGCTTGGCGGTCTTGGTTTTGATCGCGTGCTCGACGGCGGGGTGGAGGAGGTCGCGGAAGAGGGTGGACTTGCCCGCGCCGCTCGGGCCGCAGGCCATGATGAGGCGGCCGAGGGGAAGGCGGAGGTCGAAGCCCTTGAGGTTGCGGAGCGACGCGCCGGTGAGTTCGAGGAATTGAAGTGGCACGGGCGTCTCGCCCGTGGGTTTGGAGGACATGGGCGAGACGCCCATGCCACGCTTTTTCGGACCATGTGCGGGACGCCCATGCCACGTGGAGCGATATTCGCCGCGCAGGGGGTGCTTGATGCCGCGGCTGAGATATTGGCCGGTAAGGGATTTTTCGATACGCTTCACCTCGGCGGGGCTGCCCTCGGCGAGGACTTCGCCTCCGTGGATGCCGGCGGCGGGGCCGAGGTCGATGAGGCGGTCGCAACGCTCCATCAGCTCGTCGTCGTGCTCGACCACGAGGAGGGTGTTTCCTTTGTCGCGCAGGGATTGGAGCGTCTCGATGAGGCGGTCGTTGTCGCGGGCGTGCAGGCCGATGGAGGGCTCGTCGAGGACGTAGAGCACGCCGGCGAGGTTGGTGCCGAGCTGGGCGG
>JAUVVA010000067.1 GCA_030604905.1 Verrucomicrobiota bacterium | reverse complement strand
GCGCGATGAAGATCGCCGGCACCATGTAGGCGAAGATGAGGACGCAGTATTGGGCGACCTGCGTGTAGGTGATGCCCTTCATGCCGCCGAGCACGGCGTAGAAGAACACGACGCCGGTGCCGATGATCACGCCGGTGTTCACCGGCACCTCGAGGAAACGGGAGAACACGATGCCGACGCCGCGCATCTGGCCGGCGACGTAGACGAAGGAGACGGCGAGCGCGCAGACGACCGCGACGAGGCGCGCGGTTTGCGAGTAGTAGCGGTCGCCGACGAAGTTGGGCACGGTGAACTTGCCGAACTTGCGCAGGTAGGGCGCGAGCAGGAGGGCGAGCAGCACGTAGCCGCCGGTCCAGCCCATGAGGTAGACGCCGCCGTCGCGCCCCATGAAGGAGATGAGGCCGGCCATGGAGATGAAGGAGGCGGCGCTCATCCAGTCGGCGGCGGTGGCCATGCCGTTGTGCACGGGGTGCACGGTGGAGCCCGAGACGTAGAACTCGCTGGTGGAACCGGCGCGCGAGCGGTAGGCGATGTAGAGGTAGAGCGCGAAGGAGAGACCGACGATGAGGAAGGTCCAGGTTTGGACGGACATAAGGAGGAATGACCAATGACCAATGTCCAAGGACCAATGGGAGCGGTCGCGGGACGGGGGGCGGGGTGGAAGCGGGAGTGTAGGGAGAAAATGGATACGAGGGAAAATCAGTCCTCGTGGACGTCGTATTTGCGGTCGAGGTAGTTCATGCGCCAGACGTAGGCGGCGATAAGGGCGAGGAAGACATACATGGCGCCCTGCTGGGCCATCCAGAAGCCGAGCTTGAAGCCGCCGATGCGGAAGCGGTCGAGGAAGTCGGCGAAGAAGATCGCGCAACCGAAGGAGACGAAGGCCCAGATCGCGAGCAGGACGGCGAGCAGGCGGAGGTTGGCGCGCCAGTGCGCGCGACGGTTCTCAGGGGTGGCCATAAGCGGCGTAGATGGGGTGGATAAGCGCGAAGAAGGTGCGGCAAACGGTGAGCCCGCCGCAACATCGGATAACGCCAGCCACTGGCCGAGCCGTCAGAGCGTGTCGCCGAAACGGATGGGGCGCGCGGCGGAGGCGCGCTTCTTGCGCGGGGAGGGCGGCACGCCGAGGCGGGGATCGCGGGCGAGGGCCAGGCGCACGAGGCGGCGAGCGTCTTGCTCAAAGGTCTCGGCGCTCTCGGGCAGGTAGAGCCATTTCTTGAGCACCGGGTGCGGGCGCAGGAAGGGAAACTCAGCGAGGAGCGAGGGCTGGTGCTCGTGGAAGGTGCAGACGAGCACGCCCTGCCAGGGCTCTCCCTGGGTGGTGAGGAAGAGCTGGTGTTTGCCGTCTAGCATGAGCGAGCGACCGCCAAACCAGGCCCGGGTCTCGAAGCCGGGATCCTCGCGCGCCGGCTCCATCAGCCACTCGAGCGGGTGCTCGGCGCGGACGGCGCGGGGGCGGGCGGCGGAGACACGGGTGGGCTTGGCGCTCATGGGGCGGGCCGGGCGCGGTGGGCGAGGCGGACGCGGGTCATGCGTTCGCGGAGGCCGCCGGCCGTGGCGAAGGACTGCTCGAGGGCGCGGAGCTGTTGGTCGAGCAGGTAGTTGGTCTGGTGGATCAGGCAGATGGCGATGTTGGCGATCACCTCGGGCGGGCGTGTCTCGAAGAACTCGCGGTAGAGCTCGAAGCTGTGGGGCGTGCGGCGGCCGAGGCGGCGGATATAGAGGGCCTCCTTGGAGTCTTTTTCCCAGATGGCGTGGTCGCGGACGCGGAGGTAGTCGCGGTAGTCGGCGAGCAGTTCCTCGAGGCTGGCGCGGGCGACGTTGGTGAGCTTGATCTCGGTCTCCTTGGAGGTCTGGGCGGCCTTGCTGCCTTCGAGGATGTTTTGTTTCCCGGAGCGCGCCGACTGGATCATCTGGTCGATGGTGCGGTCGCCGCGCTCGAGGTAGCGGTGTGCGAAGCGGTGGGTGAGGTCGTAGATCACCTCGGCCTTCTGGTAGGAGAGCAGGGTCTGGTAGTCGCCGCGCGGCGGGAGGATGCGCTCGGGGGCGGTGGGGCTCCGGGGATGGGAATTATGGGAAGCAGGGTAGTTATGGGAGGGCGGACGGCCGCTCCCATGATTCTCCTGCTTCCCATCATTCCCATGCTGGCCGGGGGAGCTCATGCGATCATGCGGCCTCGCGATTCTCGGGCGCCGGCGGCTTCGCGAGCGCCGAGGGGTGGTGCATGAGGCCGGCGAGGCCGCGGCCGAGGCGCGGTTTCGCGCCGGCGGCGGGCGCGGGGATCTCCGCGGCGGTGAGCGGCGGGCGGGAGTCGGCGGCGCCGGCCTCGGGCTGGGCGGGCGTGGCGGCGGGGCGCAGGCGCGCCTCGACGGCGGCGGCCACCTGGGCGGCGAGCGCCTCGCTCGAAAGCGCGGCCGGCCGATTGGTGAAGCCCAGGGTGGCGAAGGCGCCGGCGGCGGCGGCGCAGGCGGCGATGCCCAGCAGATCGGCGGCGCCGAGCGGCGCGACGGCGAGGCGCGCGATGAGCAGCGCGAGGCCCGCGAAGAGGGCGGCGGCAAGGAGGCAGGCGTGGCGGGCGGACAAAACCATGTTGCCCGCAAGTGAGGCCGCGACGCGCCCCGGGGCAAGCGGGGAGGGCGGCGAGCCCGGCCCGGGCTACTCCTCGCGGTGCAGGAAGTCGTAGAGCTCGGCGGCGAGTTTTTCGCCAAAACCCTCCACCTCGGCGAGCTGCTCCTCGGTGGCGCGGCGCAGGCGGTCGATGTCGCCAAAACGCTCCATCAGCGCGGCGCGGCGCACGGGGCCGAGGCCGGGGAAATCGTCGAGCACGCTCTCGCGGATCTTCTTCGAGCGCAGGTCGGCGTTGTAGGTGTTGGCGAAGCGGTGGGCCTCGTCGCGGAGGCGCTGGAGGAGCTGGAGCGCGGGCGAGTTGAGCGGGAGATTGAGCGGGTCGCGCTCGTCGGGGAAGATGATCGTCTCGTGCTTCTTCGCGAGGCCGATGAGAGCCGGGGGCGTGAGATCCAGCGCGTAAAAGGCCTTGAGCGCGGCGCCGATCTGGCCGCGGCCGCCGTCGATCACGATGAGGTCGGGGAAGGCTTTGCCCTCCTCGGCGAGGCGGCGGTAGCGACGGCCGACCACCTCCTCCATGGCGCGAAAATCGTCGTTGCCGATGAAGCTCGTGATCTGGACACGGCGGTAGTGGTTTTTGTCGGGCCGGCCTTCGGCACAGTGGACCATCGAGGCGACGCAGTAGGTGCCGCTGATATGCGAGATGTCGAAGCACTCCATCGTGCGGGGCGCGGGGCTGAGACCGAGGGCGCGGCCGAGCTCGGCGATGGCGTCCTCGTCGGCGTCGACCACGGGGTGGTCGCGCTCGAACTTGCGGGTCTTGGCCAGGGTCTTTTCGAGCGCGAAGACGATGTCGCGCAGCTCGGCGGCCTGCTCGAAGTTTTGTTTGGCGGCGGCCTCGGCCATCTCGGCGCGGAGCGTCTCGAGCCACTCGCGCGACTTGCCCTCGAGGAAGGCGCAGGCGTCGTCGACGCGGGCGCGATAGTCCTCGGGGGTGAGGATGTTTTGGAAACCGTAGAGCTCCTCGCGCACATCGTCGTAGAGTTGCCAGCGGCCGTCGGACAATTTTTGCGGGGTGGCGTCGCCGAGCAGGATGCCGAACTGGCGGCGCATTTGCCCGAGGGTCTTGCGCAGGAGGCCGGAGTGGGCGAAGGGGCCGAAGTAGCGGGCGCGGTCCTCCTTGCGAAAGCGGGTGAGGCGGAAGCGCGGGAGCGGTTCGGCGAGGTCGACGCGCACGAGGAGGAAGCGTTTGTCGTCGGTGAAGTCGGTGTTGTAACGCGGCTTCCACTGCTTGATGAGCTTGCCCTCGAGGAGCAGGGCCTCGGGCTCGGACTTCACCTCGATGGTATCAAAATCGTGGATCAGGCCGATGAGCGCGCGAATCTTGGGGTGCACGGTCATGGCCCGCGAGGGGGTGAAGTAGGAGGAGACGCGTTTCTTGAGGGCCTTGGCCTTGCCGACGTAGAGGATGCGTCCGAGGCGGTCCTTCATCAAATACACGCCGGGCTTGTCGGGGAGGCGGCGGACTTTCTCTTTCAAGTTTACCGGGTCGGTCGCTGGCATTTTGGGAAAGCGTAACCAAGGTGTCGCATTAGCAAGGTATGGTTTCCAGCTCTTCCCAGTCCTCACTCTCATCGGAACGCCCGGTCGCGGCGGCGCGCTTCGAACTCATCACCCTGGGGGACGAGCTGCTGCTCGGCCTGACGGCCAACAGCCACCTCACCTTCATCGGTGCGGCGCTCGGCCGGCTGGGGGCGCGCATCTCGCGCAACGTCACGATCACCGACGAGGCCGACCAGATCGCGGCGCAGTTTGCCGAGAGCTGGGCGCGGAGCGAGGTGGTGATCACCACCGGCGGCCTGGGGCCGACCTGCGACGACCGCACGCGCGAGGTGGTGGCCGCGGTGCTGGGCCAGGAGCTTGTATTCGACGAGTCGATACGCGCGGCGATCGAGGCGCGCTTCGCCAAGCTCGGCCGGCGGATGACCGACAACAACCTCAAGCAGGCCTACCGCTTCTCGCGCGGGGACGTGTTGCCCAACGCCAACGGCACCGCGCCGGGGCTCTGGGTGGAGCAGGACGGCAAGGTGCTGGTGATGCTCCCCGGCCCGCCCAACGAGCTGCAGCCGATCTTCACCGAGCAGGTGCTGCCGCGCCTGGCCCGGCTGGGGCTGCTGGCGGAGCGCGAGGCCTATGTGCAGGTGCGCACGGCGGGCATCGGCGAGAGCGCGCTGGAGGTGAAGCTCCAGCCGGTGCTGGCGCCGCAGGGCGAGGCCTTGTCGATCGCGTTTTGCGCGCACCAGGGGCAGGTGGACTTGCGCCTCAGCTCGCCGTGCGGGGCCCTGCCGATGGAGCGCCTGCAGGAGCTGGCGCGGGAGTGCGCGGCGCTGCTGGGGGAGGACTTTTTGTGCATCGGGCACGATTCGCTGGCGAAGGTGTGCGCGGACCTGCTGCGCTCGGGCGAGCACACGCTGGCGGTGGCGGAGACGGCGACGGGCGGCTTGCTGGCGAACTGCTTCACGGACATCGCGGGGGCCTCGAAGTTTTTCGCGGGCGGCTGCGTGTGCTACTCGAACGAGTCGAAGATGCAGCTGCTGGACGTGCCGGAGGACATCCTGCTGCAGCACGGGGCGGTGTCGTCGGAAAACGCGGTCGCGATGGCGGCGGGCGTGGCCGAGCGGCTGGGCGCGGACTACGGGCTGGCGATCACCGGTTTCGCGGGGCCCTGCGGGGGCACGAAGGAGAACCCGGTGGGCACGATCTTTTTGGCGCTCTACACGCCGGGCGGGGTGTGGTCGCGGCGGCTGGCGCAGTCGGGCCCGCGGGCGGCGGTGAAGCAGCGCGCGGTGAACGCGGCGCTGGACTGGCTGCGCCGGGAGTTGCTGCGGGCCAAGCGCAGCGGCTGCTGCGGCCAGGCCGCGCGCCCGGAGCGGGCGGGCGGGGCGATGCAGTAGGCGGGGGCGGGCCGGCTAGGGAAGCAAGAGCAGGCCGGTCTCCCGGTCCTCGGCGAAGCGCGGGAGGTCCGTATGGCGAGAGCGCAGGAGATGCTCGATCTGGGCGGTGGTGCAGTTGCCGAGGCGCAGGATGACCACCTTCGGGGGCGCCCCATGGAGGAAGCTCAGGTGGGAGAAGCGTCGTCTTTGGTCACGATGGCGAAGCCTTGCTCGCAAGCGAGGGCCCAGACGGCCGCATCCGCCCGGCCGATGAGGCCGAGCTCGCGAACGTGTCTGCTCGCGGGGTAGAGATCGGCAAGCAGGGCGACCAGCCGAGGCGACAGGTTCTCGTCGAGCAGCAACTTCATGCCGCCGCGGGGGAGAAAAGAAGACGTTCGCGATCAGCGGCAAAAGCCAGGCAGGCACGAATGTCTTCGGCCGTCAGATCGGGAAAATCGGCCAGGATCTCCTCCTGGGTCATGCCCGCCGCGAGGTAGCCCAGGACGTCGGAGACGGTGATCCGCAGATTCCGCACGCAGGGTTTTCCGCTCCGGCGACCGGGCTCGATGGTGATGCGTTCGCGGTAGTTCATGCGGGAGGAGCTTGCTCGCGGCGGGCGGGAAGGCAAGGCGGGCGGGGCTTGCCAAGGAGCGGGTGAGATCGTCATCGAACCCACATGGCCCGTAGTGTGGTGCTTCAAGGGACGCGGCGCTGCGAACGCTGCGAGCTGCCGCCGCGCTGGTGCGTGTGCGCCGCGCAGCGGGCGGAGGCCTGCCCGATCCACGTGGATGTGCTCCAGCACGCGCTCGAGGCGCACCGGCCCTCGAGCACGGGCAACCTGATCCCGCGCGTCGTCGAGGGCGCGCGCGTGCACCTCTATCGGCGCGAGCGGCCGCTCGTGCGCGAGGAGATCATCCGGGCGGAGGCGAGCGAGCTGTGGATCCTGCACCCGAACGGCGAGGAGCTGCCGCCGGCCGAACCCGTGGCCGACACGTCCCCGCCGCGGCGGAAATTGCAGGTGCTGCTGCTGGACGCGAGCTGGGCGCAGGCGGGCGGCATGCTCACGCAAGTGCAGGACTGGGGCCGGCGGGTGCGCCTGCCGATGGCGGGGAAAAGCCGCTACGCGCTGCGGGCGCAAAACGGCGACGGACGCTTCTCCACCTTCGAGGCGCTGCTGTTTCTGCTCGAGGCGCGGGGCGAGACGGAGACAGCGCGGCGGCTGCGCCTGCAGTTTGAGTTGCACGTCTACGCCGGGCTCTGCTCGCGCGGGCGCAAGGCCGAGGCGGAGGCCTACCTGGCGGAGTCGCCGGCGCGGGACGCGTTTCCGGAGCTGATCGCCGAGTTCGCCCGCAAGCGGCCCAACCCGGACTCCTTCTCGCGCGCTCCGGACTAGGCGAGGGCACGAAGAGGGCGGGCGCACACGCGACTTGCGCGACAGCGATTTCCGCGCTCCCTGCGGCATGCACCTATTGTCGGCGGGCGCATTTGATCCGACGCGCGAGGCCGGTTGGAAGCGGCTCGAGGCTTTCCTGCCCCTTGCCCGGACCTACACCGAACGGCGCGGCTACGTCGAGCCGCCCGCCCACGCCAGCGTCTCGCGCCTCTCGCCTTGGTTGCAAAAACGCCTGCTGCTCGAGGAAGAGGTCTTCGCCGCGACGCGCGCCTGGTGGGGTTTCGAGGGCGCGGAGAAATTTCTTCAAGAAACCTGCTGGCGCACCTACTGGAAGGGCTGGCTGGAGCAGCATCCCGAGGTGTGGGATCGCTGGGCGGAGGCCGTGCCGCGGCGGCGCGACGAGCTGCGCGGCGCACGCCGCTCGGAGCACGAGGCCGCGCTCGCGGGCGAGACCGACATCGCCTGTTTCAACGCATGGGCGCGCGAGCTCCGCGAGACCGGCTGGCTGCACAACCACGCGCGCATGTGGTTCGCCTCGATCTGGGTGCATACCCTCCGCCTGCCCTGGGAGCTGGGCGCGGCGTTTTTTCAGGAACACCTTTTCGACGGCGACGCCGCGAGCAACACCCTCTCCTGGCGCTGGGTCTCGGGACTCCACACCGTCGGAAAGACCTACCTCGCCCGGCGCGACAACATCGCGCACTACGCCGGCGAGGCGCTCGCCCCGCCCCCCGGCCGCCTCGCCGAGGTCCCCCTCCCGCTCTCCGAACCCCCGCCCGCGCGCCGCCCCCTGCCGCCCCGCCCCGCAACGTGGCGAGAGGCGGGCATCGCCGAGGGCGCCGCCCCCGCCCGCCTCGGCCTCTGGCTGCACCCCGAGGATCTCTGTGCGGAGATCGGCGGCTTGGCCGACGCGCCCATCGCCGCCGTCTTCGCCGGCTGGCCTCGTGGCATTGGCGCCCGCGCCGGCTGGTCTGCCGCCGTGGAGATCTGGATCCGCGCCGCCCTCGAGGACGGCGCCGCGCGCGCCATGCGGCGCTTCGCCTGCCCGCTGGGGACGGGCCCGTGCGACGGTTTGTCCTCGGCGCTCGTCGACTGGGCGCGCCGCGAGCGGCTCGAGACCGTGCTCGTGCACGAGCCCATGCAGGGCCCTTGGCGCGCGGAGGCGCTGGCCGTGGAGCGGGCCGCGCAAGCGGCCGGCGTAAGGCTCGCATGGATACGGAGAAGCTGGGACGCCCGGCTCTGGCCCCACGCCTCCCGCGGCTTCTACCCCTTCTGGGCCGCCGCCCGCCGCGAGCTGTGCACCAGCGTTCCGCCCTCGCGGCGGTCTTGATCATCGCAGGGGGGGGGAATGGCGCAAGAAGGCGCAAGAGGCGCAGAAAACAGACCGACTTCAAGAGTCGCTTGCGCCAAAGCGCTACAGCCGCGCCGGAGCGTGACGATACTCCGAGCCCCTTCCCATGCCTGCTCCCGCGGAATCGCCCGATCCGATCAAACAAGCCGCCCGCGCCTTGCCCGCGGCCGCCCGCATCTACGCCCGCCTGCAGACCCTGCTTCAGAGCCCCGACTCCAACGTGTCCGACATCGTTGACCTGGTGCAAATGGACGCCGGCCTCGCGAGCGCCGTGCTCCGCGTGAGCAACAGCGCGGTGCATCGGCAGGGCGAACCGCTGCGCTCCGTCAACGACGCGATCAACCGCATCGGGCTGCGCGAGGTTCACCGCGTCATCGGCGACGCGCTTTCGTCGCAGCTCTTCGTCACCAACCTGGCACTTTACCGCCTGCCGGGGCAGTTGCTGTGGGAAAACTCGGTCGCCACCGCCACGGTCATGAGCCTGCTCGCGCGCGAGGCCGATGAGGACGAGCGATCAGCCTATACCCTGGGTCTCTTGCGAAGCACCGGCCGCCTGGTCCTGCAACGCGTGGCCACCGACGCCGCATTCCCAGGACCTGCCGCGCCCGAGCCCGCCACCGGCCCGCTCGCGGAGCGCCGGTGGGAGCGCGAGCGCTTCGGCGTCACGCACGTCGAGATCACCGCCCGTCTGCTCATCGAGTGGAGTTTCCCTCCTGCGCTGGCCGAAGCCATTCGCACGCACCATAACCTTGCCGAAGCACCCGCCCGTTCACGCTTGGCCGCGATGCTCCATCTCGCCTCGTGGACCGCGAGCACGCTTGGCAAGGGCCTGCCATCGGAGGAACCCGGCTGGGCCGCGAGCGCCGAATTGTGCGAACGGGCCGGCCTCCCCGCCGACGCCGCCCAAGCCTGCCTCGTCGACGCGAGGGCGGAGCTGAACCGCCTCGGCGCCCTCGTCCGCCGCGCGGCATAAAGCGCCCACGTCGCCTGGCGCGCGCCGAAATGTAGCACCGGTCGCTGACTGGTGCTCCGGGACTCCTTCGGCCTCGCCCCAGCTTGCATTTCCTACCCGCGCCGGGAGCGCGGCTCCGGACTTGGCGAAACACCGCCAATCCCGTGTATTCGCCGCCCGCATTTCAGTTCCTTGCGTCGGAAAGGTGGTGGGCTGTGGATCACACCTTGATGTCACGCTCGCCCCTCGGCTCGTCGCCCTCCACCTCCTCCCCCACCCCCGCCGCCACCCGATCGGCCTTGTTCGCCTCCTGCCTCGGCATGGCGACTTATGCGGCGAGCGCGACCATCACGCCCATCTGCCTCCTCATCGTCGCGAGCGAGTTTGGGCTCGGTCTCGGACGGGCCGGTGGCCTCGAGGTCGCGCGCAGCGTGCTCGTCACCGCGGTGCTGCTCGCGAGCCCCTGGGTGGCGGGACGCTTTGGCAAGGCCCGCTCGCTCGGTTGGTCGGCCCTGCTCCTCGGGCTCGGCCTGCTCGCCTACGGCCTCGCACCCGGCTACGGCGCCATCGTGCTCGCCCTCGCGCTGGTCGGCGCGGGCTCGGGCGTGCTGGAGGGCTTGATCAATCCGCTCGTGCAGGCCCTCGCCCCGCGCAACTCGGGACGCTGGCTCAATCTCGTCAACGCCTTCTGGTCGGTGGGCGTGCTCGTGACCATGCTCGGCGGCGGCGAATGGCTGACACGGGGCGGCGACTGGCGCACGCCGATGTTCCTGCTCGGCGGCCTCTCCGCCCTCACCGGCGCGGCTTTTTTGCGAGCGCGGATGGTCGACGCCCCCGATCCGGCGCAGGCGAGCGTCGCCGCGGCGTGGCGGCGCACCCGCGAGGTCCTGGTGGCGCCCCGCTTTGGCGGCTTCGCGTTCATGATGGTGCTGGCCGGCGCCACCGAGGGAGCCTTCACCTTCTGGAGCGCCACGCTGGTGCAGGTGGAGTTCGAGGCCTCCGCGCGGGCGGGCGGGGTCGCGACGGCGTGCTTCGCCGGCGGCATGATCGCGGGGCGTTTCGCGGCGGCGGCCTGGGTGCCGCAGCGAGGCCTCGCCAGCCTCATCCAATCCTGCGCCCTCGGTGGCGCGCTGGTCTCGGCCGTCCTGCCGCTGCTCGACTCGGTGGCGGCGGTGGGCGTGGGGCTGGCCTTCGCCGGGCTGAGCGTGGCCTGCTTTTGGCCCAGCATCCAATCCTTCGCGGCGGAGCGACTGCGCGGAGAGGCGACGGAGATTTTTATCCTGCTCAGCGTGGCCGGCATCCCGGGCTTCGGCGGCGTGTCCTGGGCCTTGGGCCTGGCGGCCGAACAGGTGGGCCTGCGCTCGGCACTGTGGCTGATGCCCCCGCTTTTCCTCGCGCTCGCGGCGCTGATGGCTTGGGAGCGCAAGCAGGATCTCTCCGCCAAACAATGATTTGTGGCCCGGGGGCAACCGACAAGGAAGGCCGGGAAGGGCGGCATGGCCCACACAGCGGCCACAGAGAAGCGTCCAACTGAATGGGGCTCAGGCGCGTGAATCTCGCTTTCGCGAAACACAAGGCCACCCCCGCCCCCTGAAACTTTATCGTTTCACCTTTTGGGATTTAGGCTATGGTGCCCGCCATGCGCTTTCCACCCCTGCGCCTCGCGGCTTTTTTGGTTCACTTGGTCTGTCTGGTTGCGGTCCTTCATTCGTCGAGCGCCGAGACGACAGCCGTCGCGGCGGTCAAAATGGCGCCCGCTTACGAGGTGGCCGCGCGAGCGGGCGCCGAGGCGCGGCTCTTCACCGTGGGGCATCGCGGCGTCACGCAGCTCCGCGGCGCGCTCGCGCTCTCCAACGGCGAGTTCCTGCTCACGGGCGCGGCGGAGGATTTTTCCTGGGCCAAGGCCGTGTCGCCCACGCGTCTGGGCCTGCCCTCGACGAGCCTGCCGGGCTCGGGCGGCACCACCACGCCCTTCCTGCTGCATGTCTCCGCCGATTTCGAAACGCTCAAGGGCCTCTATACGCTCCCGGCCGGCGCCATCACGGAAATCACGCGCATCCGATCCACCGAGGTGCCGGGCCAGCCCACGGAGGCGATCCTGATCAGCGGCCGGTTCGCGGGTTTGGCGGGACCCTCGGACGCCTACTGGATCGCGCGCCTCGACGGCAACGGCGTCGACAAGCCCATCCGCAAGCTGGAATGGCTGCACGTGGTGAAAGCGCCCGGTGACGGCCCTTCGCGCGACAAGCCGGCGCGCCCGGGCGACTTCGCGGAGCGACAACCCTGGGATGTGCGCTCGGACGGGCAGGTGGTCTACGCCGAAGGCGAGCCTTATGCGATGACTTGGGCGGCGCTCCGCGTGCTCTCGGCCGACGGCAAGACGGGGTTCATGCCCGGCTGGGGCGACGAAAACGGCCCGGTCGTGGCCCTCAAGGCCGGGCGAAAAAACAGCCTGCGCTCTCGAACCCTGGAGGACTTTGAGCATCGCCAGGAAGACGAGAACGGCAATCCCGGGCGCAAGGGACGCTTCCCCGACGATGTTTTCTTCAGCGCCTTCGACAGCGACCGCGGACCGGGCTACACCGGCTACCGGGTGGGCCAAAACGCGACGCAGCGCGTCAGCCAGATCGCGATCGACCGGCGCGACAACGCGCTCTATTTCGGCACCTCCACCCAGAGCCGCCTGCCCGGAGGATTGCCCGACTTTGAACCGGCGATCGTGGCCATGAACGCCGACGGCTCGTTGCGTTGGTGGGCGCGAGGTTACGTGGAGTCGACCGACGGCAACAACTCCCCGCCCGATCAATACGTGGATCATGTCGCCGTGGACTACGCCCGGAATCACCTGCTGGTCGCCGCGCGCTGCCACGGCAACAACATCATCAACCTTTGGCGCGGCGACAGCATCAACCGGAACCGAGGCCGGCCAGGCTTCAAGGTGGGCTTCACCGGCCGCTTCAGCGACATCCACATCAGCTGGCTCGGCCGCTACGGCTTGAACGACGGCGGCATCTACGGCGCCACCTTCGTCGCCGAACTGGCCGAGGGCCGGGTCAACGCCGCCATGATCCCGGAGGGCCCGCTCGCCGGCTGGCCTTCGCCCAATGCGAACATCGACCTCACCACCACCCGCATCCTCGGCTTGGAGGCGGACCGCTTCGGACGCGCCGTCGTGCTCGGCTTTGGCCGACGCCCGTTCACGACCGCGGGCGCGCTGATCGAGAACGTGAAACCTGGCGCGGGGCAATCCCACTGGACCCATTTCCTCCGCTCCTACGAGCCCGATCTTGGCGCGGTGGACTATTCCACCATTCTGCGCGGCGCCTGGGACCCCGCCACCGGCAAGAGCGCCGGCGACACCCAGGTTTTCGGGAGCCCCCTGCCCTTGGCCGACGGCGTGCTGGTCATCGGCGGCCAGTCCGCCGGTCCTGAGGGCAGACACTCCGCCCTGCCCCTGCGCGGCGCTCCCGCTTGGGGCGGCGCCCAGATCCCAAGCGGCGCCAGCGAGGTCGGCATCGTGGTCGTCGTTCCCAAGCCCGCTCCGCTGGCTCCGCCCGGTCCGATCAATTTCGCCCCCGAGGAGCCGACCCGCCGCCGTCGATAGAGCATCTCGGATAGAGTTGTAGCCGGCTTGAGTGGCATGGGCATCCCGCCTTTATGGCCCAAGCCCACGGGCGAGACGCCCGTGCCACGTCAAACCACCGGGATTCAGCGGCTATACAGATCTATCTCACCCGGAATCCGCGCTTGTCCCGACGGAGTATCGCGCAAGGTGGTGAGGGACGCCGGAGCCATTCCGACCGGGCGCTCCCGCAGCTTTGACGAGCCGCGAGACCGGGCCCGCGGGAGAGGATCACGCCTGAGGATCCGCGGGAGCCGGAGGCAAGAGGAGCAGCGACACGCCAGCGGCCCCGCCGGGCACGACCAAAACATGGCGGCGCCGCTGCGGATTCATCACGATCGTGGTGCGATCCAGCAGCTGCCACTGACCGTCATCCTCGATCGCAAAGGACAGTCGCACGCTCGCCGCCCGGCCGGTCGGCGTGGAGACGGAGACGAGCCGCTGGGTCTCGCGCGCGCCCAAGGTAAGCCGCTCGGTGCCGAGCTCGATGGCAATCGGACGGGGTAGCATGCTGTGCAGGGCCACGCGTCCCGACGGCAGCGCCTTCTCGCTCTGATCGAACACCTGATAGCCCAGGATCCGGTCCCCGCTGAAATGGACCAAGATGAGCACATTGGCCGAATCCGGCAGGTTCACCTTGGCCACCGGCCTCCAGACAACCGGCAGCATACCGGGCCCGGGGTCCGGCTGCCCGGGATTTTTGGCCCGCCAGGCCGCCAAGGCCGCGGGATCCGTGTAAGGGAAACTCAAATCGAGTTCTCCGGTCTTGTCGCGTCGGAGCGGGCCGATGCTGGCGCGATCGGACAACGTGATCAGGCTGCGTTCCCGCGGGCTCAACTCGATGCCGAGCTCCTTGTTGGACTCGCCGCTCCCGACCACTTGCAGCGAGATCAGCTGCGGGGGCTTCTTCTCCGCGGCGGAAGCCTGGACGCAGGTGATCGCGACCATGGCGGCGGCCAAAAACGACGTGCAAGCGCGCGAGAGGCGGACGATGCGGGCGGAGAAACGGGGTGTCATCGGGTATGGGGGCTAAAAGGAAGGGGCGGGGCGGCGGCTCATACGTCCGGCGCGTCGAGCCACCGGAAATGCACCACGCGATAGCGGCGGCCGAACTCGAGATTGGCCGGGCGGTGGGTGGTCGCCGGGTTCCAGGCGTTGGCGGCGCTTCGACTGTCGTTGGGACGCCAGGCCGAGGGATCGTCCGTCGGATCGACGAACTCGGGCAGACGCTGCACGATCACCTCGAGCCAGGCGCGCGCCACGGTGGCGCCGGTCGCGGGGTTCGTCACCTCGCCGTAGGTGCGGATGCGGAAGGTGTCGGAGCGGGCGGACAAGACCGGTCCGAGCAACTGGAGGATATCGGCCTGCGTGAGGTAACCGGGCATGCCGTAGGCGCGGCTGCGCAGGGCCAGCGGAGCATCGGCGATGATGAAATTCGGGCCGGTGGTCATGACGCCGTTTGCTCCGCCCGTGATCTCCCGATGCGCGCCGAGAGCCATGCGGGAGAGGTAGGTGCTGAAGGTGACGCGTCCGCGGTTGAGCGAGTTGCTGTTCGCCGTGTCGGAGTTGACCACGAGCTCGCGCATCAGGTTGTCGTTGATGCCGGTAAAGGTGGCGACGGCTCCCGATCCATCATAAGTGACATTGTCCGCGCTGACGTTGCCCTGCTGGTAGGTGCGCACGCGGTCGATGGCCGTCTGCAGGGGGCCGAGATAACGCTGGAATCCGAGGCGCCGCTGAAGCGCATCGGCGCTTTCGGGATCGCCCGCCGCCCGCGGGTTGCGATTGACGAAGCCGGCGAGCGTGAGCGCCGGGCCGCGGGCGCGGATCTCGTCCACGATCTGGTCGGCGAGCGCCGCGATCTGGGCGTCGGTGAGGGAGCGGAAACGGTCGGACTGGTGGATGCGGTTGGTCGGCAATCCGCTGGCGGGTATGGCTGTTTCAAAAGCGTCGCCGATGGCTCCGTTGACGCGCAGGATCGGGCTGGTGGCCGTCTCGGCGGTGAAGCCGGGAACCGCCGCGTCGCGCGTGCTGGAAAGCAGCGCGATCCACGCTTCACGCGAGGTGGAGTTGATGTTGAAGGAGCCGGCGACCAACTGCCGCGAGGCGGCGGAATTGAAATCGCGCAGGGCCGAGAGCGCGGAGCTGTCTCCGGCGGCCAGCAGGGAGTCGGGATCGTGAAGCTGGAGACGAGGATTGCGGGAGGCGATCGAGCCGCTGCGCGGCACGCCCGAGAAGTAGTAGCGGTCCCAGAGCGCGCGATTGCTCACGAGGCTCAGGTCGAAGTGGGTGCGCAGCCAGCGGGCCTCGCTGCGGAGGTTGGTGGAGGTGATGTTGTTCCAGTTGTTGGGAAATCCGTCCACGTCGGCGGAGTGCACCAGCGGATCGATCAGGGAATTGCCGACCGCGTTGGTGGGCATGTGGCCGGCGGCGTAGCCGTTGGGAACGGAGGCGGAGAGGTTGGCCGGCGGGGCATGGATACGGCCGGTCGCGGGGTGCAGGTCGGCGTGCTGCAAGGCGCCGATGGAGAGGACGCCGTTGGCGCTCCGCGGCAAGTGTCGCACGATCAAGCGGCGGGCGCCGTCCACGGTGGCGGCCGGATTTTCGGGATTAAGCACGCGGCCGGAGGAGGAGCCGACGAAGGTCCTGGTCAGGGCGGTGTCCCAGGTCGGGATCGTGAAGCGCGTCGGCTGGTGCGTGATGAAGTTGTCGCCATGATAGTCGAGAATCCCCGCGTAGGGAAACAGGGGGTTCGCAACATAGCCCCCTCCCACATCGTTGTTGCCGGTCGGCGCCTCCACCGCGCTGCGCCCGAGAGCGCCCGCCAGCGGGTTGAGCGAGCCGAGCCAGCGCATGCCGCGCGCCGCGCCGGGCGCTCCACCGGCCCCGATCTGCGCAGGGCGCAAGTCGGTGTGCGGCAGGGCGTGCTCCATGCGGAAGACGAAGTTCAGGGCGGTGGCCGGCGGCACGGAGTTGCCACTGAGGATCTCCTCAATCTCGCCACCCTCCCAGCTCGGGTCCCATTCGGGGAAACGAGTCGTGTGCGGTCCGGTGTTGCTCGAGACGACCAACGCGCCCGGCGGGACCCAGGCGGCGGAGCCGTTCTCCGGCAGAGGTCCCACCCCCTCGATGGGCTCCTCGTAACCGCCGCTATACTTTACCCAACGGGTGACATGCGGACTACGATCGTTGTCCAAAGAAGAATGCTGGGAGGAGCTGATACCCGAGACGGTCTGAAGCAGGTTGTCGGGAATCTGCGGGACGCCAGCCGGGCCGTTACTGAACGTGCCGCCCAGCCCGAGCGAGAAACGCTGGTGGCGAGAGAGGTCACGAGGCCAGGTGCCGAGCACATAGCGCACGCGGTTGCCCGCGGGGATACCGCCGACGAAGCGCTCGGTGAAGGCGGCCACGCGCCACCCCGGTGTCATGATGTTCTGCGTGGGATCCTCTTGAAGCGGCTGCGTCGCAGAGGGGGTGAACACGATCGCTTCGCCCGGCGGGATGGGACCGGAGCGGATCACGAAGCGGAGGCCCTTGCGCTCACCCATCCGCTCGGAGACCCATTTTTGGCCGCGCAAGGTGCGGCGGTTGGTCCAGGCCTCCGCGGCCTGGGCGTTCTCAGGGTCGTGAATGACAGGGTTGTAGCCCGGGAAGACGTAGCGGTCATCACGCCCGCCTGGTGAGTGAACGGCGACGAACGAGGGCCAGCTCGGCACCCCCCCCTGAACGTAGGGCGCACCGATATTCCATGCGGAGGGAATACGATTGGCATCGTTGCCGCTAAAGGCGGTGTAGTCGGCCTCGTAGTAGAAGCCGTAGTCCGCGGCCTCCAAGGTGACGTCGTAGGGGTTCCAAAGCACGAGCGCGGGCAGATAGGCGGCGCGCAGGCCGGGATTGTCGCCTCCGCTGTTTTCGGCGAAGGCGACGATGAAGAGCTGGAAGCGAGTGACGACCGGATGCACCGCCATCTGGGAGTCCGTGCCGACCCGGGGGGCGATGCTCTCTCCGGCGCCGGCCACCTGATCCTGCAGCCTGACGTAGGAACGGACCTTGCCCCAGTTTGGCCAGGCGGCAGGACCGGAGGAGGCGACGGTGGTGGCGGGCGCGGTGACGCTCCAAGCCGGGGTGCGCAGCGCGTTGAGGTTGGACGACCCGAAGGCCAGCGAAGCGGCCTCGGTGGTGTTGGACCCGTTGGAGGGATTGACCGCGGGCGGCGTGAAAAGCGGCTCGGCGTCGCTCACTTCGTTGGGTTGCGAGGCCCCGAGCAGTCCCGCGGTAAGATCCTTTTTGAGGCCGCCGGTCGCGACGTTTGCCAGCACGCCGACGCTATAGGGGGTGATGTCGTGGAAGCGGGCGCGTGTCGCCGCGGGCGTGAGCGGCGGCCGACCGCTCAAAACCGGCAAGAAGGGCAGCTGCCTGTCCGTGAGCACCCGGGCGAGGGGAGCGTTGAGCACATCCAGATCCGCAAAGCCGCCCACCGCCTCGGTGCCGGCGCGGGCGACGACGAGCGTGCGCAGCCTCGCCGCGTCCCCGCTCGTCTCGTGCCTGTTCGGATCCTCAAGATTCACGCGGGCCTTCACGCCTTCGTCGCCCACCCACCAGGCGTAGCGGCCGATGGTGGTGTTGCCCTCGGCGCTCCCCAAGCCCGGGACCTGCGCGGTCGGCACCTCGATGTCCACCAACGGGGCCACCACATAATTCGCCTGCGGCGAAGAGGGGTCGACGTCGTTGCTCGCCGAGCCGGGGCCAACGAGGAGCGCCGCCGGGCGCGCCGCTCCCCCACCCGTCGGCGTGATGGTGATCGGACTGGTCGCGGTGGAGGTGGCCCCAAGGCCGTTGATCGTGCTGCCGGGGCCGAAACGAATGGCTCCGGCGCCGGAAGCCGGCGGCCCGGCGGTGATCTGCCCGAAACTGCCGGCCGCGGTGGAAACGGTAAACGCCACGCCCTCGTTGCCACTCACCAGCCAGTTGAGCAGCACGGGCGTCTCGCCGGTATGGGCGGCCTTGCGGGCGTCGATCGGGTTTACGGGGTTGGTCCCGTTGCCCAAGACCCCGGTCCAAGCGTAGGTGCCGTCGGTCGCCGCCGGCAGGCCGTTGTCCGGCGTGGCGGGATCGCCGTCCCCGACGGTGCCGATGTCGGCCGTCACCGTGACCCGCTGGTCGGGGCCGGTGCTGCGTTGGAGCTCGCCCATCGCGATGTTCAGCGCGAAGAGGGCGTTCTGGCGCGCCTTGGCCAGGTTTTGCACATTCTCCGCCACCTGGGTCTCCACCCGGATGAAGGTCGCCAAAGCGACGAGAATAAGAACCAAAAACGCCACCAGAACGATGGTCGTAATCAGGGCAAAGCCATGGGGATGACGCAGAACGCCGACGGCACGATGCCGGGAACGCGAAGACCTGGCGGGGAGGACCATAGTCGGAAACACGGGGAGCGAGGGGTAAAGCTACTTTAACGTTACACTGGTTTGGGTCTCCGTTTTGTCCAGCGCCAAAAAGCGAAATCGTGAAAAGGGTCGAGAATCCACGGAGCGCGGGGCCCAAGCCGGGGTTTATCCGGGGAAAGCCGCGGATAAAGTCTTTCCGGTAAACAAGTCGCCGCGGCCCCGCCAGCCCGAGTTCGCCCCCGGGATCAGGGCGCCGCCACCTCCACCCGGACGCGAAGGAAGTGTCGGCCTTGGGGGAGGATCGTCACGGAGGCTTCGACGGTCTCGATCCCGTTCACCGTCGAGAGGACGCTTTCTTGCACCCCGAGGCGGGTCCATGAACCCGGCGCGAGCGTGGAGGAGGTCTCCGTGAAAATCTGCACGCCCGGAAGCCCGGCGCGGCGGGTGTAGGTGAGCCGCAATTCACCTCCCTCGATCTCGACGGGACCATGCACCGAGCTCACCGGGCCGTCGACCGGCAGGGCGAGGGCGAAGCGGACAAGATTCGGCACACCGTCGCCGAGAGGCGCATCGAGCAGTCCGCGCTGGCCCTCCGGCAGATCGGCGGTCTCGGCCCAATCTGCGAATATGGCGGCAAACTCAGGCTCGTCGTCAGCCGGGGAGACGCCCACCGCGAGGTCTTGGAAGACGAGCGCGAAGCTGTTGGCGGCGCTGAAACGCAGCGTGTGCGCGCCCGCCGCGGCGAAGGTGACCGTGGTGGAGGCGGCGGCGCTGTCGGCGAACTGCGCGGGGCCGGGGCCGGAGGCCAGGCTCCAGAGCGTGGTCGGCGCCTGCCCGGCGGGATCGCTCGCGGAGCCGGCGAGCGCGGCGGGCGCGCCGACGACCACGCCGACCGGCGCCGCGCCGGGATCGACGTTGGGCGCGAAGGGGATCGCGGCCGGGCCGGTCGAGGCGGAGAAGACGAGGTCGTCGATGGTGGCGCGCTCGTTGCGGGTCTTGCCGCCAAAGACGATGCGCAGGAGGTAGCGACCCGCCGTGAGGCTCGTGCCCTGCGGCGCGAAAGCGTCGATGGTCGGCCCCGCCCCGGCGCCGATGGCCTGCGGCGAGGCGAAGAAGGAGACGCCGGTGCCCGCGACCCCGGAGGCGTTGAGCGGATGGATGACGACCTGGATGTTTCCGTTCTGCACGGCGGTGTTGTTGTCCCAGACGCCGGTCGAGCCCGCCGTGCCGGCGCGGAATCGAACGAGGACGTCGGAAAGCGTGGTGTCGGGCTTGACCTCGAACACCAGGTTGAAGGCGGACTCGTGCGCGGTGCCGGAGTTGAGCTGCACGGTGATCGCGTTCGTGTTCGCGTAGCGAATGTTTGTGTTCTGACCGTTGGGCGCCAGGTAGGCGAAATCCGCGGCGGTGGTGAAGATGACGCCACGGCGGATGGGGTTGGCGGTCGAGCCCCAGGTGAAGCCGCCGAGCGTGACCGTGTTGGTGCCCACAAGATCCAGCACCGCCGTGTTGCCCAGCGTCCACATGGTGTCGGCGGGAGCGGTCGAGCCCGCGCCGGAGAAGCCGACGGTCTTGTTGGCGTTGTCGCCCGAGAAGGTGATCGAGGCGAGGCCGGTGTTGGTGACGCCGGTGTTGAAGTCGGTGCTGAAAAGCGCGACGCGCTCCGCGCTGCCGCCGCCACCGGGCGTGGCGCCGGCCTGGATCGTGATGTCCTCGTGGTCGCTGAGGAAACCGTCGCTCGCGGTGGCGCGCAGCACGTAGGTGCCGGCGACGGGGAAGCGCACGGAGGTGAGGGCCGCGGCGGCATCGGCGATCTCGGCCGTGCCGCCGTGGGGTCCGGAGACCTGCGTCCACGCCACGCTCGGCGTGCTCTCGGCGTCGCTCGCCTCGGCGTGGAGCAGGAGGTGGTTGGCGAGGCTTTGCAGGCCGAGCGGCGAGGCCGAGGGGCTGAGGATCGCGATCGTCGGCGCCGTATTCGCGATCGTGATACTCGCGGTGCCCTGGATGGAGCCGAGACTGGCGGTGACGGTGTGCGGGCCGCCGAGCGTGGTGCCGGCGGTGAAGAGGCCGGAGGCGTTGATCGAGCCGCCGCCGCCGACCGACCAGGTGACGGCGGGCTGCGGATCAAGCGGGAGGTCGCTCTGGTCGCGCACGACGGCGCTGAACTGGACCGTGCCGGCGGGGAGCACCTGCGCGGAGGCGGGCGTGACGACGATGCTGGCGGGCGCGGCGGCTTCGACGGTGACGGTGAAGCTCGTCTGGGTGCTGAGGCCGCCGTCGCTCACGGTGAGCGTGATGGTGGCGGTGCCGGTCTGGTTGGCGGCGGGCGTCACCGCGACGGTGCGGTTGGCGCCCGTGCCGCCGAGGACGATGTTGGCGTTGGGGATCAGG
>JAUVVA010000214.1 GCA_030604905.1 Verrucomicrobiota bacterium | reverse complement strand
GCAGGTAGAAGTCGGCGAGCGGCCAATTCTCGGCGGCGCCGGCGCGGCCGAGCTTGTCGGTCCAGCGCTGGAGCGAGGCCATGGCGCCGACGAGATCGTATTCAGATTCCGGATGCGCGTCGGCTTTTTCGTCCGCGCGGGAGCAGCCGCCGAGGAAGACGGCGGAGGCGCTCAGGGCGACGAGGGCTAGGAGGAAGCGGGTGGAGGGATCGTGCATGAGGTGGTGATTGGGGCCGCACGCTTGGCGAGGGAGGAGGCGCGGCGACGCCAGAGGAGGACGCCGGTGACGGCGAAGAAGGGCACGAGGGCGCAGGCGGCGAACCAGAGAATCTTGGTTGGCAGGCCGCCGATGGTGCCGAAGTGAAGGGCGCTGTTGATCGTTCCCAGGTAGCGGGCGGCGAGCCCGGCGTCGGGGCGGTCGTGGCTGATAAGCGCGCCGCTGAACTGGTCGAAATAAACGCGGTGCATCTCGCCGTAGGGGAAAGGCGAATACCCGCGCTGAAGCCGCACCTGGCGGGCCTCCTCCGGAACGGCGGGAAAAGTGAGGTAGAAAACGAAGGCGTCGGCGGGGGAGAGCTCGCGGGCGCGGGCGAGCAGGCTCTCGTCGGCGGCTTCGGGCGGGGGCGGGGCGGCGAGGTCGGTGGGCGGGGTGCTACGAAGGGCGGAGCGGTCGAGCACGGCCTGGTCGGGCGGGCCGGAGAAGGTGAGGTGATAGACGGCGGAGCGGGCGGCGGGGAAGGCGAAGACGAGGCCGCTCAGGGTCATGAGCACGAGGGGGATGGCGGCGGCGAAGCCCAACACGCGGTGGGCGTCCCAGAGGCGGAGCTTGCCTTTGCGGATGGCGAGCCAGAGACGGGGCTTGTGGCCGGGCCACCAGAGGTAGAGCCCGGAGAGGAGGACGAGCGAAAAGAGTAGGGTGGACCAGCTGACGAGCCAGGCGCCGAAGTCGCCGAGGTGGAGGTTGACGTGGAAGGTGGTGAGCCAGTCGAGGGCGGGGGACGTGGGTCGGGCAAGCTCGACACCGGTGGCGGGGTGAAAGCGAAAGGTGGCGGTGAAACGGGTGCCGTCGGGCGCCTGATAGGCGGCCTCGTAGTAGGGGCGGGCGCCCGGGTTGGGGAACCAGAGGATTTGCAGGGTGTGGTCGGGGCGGGCGGCGCGGGCGAGGTCGCGGGCGGCGACGAAGCCCATGTCGGTCTGCCCGTCCCAGCCCTCGGCCTGCGCGCGGATCGCGGGATCGAGGGAACGGATCTCGTCTCGAAAAACCAGCGCCGCGCCCGAGCCGGCCACGGCGGCTAGCACCGTGCCCAAGGTGAGACCAAGGACAAGATGGAGGCGACGGAGCCAGAGGCGGGCGGGCAGGCGCATGGAGGCGAGGGCGAGGAGCGGAGGCGGAGTGGAGAAACGGTTCCGCCGTTCCGCCACGGGGAGGCGGAGCTCAGAAGTCGAAGGTGGCGGAGAGGCGGACGGCGGTGGGCGAGCCGAAGACCAGAGCACCGAAGCTGGTGTCGTTCACGTAGCGCTCGTCGGTGACGTTCTCCACGCCGAGGCGCCAGACGGCCGTAGTGCTTTCGCCGATACGGTGCCGGTAGCGCAGGCCGAGGTCGAGCCGCGTGAAGGAGTCCACGAAGAAGGTGTTGGGGCCGTCCACGGCCTTGTCGCCTGTGTGGTAGAGGCCGGCGTTGATCGAGAGGCCGCGCAGGAGGTCGGAGAGATCGTAGTCGGCGTAGAGGTTGGCCTGCCATTCGGGCACGCCCTGGGGGCGTTTGCCGAGGAGGGCGGCGTTGTTGGTGCGCTGGATCTCCGCGTCGAGCCAGGCGGCGCCGGCGACGAGGCGCAGGCGCTCGCCCACGCGGCCGGAGACGGAGGCCTCGAGGCCGCGGTGCACCTGCCGGCCGTTTTGCACGTAGGTGTTGGTGGCGGGATCGACGAACTGGAGGCCCTTGTCGATTTGGAAGGCGGCGAGGGTGAGCAGGGCGCCGGCGGGCAGCTCCCACTTGGCGCCGATCTCGATCTGCTCGCTGGTTAGCGGGTCGAAGACCTGGCCGGCGTTGGTGACCGGGAGGCCGTTGGCGGTAGTGGGCGCGGTGCCGCCCTGCTCGATGCCCTCGGCGTAGCTGGCGTAGAGGGAGAGCGTGGGGAGGGGTTTCACGACAAGGCCGAGGCTGGGGGTGAAGGCGTCTTTGTCGTAGGCCTCGGTGAGCACGCCGGCGGAGTCGCCGTCGATGGCTTGGAGGCGAGTGAGGCGGGCGCCGCCGAAGAGCTGGAGCCAGTCGCCGAACTTGGCGGTATTGGTTAGGAAGAGGGCGTGTTGGTTGCTGCGGCTGGCGAGATAGGCGGGGCCGGCGTTGACGTTGGGGCGGGGCAGCACGACGTCGTTGAAGAGGTTGCCGGTGCCGATGGTGATGGTGGATGTGTCGCCGAAGACCATGTCGCGGCGCACGTAGTCGTAGCCGAAGGCGAGTTCGTGGAGGATCGCGCCGGTCTCGACGTCTCCCTCGACGACCGCGACGAGGGCGGTGTTGTTGCGCTCCTGGTCGGGGGAAAAGAAGTAGCGGATGTCGTAGTCGCCGTTCGGCTGGATGTTGGTGGCACTGAGGCCGAGCTGATCCCGGACGAGTTCGGCACGGTGAGCGGCGAGGCGCACGCGCCAGGCGTCGGAGATCTCGTAAGACGCGCGGCCGGAGACGTAGGTCTGGGTGTTGGGCTCGACGGCCCAGGGCTGGGTGACGCGGATCTTTGGCCCGAGGCGCGGGAGCATGGCCTGGGCGGCGGTGGCGCTGGAGCCGGGGAAGGAGCCGAGCGAGGGACCGCGTGCGCTGCTGATCTCCTTGTCCTGACGCTCGACCTCAAAATCGAGATCGAGGCGCTCGGTGGCGCGCCAGTTGAAGGCGAGCGAGGCGAAGGTGCGGTCGCCTTCGACCTCATCAACGAAAGAGCGGATCTCCTCGGCGGCGACGTTGACGCGTGCGCCGAAGCGTTCGTTTGCGCCAAAGCGGCGGCTGAAGTCGGCGGAGGCGCCGAAGCCGCCGAATCCGTCGCCGAAGGTGGTGAGGCGGGTGAGGGGCTGGTCGAGGGGGCGCTTGACGACGTAGTTGAGCGTGCCGCCGGGGGAGGTGATGCCCTGGCGGGTGGATGAGAGGCCCTTGGTGATTTCGATGGCTTCCTTGTTGTCGAGGGCGATGGAGCCTTGGTCGTTGATACCGAGGCCGTCGCGGAAGACGGCGTTGACGCTGAGACCGAAGCCGCGGACGGAGACGCGATCAAACCAGAGCGGGTCTCCGGCGGGGGCGGCGGAGGGATCGTTGCGGGTGACGTCGAGCAGGCTGCGGGCCTGGATGTCTTGCATGAAATCGGCGGAGAAGCCGGCGACGGAGAAGGGCGTGTCGAGCACGGGCTGGGCGCGGAAGCCGGTGGCGGCGCTGGAGGCTACGCGGTAAGCGGGCGCGGGGGCGAGCGGTGCGCCGGTCACCTCGACGGGGTCGAGGACCACCGTCTCCTGCTTGGCGGTGGCCGGGGCGGGCGCGGGCTCGGCGGGGGGATGGGCCGTGAGGGGCGCGGCGGTGGCGAGGAGGGCCGCGAGGCGGAGCGCGGCGGGCGAGGGACGGAGGGCGGGTGACGCGGACATGAGAAAGGGTCCGAGTATGGCGAAGGGCGCGGACTAAAAGCTTACCCGTCTTTGCGGAGTCTTTGCGGATTCTTGCGACGCCGCGGCGCGGGTGCCGGGAAAAGAAAACCGCCGGGCGACCAAGCCCGGCGGCGACTTTAACTACGACTGCGACCGACCAAGGAACACGCCTTCGCCGAGTGGCCCGGCCGGAAGCGTGTATCCAGAATATCACGACGGTGGCGCGGATTGCTTACCGGGGCTTGCGCAATGTTTACCCGTTGTTGCGGGGCAGGAAGGCGCTCGGCGGCCGCCCGTGGTGTTCGGCGAAGACGCGGGAAAACTGTCCCAGGCTTTGGTAGCCGGCGGCGAGCGCGGCCTCGGTGACGTTGGCCTGGCCGGCGGCGAGCAGGCGGCCGGCGTGCTCCATGCGCAGGCGGCGCAGGTGCGAGGTGGGGCCGCGGCCGAGGGCCTGGGTGAAGACTCGGCTGAAGTGCGCGGGGCTTTGGCCGGCGGCGGCCGCGAGGTCGCCGAGACCGATGGGCTCGGCGAGGCGGGCCTCCATGAAAGTGAGCGCGGCGCGCACGGGCGCGGGCAGCGGCGTGGGGGCGTCCGGCGAGGCGGGGGCGGGAGGTCGAGCGCGGGTGGCGGCCGCCGGCTCGGGCAGGAGATGCGTGACGATCTCCAGCAGCTTGGCGGAGGCCCAGAAGACGCGCAGCGCCGGCGCCACGGGGCAG
>JAUVVA010000038.1 GCA_030604905.1 Verrucomicrobiota bacterium | reverse complement strand
CGCGGATAAACACTGCCCGCCCTCCGCCCCCGCCGACTACGACGGGCTCGTGCAGAAGCTCGACGCCGCCAAGGTCAACCACGCCCGCGACGGCCGCCCGCGCCCCCCGCGCCACACGCCCCTCCACCCGGTGGCCCGCCCCATCCTCCTCTGCGAATACAGCCACGCGATGGGCAACTCCAACGGCTCCCTCGCCGACTACTACCGCCTCTTCAAGACCCGCGCCGGCATCCAGGGCGGCTTCATCTGGGAGTGGCTCGACCACGGCCTCCGCGTCAAGACCGCCGACGGCCGCGAACACTTCGCCTACGGCGGCGATTTCGGCGACACGCCCAACGACGCCAACTTCGTCTGCGACGGCCTCGTATCCGCCGACCGGATACCGCACCCCGCCTGCCACGAGCACCACCGCCTCGCCCAGCCCGTCGCCGTCTCGCTCGTCTCGGCCAAGGCCTCCCTCGCCTCCGCCCGCGCGAAGATCCGCATCCGCAACGAGCACGATTTCACCGCGCTCGACGCCGCCGGCCTGCGCGCCGCCTGGACGCTCCTCGCCGACGGCCAGCCCGTCGCCGAGGGCGCCATCCCCGCCTCCGCCTTCAAGGGCCTCGCTCCCGGCGCCAGCCGCGATGTCGCCCTCGCCCTCGGCGCCCTCCCCGCCGAGGCCAAGGAGTTTCACCTCAACGTGAGTTTCGCCCTCGCCCGCGCCACCGCCTGGGCCGAGGCCGGCCACGTCGTCGCCGCCGAGCAGCTCACGCTCCCGGCGCCCCGCTCCGCCAATCATAAACCATCCATCATCAATCATAAATCCACCGCCGCCGCCGTGACGGCGGTGCGGGCCGAGGAGACTCTCGGCGGCTACATCCTCACCGCCCCCGAGGCCCGGGTAGAGGCGAGTTTCGACCGCGCCACCGGCACCCTCGTCTCGCTCAAGCGCGACGGACGCGAGACCCTCGCCCGGGGCCCGCTCCTCCAGCTCTGGCGCGCCGCCACCGACAACGACGGCGTGAAGCTCTGGACCGGTCAGGACGGCAAACCCCTCGGCCGCTGGCAAAAGCTCGGCCTCGACCGCGGTCTCGACCACCGCGTGTCCGCCTTCGAGCTTGGCGCCCCCGCCAAGGACGGCTCCCTCACCATCGCCCTCGCGCACCAGGCCACCACGCCCCTGCGCGCCAACTGGAAGGACGCCCTCCACACCCACCGCTACACCCTCCACCCCGACGGCCGCCTCGTCGTCGAGAACGAGGTCGTATTGGCAAAGGACTACAACGACCTCCCCCGCGTCGGCCTCCGCCTCGATCTGCAGCCCGGCTTCCGCCGCCTCGCCTACTTCGGCCGCGGCCCCTTCGAGAACTACAGCGACCGCAAGACCGCCGCTGATCTCGGCCTCTACGAAAGTTCCGTCGCCGCCGAATACGTCGACTACGTGATGCCCCAGGAGCACGGCCACCACACCGACACCCGCTGGATCGAGCTCTCGACCGAGTCAAAGAAAGCCGCGCTCTTCGCCGTCGAGGCCGAGACCACGCTTGAGTTCAACGTCTCGCACTTCACCGCCGAGGATCTCTTCGCCGCGAGGCACACGACCGACCTCAAGGCGCGCCCCGAGACGATCCTCTACCTCGACGCCGCCCACCGCGGCCTCGGCACGGCGAGCTGCGGCCCCGACACCCTCGCGCCCTACCGCGTGCCCGCCGGCAAACACCGCTTCGCCTTCACCCTCCACGTGTAAGCTGAGGCGCCGCTCGCGGATCGGTTCCTAACCAAGGCCCCCGAGCACCGGTCACCGACCGGTGCTCCCGATAAACCCGGAGCCCCAGCCCCGGCCTCGGACGCCCTTACGCACTTCCAAGCATACTTGCCCCCGTGCGGAACTCCGGTTAGTTTCGGGCGTCGCATCCGGCATACCCACCATGAAACGCTCCGCCCCCGCCCGCTCCACGTTTCCCTTTCTCGGCCTCGCGCTGATCCTCGCCGTCGCGGCCGCCGTGTGCGGAGCCTTCCTCAAGGCCGAGCTCACCGCGGTGTTTCTCGCCGCGCTGGCCCTGATCAGCTTCCACCTCGGCCTGCCCGAGCCCAAGCCGATCCGCATCCATTCCCGCGCCGATCGCGACGAGCGCTGATCGGCCGCGCCCCGCCATCCGTCCCCCGCCAGCCGCGCCCGCCTCCTTTGGCGGCCGCGGCTTTTTTGCGTGCCGCCGCCGCCCCGCCCCCGCCAACTCCCTCCCCATGAAGATCCTCTCCGCCGAGTTCGAGACCAGCGCCGCGGGCTTGCGCGATTGCCCGCGCTGGAACCTGCCCGAGTTTGCCTTCATCGGCCGCTCCAACGTCGGCAAATCCTCCCTCATCAACCTCCTCACCGGCCGCAAGGCCCTCGCCCTCGCCTCCTCCGTCCCCGGCAAGACCAAGCTCCTCAACTTCTTCCGCATAAACCGCAACTGGTCCCTCGTCGACCTGCCCGGCTACGGCTACGCCAGGGTCGCCACCCAGGATAAACACGAGTTCAACGTCGCCGTCGCCGAATACATCGAGAAACGGCCCAACCTCGACACGGTCTTCCTGCTCATCGACTCCCGCCTCGAGCCCCAGCGCATCGACCTCGACTTCCTCGCCTGGCTCGCCGGCCGCGACGTCGAGACCGCCCTCGTCTTCACCAAGACCGACAAGCAGTCCCCCACCAAGACCCGCGCCGCCATCGAGACCTTCCTCGCCGCCGCCGCCGAGTTTTTGCCCGAGCCCGCCCCGCCCGTCTTCGCCTGTTCCGCCACCGCCAAGACCGGCCAAAAGGAAATCCTCGCCCACCTCGCCCAGCGCCTCGCCGAGCGCCGCGCCAAGTAGCTGCCGTCGACGCTTCGCACTCCGCCCGCGCCCCGCCCAAAGTGTAACCACCGGTGGTTACACTTTCCGCCCCGCCCGCTCGATCAAACGGCCCTCCGTCAGGAAAACTGTCACCAGATTGGTGACAGTTTCGATCGTCACCCCCGCCCACCGCCGTCTCTTCGCCCGTCCCGCTCCGCCCACACCTCGCCGCCGTCTCGCGCTCGCGCCGCGACGCAAAGTCCTCATGCTGCGGCCATGCCCCGCCCTCACGTCCTGGCTCTCGACCAAGGCACCACCTCCTCGCGCGCCATCGTTTTTGACCTCGCCGGCCAGCCCCTCGCCGTCGCCCAACACGAGTTTCCCCAGCACTACCCACAACCCGGCTGGGTCGAACACGAGCCGGAGGACATCTGGCAAACCCAGCGCGCCTGCGCCGCCGAGGCCCTCGCCCGCGCCGGCCTCGCCGCCACCGATATCGCCGCCGTCGGCATCGCCAACCAGCGCGAGACCACCCTGCTCTGGGATCGCCGCAGCGGCCGCCCCCTCCACCGCGCCATCGTCTGGCAGGACCGCCGCGGCGCCGAGGCCTGCGCCAGCCTCCGCGCCCAGGGCCTCGAACCCCTCATCACCGAAAAAACCGGCCTCCGCCTCGATCCCTACTTCTCCGCCACCAAGCTCGCCTGGCTCCTCGACCAGGTGCCCGGCGCGCGCGCCGCCGCCGAGCGCGGCGAACTCGCCTTCGGCACCGTCGACACCTGGCTGCTCTGGCGCCTCAGCGGCGGCCGCGTGCACGCCACCGATCCCTCCAACGCCTCCCGCACCCTCCTTCTCAACCTCCACACCGGCGCCTGGGACGAGGACCTGCTCCGCCTCTTCCGCATCCCCGCCTCCGTTCTGCCCGAAGTGCGCGACACCGCCGGCTCCTTCGGCGTGGTGGCCGACGATCAACCCGCCGCCGGCGCGCCCATCACCGCGCTCGTCGGCGACCAGCAAAGCGCCCTCTTCGGCCAGGCCTGCCTCCGCCCCGGCATGGCCAAGGCCACCTACGGGACCGGCGCCTTCCTCCTCCTCCACACCGGCCCCGAGCCCGTGCGCTCGCGCAACGCCCTCCTCGGCACCGTCGCCTGGCGCCTCGGCGGTCGCCTCACCTACGCGCTCGAGGGCTCCGTCTTCGTCGCCGGCGCCGCCATCCAGTGGCTGCGCGACGAGCTGGGCCTCGTGCAAAGCGCCGCCGAGCTCGACACGCTCGCCGCCTCCGTGCCCGACGCCGGCGGGGCCCTCCTCGTGCCCGCCTTCACCGGCCTCGGCGCCCCGCACCGGGATCCCTTCGCGCGCGGCGCCCTCCTCGGCCTCACCCGCGGCGTCAACCGCGCCCACCTCTGCCGCGCCGTCCTCGAGTCCATCGCCTTCCAGACCACCGAGCTGCTCGTCGCGATGGAGCGCGACGCCGGCCTCCCCCTCGCCGAGCTGCGCGTCGACGGCGGCGCCAGCCGCAGCGAGCCCCTCCTCCAGCTCCAGGCCGACCTGCTCGGCCACGCCGTGCTCCGCCCCCGCGTGAGCGAGACCACCGCCCTCGGCGCCGCCGCCCTCGCCGGCGTAGGCGCGGGCGCGCTCGCCCCGGAGGAATTCGCCGCGCACTGGGCCGAGGACCGCCGCGTCGAGCCCCGGCTCGACGCCGCCACCCGCGCCGCCCGCCTCGCCGAGTGGGCCCGCGCCGTCGAGCGCAGCCGCGACTGGGCCAAAGCCTAAACAAGCCGCGCCCCTCCCGCCATGCACCGCGCCGACATGCTCTCCCGGCTGCGCGCCGGCGAACGCTTCGACCTCCTCGTGGTCGGCGGCGGCGCCACCGGCCTCGGCGTCGCCCTCGACGCCGCCCTGCGCGGCCACCGCGTGGCGCTGGTCGAGCGCGGCGACTTCGCCTCCGGCACCTCCAGCCGCTCCACCAAGCTCGTGCACGGCGGCGTGCGCTACCTGCGCCAGGGCAACATCCGCCTCGTGCAATCCGCCCTGCGCGAGCGCGGCCGCCTCGCGCGCAACGCGCCCCACCTCGTGCGCGACCTCGCCTTCGTCATCCCCGCCTACGGCTGGACCGACAAGGCCTTCTACGGCGTCGGCCTCGAGCTCTACGACACCCTCGCCGGAGCGCTCTCCCTCGGCCGCTCGCGCGTGCTCGGCCGCGCCGAGACCCTCCGGCACCTGCCCACCGCCGAGCCCGGCGGCCTGCGCGGCGGCGTGCTCTACCACGACGCCCAGTTCGACGACGCCCGCCTCGCCATCACCCTCGCGCGCAGCGCCGCCGCGCAGGGCGCGGTGCTGCTCAACCACGTCGAGGCCGGCGGCCTCGTGCGCGAGGGCGGCCGCGTGGTCGGTGTCGAGCTGCGCGACCGCCTCGACGGCGCGGAGTGGACCGCGCGGGCCCGGGTGGTCGTCAACGCCACCGGCGTATTCGTGGACGAACTACGGCGGCGCGAGGAGCCCGCCGCCGAGCCCCTGGTCTCGGTGAGCCAGGGCGCGCACCTCGTGCTGCCGCGCCGTTTCCTCCCCGGCGACGCGGCCCTCATGGTGCCCAAGACCGAGGACGGCCGCGTGCTCTTCGCGATCCCCTGGCACGACCGCGTGGTCCTCGGCACGACCGACACCCCGCGCCCCGCGGCCGAGGCGGAGCCGCGCGCCCTGCCGGAGGAGCGGGCCTTCATCCTCGAGCACGCCCGGCGCTACCTCGCCGGGCGGCCCGGCGAGCAGGACGTGTTGAGCGTCTTCGCCGGGCTGCGTCCGCTCGTGAAAGGGCGCGCCGGGCAAAAGACCGCCAACCTCTCGCGCGAGCACGCCTTGCTCGTGGGGCCGGGCGGCCTGCTCACCGTGACCGGCGGCAAGTGGACCACCTACCGCGAGATGGCGGAGCAGGTGGTCGACCTCGCCGAGCGCAGCGCGGGCCTGCTCGCCCGCCCCTGCCGGACCGCGCAGTTCGCCTTGCTCGGCGTCGGCGAGTCCTCCGCGACCGCGCCCGTCGCGGCCGCCACGGCGGCCTCACCCGCTTCGGTCTACGGCACGGAGCACGCGGCGGTGATGGCCTGCGGCCCGGCCGCGCCCCTGCATTCGCGTCTGCCCTACACCGAGGCCGAGCTGCGCTGGGCCGCGCGCGAGGAGATGGCCGAGACGGTCGAGGACCTGTTGTCTCGCCGCACGCGCGCGTTGTTGCTCGACGCCCGCGCCGCCGCCGAGTGCGCGCCGCGCGCAGCCGCGATCTTGGCGGAGGAGCGCGGCCGCGACGCCGCCTGGGCGGAGGCGCAGGCGCGGAGTTTCGTCACGCTCGCGACAGGCTACGTCCCCTGAAACGAAAATACCCTCGGTAGGCTGAACCGGCGTCAGGCAAGGACGCGGGGTCGCGGGACGAGCCGGGACCGCCGCCAGATCCGGGCTCAATATTTTACCCGAATCCGCGCGCCGCTGGCCTCCTCGAGAATCAGGTGCTTCGTGTCGGCGTCGACCGCGACAAAGGTGATTCCGAGCGCGGGATCGAGCAGGTCGCCGGCACGCACGATGCGCCCGTCGATAAGGGCGCGCGCCGGGGTGCCTTGAAAGACGCCGCTCACCCGGATGGACTCCGCATAACGAACGAAACGCGGCGAAGGCGGCGGCGGGGGCGGCGGCACCACGGGCGGGGGCGGACCCGGAGGCGGCGCGCTGAGCGTCCCGCCTTCTTGCGGCACCGGGCTGCCGCCACTGGCCAAGTCGCCGTCCGCGGCGCTCGCAGCCGGCGTAGCCGGGGCCGTCACCACAGGCGAAGGCGACGCGGCGGGGGCCGTGCTCGGCGCATCGGTCCCGGTGCTACGCTCGCGCACGGCCACCGGCGGCGGCGTCTCGGTCTCGCCCGCCCCGGCGAAATACAGGTAGGCCGCCACGCCTCCGCCCACCACGAGGAGCAAGGCGAGGCCAAAGAGAGCCATGTCGCGCTTGGCGCTGGCGTTGGGTTTTGCCCGCGGCGTGCTCGGCAGCGGCGGAGGCAGCTTGGAGGGGTCGAGCGCCTCCGCCGGAGCCCCGGCGCGCAGGTGCACCGGCGGACGCGAGGCACCGGGCGGAAGGGGCCCGGCCGCGGGAGGAAAAGGGGCCGGCATCCCGGGCAAAGGCGCCAGCGGGGGCAGCGGCACCTCGCTCGCGTGCGGGGGCAGGCCGACCAAAGTCGAAGGCGGGATCGCGGTCGGCGGGATCGCGGGGGGCGGGACCGCCCCGCCCGGGGGCGGTATCATCGGCAGCGGCAGGAGCGGCGGCTCGTTCATGGCCCCCTCCTCCGGGAAGCCCCCCGAAGGCGGCGGCGAGAGCGGCATGCCCGCCAAGGCCGAGGGAGGGGGGGGAGGCGGCGGCGGGCGATTGGCCACGCGCAGCTTATACGCTCCCGTGCTCGGCGCAGCCCCCGATGCCCCGCCCGCGGCCGCGTCCGCGGACGGGGCCGCCTTCGGCTCCGCTTCGGACTGCGGCTCGGGCGTGGAGGGCGCGAGGCTCGGACGGCGACGCAATTTCTCCACGGCCGGCGGGGCGTCGATGAACAAGGGCGGCTCGGCGCCACCACCCGGCGGAGTCGGGTTTCCCGCCGCGGCGCCGGCCGCGTCCCCTGGGCCCGGCGCAGAGGACCCGGCGTCGGAAGGGGGCGTGCCCGCGGGGTTGACGTTGCCAGGCCGCTTTAGGCGCAGGGAGGGGACCTCGGACTCGTCGCTCATTTGTGGCGCAGACCGTGGGCATTTACCCGATAGGGCACAAAAACAAAAAACGACGCGCCCGGAAGGACGCGTCGTCGAAGGGATTGGAGGATGGGCCGGTGCGTGGACCGGCGGTCCGCTTAGTAGCGGCCGCGATCGCCGCCGCCGAAGCCGCCACGGCGCTCGCCGCCGAAGCCGCCACGACCGCCGCCGCCGCCACCGAAGCCGCGGCCACCACCGCCGCCGCCACCGCCGAAGGAGCGGCCAGCGCCCTCTTCCTTGGGACGGGCCTCGTTCACGGTGAGGGCGCGGCCGCCGAGGTCGGCGCCGTTCATCTTCTCAGCCGCGAGCTTGGCCTCTTCGGCCGTGCCCATGGTGACGAACGCGAAGCCGCGGGGGCGGCCGGTCATCTTGTCCATGGCGACGTAGACGTCGGTCACGGAGCCGAATTGGCCGAAGGCGGAACGGAGCTCGTCTTCGGTCGTCTTGAAGGACATGTTGCCGACGTAGAGTTTGGAGTTGCTCATGATGTTTGGTTTCGTCGCTGACGCGTCTCTGCCAGTCCGTTCCCGACCATCGGGTTTCAAATCATCTCTAGAGCTTACTCTACCGACGACTCACCAGTTCCTGTCATCTAACGTTCGCTAACGATGCCCGCCACCACAGCGCGCGGCCGCCCATTAGCAAGGAGATTCTGGAAGTCCGGATTTTGTAAGGTCCCGCAAATAGGGGATTTTTACAGCGCATCTGACTCGCCCCAAAGCCGTTCCCGTGCGCGGCGATCGCGCTTGGTCGGGCGCTCCCCTCCCCCGGCGAGGATATGCTGCACCCGCTGCTCGCGCGCCGCCGCGTAGGCCTCCGGCGGCGTCTCGTCGCGCACAAACTCCTTCGCCCGCGCCGCGCCCTGCCGCCCGCGCGGCAGGCCCAGCACCACCAAGCGCCTCAGGATCAAGCCCTCGCGCGCCTCGATCACCTGCCCGGCCCGCACCGCCGCGGCCGGCTTGGCCTCGCGCCCGTCCACCGTCACCCGGCCCAGCCGGCAGGCCTCGGCCGCCAGCGCCCGGGTCTTGTAGGCGCGCACGCTCCACAACCACTTGTCCAGCCGCGCGTCCTCGGCCGAAGCCGCCGCGCCCGCCTCGCGTTTTTCGCTGCTTTCCACGTCTCCCGATTGCGCGCCCCGGCCCCGCGGCGTAAATGTTTTTCCGCCGCCGCCGCACCCGCTCCCGCACCGAAAGACGCCTCATGTTCGCCCCCCTCTCCCGCTTCAACAACCGCAAACCCGAACCGGGCGAGATCGACGCCGGCTTCGTCAACGGCGTCCGCGTGGAGCACAGCCGCGAGCCGCGCAGCCGCCGCCTCGAGCTCGTGCTCGCCGTCTGCTGGGTGCTGGTCCTCGCCAAATGCTTCGCCGTGCACTGGGCCTGCCGCACCTACGCGGTGCCGTTCAACCCGTGGTGGCTGATCGGCCCCACCCTTGCCGTCGCCAGCCTCTGCACCGTCGTCTACTGGCGCCGCGACTGATCGAGTGACGGCGCGCGAAGGCCGCCCACCCAACTTTTTCGCGACAAGCCCACCCGGCTGGCCCAAGGTCGCCGCGTCATGCCGCAAGTCCCCGGTCTCCGCAGCCCCTACGCCCGAGTCGGGCGCCTCGTCTACTTCGGGCGCATGCTCGACAAGATCCGCCTCCACGCCCGCGGCGCCCTCCCCGCCGACTACGTGGAAAACCTCGGCGACGCCAAACCCACCGTCTTCGACGGCCGCCTCTGCCGCTTCCTGCGCGTGCCCTTCGCCGAGATCCAAGCCCACGTGCTCGCCCACCCCTCCGCCGCCGACGCCGACATCCTCGCCTGGGTCGAGGCCCGCGCCGCCGCCCTCGGCCACCCGCCGCGCAGCGACGAGGAGTGCGAGATTTTCTGCGCCTTCCTCAGCAAACGCGGCTGGCGCGACTCCGGCTCCCCCATCCTCGCCCAGCGCGCCGCCGAGCCCGCCGTGACCGGCAAGCCCATCTCGACGATGTTTGACTACATCGACTTTGACGAAGGTCGCGACCCCGTCGCGGCCCGCGCCTGGGAGATCAAGCCCCTCGTCATCGTGGTCATGGGCGTGAGCGGCTCGGGCAAGAGCGCCCACGGGCGCGCCCTCGCCGAGACCCTCGGCTGGGACTTCGCCGACGCCGACGACTACCACTCGGCGGAAAACATCGCCCTCATGCGAGCCGGCACCCCGCTCACCGACGCCGAGCGCGCGCCCTGGCTCGCCACCCTGCGCGCCGAGATCGAGCGCCGCCTGCGCGAGGAGCGCCCGCTCGTGCTCGCCTGCTCCGCCCTGCGCCAGGCCTACCGCGACGCCCTCTGGGCCGAGCGCGCCCGCATGCGCCTGGTCTTCCTCGACGGCCCGCGCGAACTGCTCGCCGAGCGCCTCGCCGGCCGCGCCGGCCACTTCATGCCCGCCGCGCTGCTCGACAGCCAGCTCTCCACCCTGGAAAAACCCGCCGACGCCGTCCGTATCGACATCGCGGATACGACCGAGACCCAGATCGCCAAGGCCCGCGCCGCCCTCGGCTTGTAGGGTCGGCGTCGCGATCCCGCACGCGAGCGAAGGCCCCGCGGGGCGTCCGCCCTACTTCCGCCGCCACGAGTCCCCGCGCTCCAGCACCGCCGCCGGCCCCTCGCCCTCCAGCCAGGCGCGCGCCTCGGCGTCACCGCGCAAATGGGCGTCCCAGAAGGCGGTGCCGAGCGCCAGGATGACGCGGTGGTGATTGGGGTTTCGCGCCGCCCGATCGCCGGGCAACGACACGTCGGTGAAGGCCGAGTGCTCGGCGTCCGCGAGCACGAGCTCATACTTCGAGCCGGGCGGGAGCGCGGGAAACACCGCCAGACGCGAGTCCATGTCGGCCCCGCCGATCGCCGCCACATCGCGCGTGCCGGTCATCAGCATCCACGGAATGGATACGCCGCCAAAAGCCTGCGCAGGCGAGCCCAGGCGCGGGCTGCTCGGACTCATCATCAGGGCCGCCGCGATCCGCGGATCGGCCGGACCGCGCCCGCCCCGCGCCGTCCGCTGGCCGCTCACCGCCTGCGCCGTCACCGCGCCGAAAGAATGGCCCGACATGCCAACCTTGCGCAGATCAAGCCGCCCCGCCAGCACGTGGCCTTCCTCCGCGGCCCAGCGCTCCAGTTGATCCAGCACCGCCGCGACGTCCTCCACCCGGAGCAAAAGGTTCTCGGTGCTCGCCGCCGGGCGCATCGCCCGCATCCGCTGGGCCGGCGGCACGTCGCGCCACACCGCGCTGTCGCTGCCGGGATGTTGGACAAACACCACCACGTAGCCCCGCGCCGCCCAGTGCCGGCCGAGGTAGGCATTGCCCTCGCGCGAGCCGCCGAGGCCATGACTAAACAAAAGCACCGGCGCCGCCTTCGCCCCGCCCGCCTCGCCCTCGTGCGGCAGAAAGACACGGAGCGGAATCTCCCGCTGCCGCCTCTCGTCGACCACGCCCAGATCCCGCCAGACCGGCTCGCGCCCCGCCGACTGCGCCGGCACCGCGAGCGGATCGTAGGTCGCCGCCCGGGCCAGGAGCGCGGACAAGAGCAACACCAACACAAGAAGGGGAGCTTTCATACGCCGTCACCAAATGACGCCGCATGCGCTGCGCCGGTTTCAGCCGATGCAGAACCGATCGCTGACCGGTCCCCTGCGCCCCTCGTCTTCGCCAAACAGTTGCTCCGTCCCCGCAAATGCCCTCAACCGCGCTACCGATACAGCACGTCGACCACGTTGCGCAGCACCTGCTCATCGGTGAGCCCGTCCACCAGCTCCTCCGGCACGCGGCCGACCTCGCGAAAATGCGCCGCCATCTCGGCATAGAGGGTCAGGCGCGCCGCCGGCTCGATCTGCTCGCGCCGCGCCAGCGCCTGCCAGGCCGCTCGCGCCTCCGCCGGGCTCGTCTCGCGCCGCAGGCGCGCCACCAGCGCCGCCTGCCCGCGCAGGCTGTTGTGCTTCTGCGCGCCGATCGCCTCGGCCGCCGGCGCGCGCTCCACCGGCTCGTGCACCACCAGGGTGCCCGCCACCAGATCGCCGAGCCGCTGCCCGCGCGCGTTGAGCAGGGCCGCCACGCCGCCCACCGCGTAGGCGAGCGGCAAGGCGTCGATAAAGCGCAGCAGGTTGCGCAAAAGACACTGCGCGAAGCTGAGCCGCAGCCCGCGCGCATCGACCACGCGTAGGCGCAGCACGCGCTTGCCAATCGTCTGCCCG
This sequence comes from Verrucomicrobiota bacterium, assembly GCA_030604905.1. Lineage (GTDB taxonomy): Bacteria > Verrucomicrobiota > Verrucomicrobiia > Opitutales > Opitutaceae > IMCC26134_A. The sequence continues at coordinate 20,298 of JAUVVA010000038.1, read as the reverse complement.
CGCCAGGCCCACTCGGCGAAGACCGCGTAGCCGCGCGAAAGCAGGAAATACCCGACCACCATCGCGCCGATCGCCAGGTCCATGCTCACCACGCCGAGGAGCGAGATCAGGATCGCGATCAGGCTCCAGGCCGCCGAGACCACCGCCCAGTCCACGATCAAGGCCGCCGCGCGCAGCACCGGGCTCGCCAGACGGAAGGAAAACTCCACGCCCTCGGGCGTCACCACGCGATACCTCGCCGTGCGCTCCTTCATGCGCCCGCCTCCTCCGCGCGCGCGCCGTCCGCCGCCGCGCGTTTCTCCTCCGCCGCCCCACCGCGCGCGAGCCACCAGACCAGGGCCGCGAGCTGCACCAGGCCGAAGGCGATCTTCGCCGCGTAGGGCAGCGCCGGCTCGTGGTGTTGCGAGAGGTAGGACTCGATGATGCCGGCCCAGATGAGGAGCAGCGCCGCGCCGCCGCAGAGCGTCACCACATCCGGCATCACCGCGCGCAGCCGCGCCGCCAGCGGACGCCGCTCCCGCCGCCCCACCAGCGCGCCGGCCAGCACCAGCCCCGCCTGGCCGCCGAGCAGCATCGCCGGGATCTCCACCGAGCCGTGCGGCAAGAGCCAGCCCGCGAGGAAGACCGACTGGCCCGCGACCACGTAGTCGAAACACACCGCGCCGAGGATCACGCCGTTGTAGAACATGATCACCACCGTGCCGATGCCCCAGGTGAGCCCGAGCGCCATGGCGGTGAGCGTCACCTGCGTGTTGTGCACCATGAGCTGCCCGGCGAAGGTCGCCCGCGCGCCCTCCCCGCGGTCCTCGCCATCAAGCGCGCGCCGCTCCTCCTCGGCCACGCGCTCGGCCGGGTCGCCGTGCAGGTGGGAGAAGGGCATGATGACTTCCTTGGCCTCGGGATCGAAGGCCAGGGCCGCCGCGCCGAAGATCGAGCCGACCAGGACCAACGCGAGCGCGAGCCAAAAGGCCCCCAGCCGGCGCCGAAACGCCTGCGGAAAACCGCGCGCCAGCCAGGCCCAGGGCCGCAGGCGACGCCGCGCCGCCCGCTGCCCGTGGATCTCGCCGTAGCCGCGCGCCACCAGGCCCTCGAGGTAGGCGCGCGTCCCGGGATCGGCCGCGTAGGTGCGCAGGCGCGCGAGGTCGGCGCAGGCGCGTTGGTAGAGCGCCTCCAGTTCGCGCGCCTCCTCGAGCGGCATCTCCCGCCAGGGATCCTCCGCGAGCCGACGCAGCATCGCCTCCAACCGCTCCCAGCGCGGCCGCTCCGTGGCGATGAAGTGATCGAGGTTGATGATCATAGGGCCTGCCTCTGTTTGACGCGCAGATACTGGGTGAGCAGCTCGGCCGCGAAGGCCTCGTCGCGCAGCAGGCGCACCGCCACGCCTTCGGGCTTGAGCCGCGTGGCCAGACGGGTCGCCTCCGTCCAGCGCAGGTGCCCGGCCAGCCGGTGGTAAACCTCGCCCGTGCTGCGCGCCTCCTCGCCGGTGAAAAGCGGCGCGACCTCCGGCGGGCAGAGCTGGTTCACGTGCACGAGGTGCTGGCGCGCGAGCAGGGGCAGGTGGCGGGCAAAATCCTCCGCGAGCACCGGGTCGCTCAGATCGGTGAGGATAAACACCAGCGCGCGCCGCCGCAGGCGCTGGCGCAGCGAACGCACCACCTCGGCCGCATCGGGACTGGCCTCGCCGGGCTGGAGCGCGTGCACCGCGTCGCGACACGCCGCGTAGTGCCCGGTGCCGCCGCCCGCGGGCAGGAACTGCCGCACGCGATCGTCAAACACCACCAGCCCGAAGCGGTCGCCCTGGCGCTGCGCCGCGAGGAGGAGCATCATCGCCGCGGTGATCGAGCGCTCCAGCGCCGTCACCTCGCGCCCCTCGCGCAGGAGCGTGCGCGCGCTCAGGCGCGAGGCGTCGATCACCACGTAGACCTCCTGCGTGCGCTCCACCTGAAAAACCTTGGTCACGGGCTTGCCGCGCTTGGCGGTCGCCTTCCAGTCGATCTCATCAAAACCGTCGCCGGGCAGGTAGTCGCGGAGTTTTTCAAAATCCCGCCCGCGCCCCACCTGGCGGCGCGCGCGCATGCCCCAGGGGCCGCGGTCGAGAAACAGGGCCGCCAGCGCGCGCCGCTCGGCGAAGAGATTGGGCATCACGCGCAGCTCCATCGCGAGCGGCTGGCGGCGACGCAGCTCCCAAAAACCCCAGGGAGTATCGCGCCCGAGGCAGGCGACGAGCCCGGTGAAGCGTCCGCGGCGCCGCGGCGTGAGCACCCAGGTGTCGCGCGCACGCGCGGCGGCGGCGGGCAGGATGACGTCGCGGTCCGCCTGCTCGATCTCCACCGAGGCCGGCACCGCCAGCGCCACGCGCAGCCGCCCGCCGCGGCCGTCGAGGCCGGAGAAGGTCAGGGGCGCGTGGCCCGGCCGGTCCTTGGTCAGGCGCAGCACATCCGGCCCCGCGACCTCCGGCCAGTCGCCGCGACCGAGGCCGCGCGCGAGGTCCAGCAGGACCAACGCGAGGAGCGCGAGCGAGGCGAGCAGCCAGAGCGGACGCAGCTCCTCCAAGGGACCCGCCACCACCGCCAGCAGCAGCAGCGCGCCAACCCAGAGCAGGAGGCGACGCGCCGGCGCCACGCCCGTGCGCGCGTAGGCGCCTCGCTCCTCGCCGCTCCTGTTATCTGCGTGCATCGGTGTCATCTGCGGTTCCAGACCGGTTCGGGGCGCGTGCTCGCCGCGCCTCAGCGCGGCACCGCCACCTGGTCGAGGATGCGCGCGAGGACCTCCTCGACCGTGACGCCCTCGATCTCGAATTCCGGACGCAGCACGAGGCGGTGGCCGAGCACGGCGCTCGCCAGCCCGCGCACGTCGTCCGGCGTGGCGAAGTCGCGCCCCGCCACCGCGGCGCGCGCCCGCGCCCCGAGCAGCAGGGCCTGGGTGGCGCGCGGGCCGGCGCCCACGAGCACGCTCTCGTGGCCGCGCGTGGCGCGCACGAGGTCCACGGCGTAGGCGGCGAGCTCGTCGCGCAGCAGCACCTGGCCGAGCGTGGCGCGCAGGCGCGCGAGCTCGCCGGGGCCGAGCACCGCACGCACCGCGCCATCGGCGAGGCGTTTCTCCGGGCTCTCGCCGGAGAGGATGCGGCGGGCGAGCTCCAGCTCCTCGTCGCGCCCCGGCGGCTCCATGCGGATCTTGACCATGAAGCGGTCCTTCTGCGCCTCGGGCAGCGGGTAGGTGCCCTCGCTGTCGGCGGGGTTTTGCGTGGCGAAGACGGTGAAGGCGTCGTCGAGGGCGTGGGTCTCGCGGTCGATCGTGACCACGCGCTCCTGCATAGCCTGGAGCAGGGCGGCCTGGGTCTTGGCCGGGGCGCGGTTGATCTCGTCGGCGAGGAGGAAGCTGGTGAAGACCGGCCCGCGCACGAGCGTGAAGCTGTTGGCCTGGAGGTTGAAGACGTTGGTGCCGGTGATGTCGGCGGGCATGAGGTCGGGCGTGAACTGCACGCGGCCGGAGGGCACGCCGAGCACGTGGCCGAGCGTGCGCACGAGCAGGGTCTTGGCCACGCCGGGCACGCCCTCGATGAGCGCGTGCTGGCGGGTGAGCAGGGTGATGAGCGCGAGCTCCACGACGGCGTCCTGCCCGATGATGACCTTGGCGATCTCGGCGCGGGCGGCGGCGAGGGTCTCGGTGGCGTTGGCGAATTCCGGGTTCATGAGAGGTGTTTTTTCGAAAGGGCGCGGCGCGTCGCCCGGTGGGCGGCGACGGGATCGGCGGCGGTCTCGGGCGCGGGCGGCAGCTCCTGCACGCGGCGCCGGTCGGAGGCGCTGGCGGTGGGCAGCCAGGCCTCGAGGCAGGCGGCGTGGAGCTTGGCCGGTGGCACGGAGCGGCGGAGCAGCGCCTCGAGACCGGCGGTCGGCGCGATGGAGATGCGCAGCTCCTCCTCCTCGGGCGGCACCGGGGCGAGCGGGCTGGCGCGCCGCCAGATCCAGAGCAGCGCGAGCAGGAGGGCGGTCAGGGCCGCGCCGCCGAGGCCGTAGCGGCGGGCGAGCGCGGCCACGCCCAGCTCGGTCTCCACGCCGAGGTGGGTCTCGACAAAGACGACGCGGCGCGCGTCGCCGAGCAAATCGGCCAGGAGCTCGGTGGCGCGCTCGCGCTGCGCGGCCTCGTTGCTGAGCGGGAAGCTGTCGGCGAGCAGGGTGAGGCGGCCCGCGCCGCGCTCGCGGCTCATCATCACGATGTCGCCGCCGCGCCGGTAGAGCGGGCGCCAGCCGGCGTCCTCGCGGGTGATGAAAAACAAGTCCGAGCGCCAGCGCGGCAGCTCCTCCGGCCAGGTGCTCGGGGCGGCTTCGGCGCGGACGGCGTCGGGATCGGCCTCGCGCGTGATCAGCTCGCGACGGGCCAGGCGGTAGCCGAGGCGCAGCTCGTGCGGATGCGCGTAGCGCGGCGGCGGGTAGGTGGCGTTGTCGCTGCGGCGCAGCTCGCCTTCGCGCTCGTCGCGCTCCGCGGCCTCGCGACGCCGGCGCTCGCGGGCTTCGGCGCGGTCCTCACCAGAGGCGGGCTCGGCCTCGCGCTGGCGCTCGCGGGGGCCCTCGCGCAGGAGGGGCGCGGGACGCTCCGTCCAAGGATCTTCGCGCACCTCGCGCGCCCGCGGGCCGTCGTTTGCGCCCGCGGCCTCGGCCCGCCAGGCCACCACGACGGAGGCGCCGGCGATGGCGGCGCGATCCAGCGCCTCCCAGTCCTCGCGGGGCAGGTTGCGCTGGAGCCCGAGCACCAGCACCAGGTCGCCACGCCCGGCCTCGAGCCGGGAAAAGCGGCGCGTCCAGCGCTCGACCTCGCGGTCGGGCAGCAGCCTCGCGGCATCGTGCAAGGCGCGCGCCCCGAGCGGATCGGCGCGCAGGCTCGAATACTCGGGGAACAGGTCGCCGCGCGCGATGCGCAGACGGTAGATCGAGGCCAGCCCCCACAAGAGCAGGAGGAGCAGGGCGGCGACGAGGAGCCAGGCGGCGCGCGTTTTCATGCGGCCCCTCCCTGCGAGGCGACGCGCTCCGCCTCGCGCTCGCGTTCGAGCTCGGTCAGCCAGGCCCGCACCTCGGGCTCGGCGGCGTGGTCGCGCCCATACCACACGCGCTCAAAGGCGAGGCGCCGGAGGCGAAAGCCGCCCACCACGTCCTCGCGCCCGGCGGCGCGGCGGGCGAGCTCGCGCTCGTAGTCGAGATTGGTCTTGGCGCGCGCGAGGGTCACGAGGCCCCGCGCGCCGAGGCCGGCGAGGGTGGCGAGGTAAAGGGCGCGCAGGGCGAGCCGCCACTCGCCGCGCGCCATCTGTTCGCGGGCCAGGGCGAGCCACTCGTCGCTCGGCAGACGCGAGGCCTCGAGTTTTTCGTCGTTGAGATCGGGCGGGAGCGCGGCGGCCGCGGCGGCGGAGAGCACGCGCGGAGCAGGGCGACGCTGGCGACGCCAGCCGCTCCAGATCAGCCAGAGCAGCGCGACCACGCAGGCGGCGAGCAGGCCGTAGAGCACGATGCGCAGGAGGGGCGTGTAGTCGCGGGCCTCTCGCGGGCTGCGTTCCTTTTGCTCCGACTTCTTCTTTCCAAAAAGATCCCGAAACCAGTCGGCGATGTCGCGGATGAGGTCGACGAGGTCGCGGAGAATCTGCGCGAGCCACTCGAAGGCGATGCGCACGAAACCCTTGATCAAGCCCTCGCCCTCCGTCTCCGATGCCGGGAGCGGCAAAGGCTCCAGCCGCCACAAAAAATCGCGGCCGCGCAGCGCCTCGTCGAGCGCGCGGTCGAGCTCGGGCGGAGTGAGCGTGGCCGGCGCGGTCGGCGCGGAGGCGGCGGGCGGCGAGCTGTTGGCCGTCTCCGCGCGGGCGGGCGTGGCGGCCGGCGAGGCGAAGAGAGCGAGCCCCGCGAGAAGCAGTCCGCAGGCGAGCCGGGAGGCGGCGGGGGCGGGACCGGAGGGCGAGCGTCCGCGCCGCCGCAGCTCGAGGCGCAGGTCCTCGCCGGTGACGCGGGCCTCGCCGTAGAAGGTGCGGAGCACGTGGTAGGCCTTGGCCAGCGGGTCGACAAGGGCCCAGGTGAGGGCGCACGCGAGGGCGAGGAAGGTGCTGTTCAAGGCGCTCCAGCCCGAGAGCGCGAAGAGGTTTTCCACCCCGAGGAGCGTGCGCGCGAGCCAGGGCAGCACGTAGAAGGCGCTGGCGACGTTGATCCAGGCGCAGACCCAGAGGCCGGAGAAAAAGAGCAGCGCGATGTGTCCCGGCCCCGGCCAGCGCCGCGCCTCGCGCAGCGCCCGCTGCTCAAGGGTGTCGCCCGCGGGGTCGGGGGTCGCGGCGAGCGCGGTGATGTTGGCGAAAAAAGTCCAGCCGACGCGCAGGGTGACCTTGAGCAGCGTGGCCACCGGCAGGATCGGCAGCGCCCAGCCTTGCACGCGGGCGTGGCGGACGGCGATGCGTCCGAGCGCGCGCGGCCCGAGCGAAGGCGGCGGCACGCCGAGACGCAGGGCCCGCAGGCGCACGCTGAAGACGGATTGCCAGGTCTTGAGCCAGAGGAAGAGCAGGGTGAGCAGGATCGCCTGCCAGAGGATCTCGGCCGGGCGCGGGGCGAACCAGCTCGCCGAGGCCCAGAACCAGGCGAGCCCGCAAAGCCAGGGCACGGTGCCCGCGAGGTAGCAGGCCCAGGCGGCGGCGGGCGCGGCGCGCAGGAGATGCACCGCCTCCTCGATCAGCTCGGCCGCGCCGGGCGCATCGTCGGGCGTCGCGCGCGTGCTCATCGGCCCACCGCCTCCCGCCAGATCGTGCCGTCGTGAAAATCGCTCGGGATCGAGGCGAGCACGCGCCCGAGCAGGTAAAAGCCGAGCACGAGGCAAAACACCGAGCCCGCGCCGAGCAGCAGCGGACGCAGGCCGCTCCAGGAACGGCGAGCGGGCTTGGGCGTGGCGGGCGCGGTGCGGCGCGCGAAGCAGGGCGCGCAGTAGAGCCGGTTCTCGTGCTCGGTGATGCACTCGCGGCAAAAACCGCCGCCGCAATCGACGCAGCGCGCCACCGCCTCGCGCTCCTCGTGGCGCACGCAGCGCCGCCGCGGCGCCACCGCCCGCGCCGGCACCGGAGGCGGGATGATCGCGGCGGGCGGATTCATGGGACGGACGCGGGGCTGTTGCCCGCCAGCCCGTCCGGCTGCGGCGTCTCCGGAGCGACCGGCGTGGCCTGCGCCGCATCCGCCGCCTGCGCCTCGCGAATGAGCGGCTCGAGGCGCGCGAGCGCTTTGCGGATGTGTCGCTGGCGGGCGAGATTGGGCCACTCGGTGCGCTGCACCGCCGTCACCGCATAGAAGTGGTGGGTGCGGGCGAAGAAGAGGCCGTGCAACAGAATCGGCAGCGAAAGGCAGAGCAAGGTGACGAAAACAGACACGCCGATGCCCGTGGCGATGGCGGCGAGACCGCCAAAGAGCACCACGAGCACGAGCCCGGTGATCGTCACCCAGCGGGCCTGGCGGCTCGGGCGCACGAGAAAGGCCTGCACGTCGCGCAGCCACACCCGTTGGTAGCGCTCGGTCATCAAGTTGCCTTCCACGAGAAGCGCGTGGTCCTCGCGCTCGCCGAGCCAGAGACTGAAGCGGCTGAAGACGCTCCCGCGGGAGCCGACGATCTTTTTGTAGAGACGCTTGGTGACGGCCATGGTCGTGGGCGGAGCGGGGCGTTCAGAAGTCGAGCCAGAGGTTCACCGCCAGCGTGATCCAGCCGCCGATCTGGAGAACGGCGAGGATGCCGGCGACGATGAGGCGCCAGCGATTCGGGCGCACGAGGCTGCGCGGCTTGCGCCAGCCCCAGATCACCAGGCCGAGCGTGGCCGGCGCGGTGAGGAGCGTGAAAGGCCACATCAAGATCGGCAGCACCGCGAGCAGGAGCGCCATGTCGTCGTAGGTGACCAGCTCGTCGGCCTTGGCGGTGGTTTTTTTGCGCGAGGCGGAGACGCAGGGCGGGCAAAGGCGCCTGCCATCCTCGGAAGGCAGTTCGCACACCGCGCAGAGGTAGCGCCCGCAATCGTCGCAGACCGTCGCGGCCTGATTGCTCGGGTGGAAATAGCAGGTCGAGTCGCCCTCGACCGAGCGCTCCACCCGCACGGCCCGCCGCGTGCGCCGACGCGCCGGAAAGAGCGTGTAGGAAATCGGCGTCGTGCAGGTCCCGCAGCTCTCCCGGCCATGCTCTTCCCCGTCGAGCCCGAGCACGCGCAGCGGGGTCCGGCAAACCGGACAAGGCGGCTCGAAAAGCGCGGGCGGCGGCGGCGGCGCGGGCAGCATCGGCGGGAACGCGACGGCGGGACCTCAGCCCTTGATCACGCGGGTGTCGCAGATGCGATCATGCAGGGCGCGACGTTGCTCGGGATCGAAGGCGGCCATGAGGTAGCCGATCAACAAGATCATGCCGCTGAGCCACTCGGCAAAGTAACGACCGATGATACGGCCCGTGCTCAGGCTGGCTCCGTCGGCGCGCAGCACGCGCAGCCCCAGCATGCGTTTGCCGGGGGTGGCGTCCCACTTCCGGATGAAGTAGATCGAATAGGCCAGGGTCGCCGCGATGCTTGCGACCTGGATGAAGACCTGAATCGCGATCATCGCCGTCAAGCTGCCTTCACCCCCCATCTGGGAGGCGAAGAGCAGGCCGAGCAGGAAGCCGCCGCCCAGTGCGATCACCATGTTGATCACCCAAAGGATGACGCCATCGATGAGCTTCGCCCCGAAGCGGATCCAGAAGCCGGCGTAGACCATCTCCGCGGGCTGGCTGACGCCTTCGCGCAGACGCTGGAAAAACTCCTCCTTGTGCTCGGCGCTCACCCAGCGGCCCTCGAACTCAAGCATGTCGCGCTTGGGAAGGCGGCGACCGCTCACCGCGCAAACCGCGGTGTCCGGATCAAGGGCACCCGCGCCCGCGGCCACGGCCGCCCCGCCCGTCGCGGCCGCATAGGCCTGCGCGTAGGGCAGCCAGTTTGCCATCCCCTCCCGCCACACGAGCGTCTCGGCGTGCACCGTGCCGGCTTGCACCAGCGAGCTAAACTCCTCGTCCGTCACCGGGCCGCGTTGCTGCCGGTTTGCTTCATAATACCAAGGCATAGTAAATCTACGGAGCCAAGCGGCCCACGCCCGCGCAATCCTTCGTTTAGCCCGCCGCGATTTTTCCGCCGCCGCCAAGCGCCGCCCGCCCCGCCCGCCGTCGCCACTCGCCCGGCGTGCAGCCATGCGCCGCGCGCAAATCCGCCGCGAGCCGCTGCGCGCTCGGGTAACCCGCCTCGGCCGCCACGCTGGAGAGCTTCGCGTCCGTCGAGCTCAACAAGGCCTCGGCCCGCGCGAGGCGCAGCCGCCGCCGCTCCTCGAGCAGGCCATGCCCCAGCGCGGCGAGGAAGCGCCGCTGCAGGCCCGAGCGCGCCACGCCGCAGGCCCGAGCCACCTCCGCCACCCGCGCCGCCGGCCGCTCCCGCATCCACGCCACCGCGCGAGCCACCAGGGGATCCCCGCCGCCCGTCATCTCCGTGCTGCGCCGCGCCACCACCCGCGCTCCCGGCAACGCCACGAAGACCGGCGCGACCGCGCGCCCCCGCGCCGCCCCGCGCGCTATCAAGGTCTCCAACAACACCGCCGCCTCGTAGCCGATCCGCCGCGCCGGCAGTCGCAGGCTCGAGAGCGGCGTGCGCTCGAACTCCACGAAAAAGTCATCGTCGCCCGCGCCCAGCACCGCCAGCTCCTCCGGCACGCGCAGGCCCGCCTCGCGCCCGGCCCGCATCAGGGCCAGCGCCAGGCTGTCGAGCACCGCGAAGGCCGCCGCCGGCCGCGGCAGGCGCGCCAGGGCCTTCACCATGCGCCGATACTCCCGCGCGTCCTCGTCGCCCCCGCGCGAGGCGTCGACCAGCAGCGCCTCGCGCCCCAGGCCCGCCGCCGCCAAGGCCTCGACGAAGCCCGCCCGCCGCTCCTCGCTGTAGCGCCCGCCCCGCGTCCCCCAAAACAAAAAGCCCCTCGCGCCCAGCGCGCGCAGGTGCTCCGCCGCCAGCCGGCCCACCTCCCGGTCGTCCTGCGTCACCACCGGCAGGCGCGGCGCGAGCAGCGAGTTGGAGACGTTCACCACCGGCACCTCCAGCCCGCAAAAACGCGCCTCCCCCGCGGCGTCGTGCACCGCCACCACCAAGCCGCGCACGCCGTCGCGGCGCACCAAAGCCGCCAGATCCCCCTTCGCCAGCTCGTGCGGCAGCCAGCGGTCGGCGAATTCCAGCCGCCCCGCCTCGAAGGCCCGCCGTCGCGCGCCGAGCGCCACATCGCGGAAATACTCGAGCTCGCGCTCCACCACGAGTTGCACGCGCCAGGGCTTTTTCATCGAGGGCCCCACCCTGCCGCGTCCGTGGCGAAAACACACGCGCAAAGCGCGTTTTCACCACCTGCCCCCGCTCGCCCCGCTCACCCCTCCTTGGTCATTCGTCATTCGTCATTTCTTCCCCCCCATGCCCACCCTCCCCCTCGCCTCCGTCGCCCGCTGGACCTTTCGCGAAGCGTCCGCCCCGAAGCGCGCCAAAGCCGCCGGCTCCGCCTGGCTGCCCGCCACCGTGCCCGGCTGCGTGCACACCGACCTCCTGCGCGCCGGCAAGATCCCCGACCCCTTCCACGGCACCAACGAGCTCGCGCTCCAATGGATCGAGGAGCGCGACTGGGAATACCGCGCCGAGTTCACGGCCGCCCCCTCGCTGCTGGCCGAGGAGCTCGTCGAGCTCTGCGCGGACGGCCTCGACACCGTGGCCACCGTTTTCGTGAACGGCAAAAAGATCGCCGAGACCGAGAACATGTTCATCGCCTGGCGCTGGAACATCCGCCGCCACCTGCGCTCCGGCAAAAACGAGCTGCTCATCCACTTCCGCAGCGCGCTCGACTACATCCGCAAGACGCGCACGGACTTCACGCCGCCCCGCGAATTAAACGACCCGGTGGGCAACTGCGTGCGCATCCGCAAACAGCAGTGCCAGTTCGGCTGGGACTGGGGCCCGCGCTTCGTCACCGCCGGGGTGTGGCGCGATATCCGCCTCGAGGCCTGGTCGACCAACCGCCTCGCCCACGTGCAGGTCGCCCAACACCATGCCGACGGCGCCGTCACCCTCACGATCCGCCCCGAGCTCGCGCGGCCGGACGCCGCGGAAACTGTCACCAATCTGGTGACACTTTCGCTCGAGGGCCTGGAGGTGGCGCAGGCCGAGTTCCCCGCCTCGGCGGGCGAGACGAGGCTCCGGGTGCCCTCGCCCCGTCTCTGGTGGCCCGCCGGCCAGGGCGAGCAGCCGCTCTACGAACTCACCGTCACCGCGCGCGACGCCCGCGGCCGTATCCTCGGCAGCATTACGAAACGTCTCGGCCTGCGCACCCTCGCGCTCGACCAGTCGCCCGACGCCGAGGGGAGAAAATTCCAGTTTGTGGTCAACGGCCGCCCGGTCTTCCTCAAGGGCGCCAACTGGATCCCCGCGCACAGCTTTGTCGCCGGGCTCGGCCGCGCCGACTACGCGCGCGATCTGCGCGCCGCCGCCCTCGCCCACATGAACTGCGTGCGCCTCTGGGGCGGCGGCGTCTACGAGAGCGAGGATTTTTATGACCTCTGCGACGAGCTGGGCCTCGTGGTCTGGCACGACTTCATGTTCGCCTGCACGCTCTACCCGGCCGACGAGCCCTTCCTCGAGAGCGTGCGCGCCGAGGCGGTCTGCCAGCTGCGCCGCCTTCACCACCGCGCCTGCATCGGCCTCTGGTGTGGCAACAACGAGCTCGTGATGATCAACGGCAAGGAGCTGCGCGAGGACGCCGCCCTGCGCGCCGGCTACGAAAGGCTTTTCCACGGCGTGCTCGCCGAGGCCGTCGCGGCCCACGCGCCGCAGACCGCCTACCAGCCGAGTTCGGAGTGGCGAGGCACCTTCGAGAACGGACACCAGCACGGCGTGCGCGAGGGCGACACCCACTTCTGGGACGTCTGGCACGCGCGCCACCCGGTGAAGGACTACGAGAAGTGGCGCTTCCGCTTCTGCTCCGAGTTCGGCATGCAGAGCTACAGCTCGCCCGAGACCAACGCCACCTTCGCCCCCGCCGGCCGCGACAACGTCTTCGGCCCGGTGATGGAGAACCACCAGAAGAACCGCGCCGGCAACCAGATCATCCTCGACTACGTCTCGCGCCGCTACCGCTTCCCGAAATCGCAGGACGACCTCATCTACCTCTCGCAGCTCAACCAGGCCCACTGCATGCAGGTCGGCGTCGAGCACTACCGCCGCACCATGCCGCACTGCATGGGCGCGATCTACTGGCAGCTCAACGACTGCTGGCCGGTCGCCTCGTGGAGCTCGATCGAGTTCACCGGCCGCTGGAAGGCGCTCCACCACGTCGCGCGGCGCTTCAACGCCCCCGCGCTCGTCTCCGCCCACGTGCCCGGCGACGAGGGCGCGATCATCGGCAACTACCGCACCAGCACGGTGCGCGAGGTGCGCCTGTTCACCGTTTACGACGCCCCCGCGCCCGCCGCCGGCCTGCTGCGCTGGGACCTTTTTCACCTCGACAGCCGCGTGCTCCTCTCGGGCAAGAAACGCGTCCGCCTCCGCCACAACGAGTCCTTGCTCCAGCACACGCTCGATCTCGCCAAGCCCCTCGCCGCGCACGGTCGCGACCAGCTCTACCTGCGCATCGCGCTCGACGTGGAGGGCGAGCTGGCGAGCGAGGACACGGTGTTTCTCGCGCCCCCGCGTTTCCTCGAGCTGCCGCGCGCCCAGGTGAAGACGACGCTCAAACGCCTCGCGCCGGACCGCGCGCTCCTCACGCTCGAGTCACCGGTCTTCCAGCACCGCGTCGAGGTGGATTTCCCCGGCCTGCGCCACACCGCGAGCGACAACTACCTCGAGCTCTACCCGCGCGAAAAAAAGCAGATCGTGGTGAGTTTCGCGAAATCGGTGCCCCTTGAAAAACTCCGTCGCACGCTCCGCGTGCGCTCCCTCGCCGACACCTACTAGCCCGCTTGCTTCACACGCACCGGGCCGCAAAACACCGGCGCCAGACAGCGCCTAAAATTCGATCCCCGCTTGGGCCGGCACGCCGATGTCGAAGGGGTGTTTGATCGCGCGCATCTCCGTGACGAGGTCCGCCACCTCGATGATCTCCTTCGGCGCGCCGCGGCCGGTCAGCACCACGTGTTGATCCACGCGCTTCTTCCTCAAGGCCTCCACGATCTCCGCCACCGGCAGATACTCGAGCTGCAGCACCACGTTCAGCTCGTCGAGCAGCACGAAATCCACCTCCGGATCCGCCATATGCTCAAGCGCGCGCGCCCAGCCGCGGCGGCAACAGGCGATGTCGGCCGCCTTGTCCTGCGTGTCCCAGGTAAAACCCTCGCCGTAGTGGTCCCAGCTGAGCAAGGGCCCGCGCAGCAGGCGCTCCACGTGGTCGTTGCTGGCCTTGATGAACTGCACCACCGCCACCTTGTGCCCGTGCGCGAGCTGCCGCGCCACCATGCCGAAGGCGGCGCTGGTCTTCCCCTTCCCGTCGCCGGTGTGGCAGAGGATTAGCCCGCGCCGGTTCTTGGCGGCGCGCATCTTCGCGCGCATCTCCTCCTGCAGTTCGCGCATGCGCTCGCGATGCTCGGCCTCGGTCTCGGTGCGGTAGCTTTTGCTCATGGAGAAAATCAGTTCGGAAGCCGCGACTTCCAATAACCCGGCTCGCGGTGCAGGTGCATCACGGCGACGATCCAGACGCGATCCGGCTCATCGAGATAGACGACCGCATAGGGAAAGTCCTTCGCCAGATGGCGGCGAGCCGGAGGGTCGAAGACACGGAACCGGCGAGGCGCCTCGCGCAGCTCCCTGATCAAATCCTCGATACAGTCGTAGAAGCGCCCGCCAAGCGCGCCGGAGACGGAAGCGAAATACCGAGCCGCCTCCGCATACTCCGTTTCGGCTTCGGGATGAAAAGCATGAGGCTTCACCGGCCGACGATCTTTCGAATTCGCTCCGAAACCTCGTCCCCCGGCACGCCTTGCACCTTGCCGCTGCGGATCTCCTCCACGCGGCGCTGGATGGTCTCGGACCACGCTTTGCGATGCACCTCATCATCCGCGTAGTGCGCGGCCCAGATGCGATCCACCAGCTCCGCCACGGCTTCGCGCGGCAGGGAGCGCGTCTCCTCCACGATTTGTTCGATGGTCAGCGGCATGGAACGAAACTGTGTCAGCTCGCGCCCCCCGCGCAAGTCCCGCCCGCCCGGCCCAGCTCCCCACGCAACCAGCGCGCGGTGTCGAGCAAGGTGGGACCATCGTGGATCAGGTTCCGACCCGGGGTGATGCCCGCCTCGATCAAACAAAAGCGCCAGCGCTCCTCCCAGCCACGCTCGCGCCGCCAGGCCTCCACATCCAGCGGATGGTCGTCCTCCTCGTGGAACAAGAGCACCGCCTCGGGCCGCGCCGCCTCCACCGCCGCCAAGTCGAGCTCCAGATAACCCTCCGGCTCAGCGGCGAAGACATTCCGCCCGCCGGCCAGCTCGATCAGATCGTGGATAAAGGTCAGCCCGCCCGCCATTCGCAGATGCCGCCCAAACCACAGCTCGGCATACACCGCCGGCCGCCGCTCGGGCGCCGGCGCCGCGGCGCGCAGCTCCGCCGCCTCGCGTTCCATCCGCGCGGTCAGGGCCAAGCCGGCGCCCATCTCGCCGAGCAAGGCGCCGAGCCGCCGGATGTTCTCGAGCACACCGAAAAAACTGTCCGGCAGCGGCAGCACGAAGACCGGCAGGCCCGCCTTCGCCAGCCGCCGCGCCACCCCGAGCTGCACCCCGCCGGTCATGAGCACGAGGTCCGGCCGCAGGGCCGCCAGCGCCGCCTCGTCCACCCGCAGGTAATCGCCGACCACCGGGCGCCCCGCCGTATCCACGTAGCGCCTACAGTAGTGCGACACGCCCGCCACCCGCTCCGCCAGGCCCATCGCCCAAAGCGCCTCCGTCCAGCCGGCGACGAGGCACACCACGCGCTCCGGCCGCGCCGGCAGCTCCACGATCGTGCCCAGCGGCTCGCAGCGCACCCGACGTGTTTGCGAGGCGCGGCTCATGGCAGAAAAAGGGTCAGACCCGGCGCCGTCTCGGCCCGCACGCGAAAAACCTCCAGCAAGAGCGCCGGCGTGAGCACCGCGTCGGGCGCGCCGGCCGCGTGCAGGCGCCCGCCCTGCAGCACGACGACGTAGTCCAGGCAGTGCGCCACGCGCAGATCGTGGAGCGAAAACACCACGGTGCCGCCCGCGCGCGTCCGCTCGCGCGCCAGCATGAGCACGTCGAGCCCGTGCCGCGGATCGAGCGCCGCCAGCGGCTCGTCCCACAGCTGCAGGGGCGCCTCGGTGGCGAGGGCCCGCGCGAGCAGCACGCGGTGTTTCTCGCCGCCCGAGAGTTCGTTCACCGGACGCTCCGCCAGGGCCGCCAGCTCGAGCCGCGCGAGGGCGGCGTCGACTCCGGCCTCGTCGTCCCCGTGCGCGAAGCGGCCCTGCGCCACCACCGAGCGCACGCTGAAGCCAAACTCGAAATGCGCCTCCTGCGGCACCCAGGCCGCCCGCCGGCCGCGGTCGAGCATCGGCACCCGCGCGAGGTCCTCGCCCTCCCAGCGCACCTTGCCCGCGGGGCCGGGCGGCAGGAGGCCGGCCGCCACTTGCAGCAGCGTGGACTTGCCCGCGCCGTTGGGCCCCACGAGGCCGACGAGCGCGCCGCGCGGCAAGGCCAGGCTCGCCAAGGAGAGCCGGCCGGGCACGTCGATGGCGTGCAGCGTCAGGGCGTCTTGCGCAGCATCCATAGGAAAAAAGGTCCGCCGATCAGCGAGGTCACGATGCCCAGCCGCAGGTCGCCCACCAGCCGGCCCGCGATGTCGCAGCCGACGACGAAGGCCGCGCCCGCCGCGAGCGAGAGCGGCACGAGGCGGCGATGCTCGGGGCCCACCATCAAACGCAGGATGTGCGGCACGATCAGCCCCACGAAACCCACCGTGCCCGCCACCGCGGTCGCGAGCGCGGAGAGAATCGTGGAAAAGACGAGCAGCTTGCGCCGCAGCGCGCGCACATCGACGCCCAGGCTCTGCGCCTCGCGCGGGCCGAGCGCGAGCAGGTCCATCGAGCGGCCGAGCGGCCAGAGCAGCGCGCCCACCAGCAGGACGGGCGCGGCCATCGCGACGTGTTCCCAGGTGCGGTCCTCCACGCCCCCGAGCAGCCAGAAAAGGATCTGCGTGTTCCGCTCGTAGGCCGAGAGCACGTAGGTGGTCACGGCGCCGAGGAGGGCGTTGAGCGCCACGCCCGCGAGGAGCAGGCGCTCGGTGCTGGCGCCGCGCCGCGCGAGGCCCACCACGGCGAGCGTGGCGAGACTCGCGCCGACGATGGAGGCGAGGGGCAGCACCCAGAGCGAGGTCGCGGTCGCGCCGATGGCGATGGCCACCACCGCGCCGGCCGTGCCGCCGCTGCTCACGCCCAGCAGCCCGGGCGAGGCGAGGCTGTTGCGAAAAAAGGCCTGCATCACCACGCCCGCCGCCGAGAGCGCCGCGCCCACCAGCGCCGCCACGAGCAGGCGCGGCAGGCGAATCTGCCAGAGCACCATCGCCGCGAACTCGTCGCGCCGCAGCAGACCGTCCCAGAGCTGCCCGAGCGTGAGCCCCGCCTCGCCGACGCACAAAGAGAGAAGCGACAGCGCGACCAAAGAGGCTCCCGCGACGGCCAGCGCCGCGCCTCCGGAACCTTTTGCGCTTTTTGTGCCGTTTGTGGCCATCACTCCGTCTCCCCGGCAAACGCCTCCGGGTGCAGCTCGCGCGCCAGCGCCTCGTAGGCGTCGACGCGGCGGTGGCTCACGCAGCCGAGCATCCAGGGCGCGAGCCGCACCACGCGGATGCTGCGGCGCGCCATCATCTGCGGGTAGGGCGTCACGTGTTGAAACTCGCCCGACTCGCCGCCGACCACAAAGACCTCCACCGGCCACGCGAGCATGGCCTCGGTGGGCAGGCGCGCGAAGCCCTCCAGGCGACCCAGCGAGCTGGCGAGGTTGTCCGCCCCGGCGTGGATGCAGAGGTCGTCGAAGGTGGTGCCGCGCCCCGCGATGACGCCGTAGGTGGTCGGCGCGAGCGCGGGCACGCGACGCCGCTCCGCGAGGCGGGCTTGCAGCGCGGCCACGCGCGCCTCGCCCGCCGCGATGAGCGCCTCGGCGCGCGCCGGCGCCTCGCCGCCCAGCTCGGCCGCGAGCGAGCGCAGCGCGGCGTGGGCCTCGGCCAGCGAGCCGTAGCGGTCAAAGGTCCAGATGCGCACGCCCGAGCGCCGCACCTGCGCGACCAGCTCGGCGCGCGAGAAATCGGTGAACAAGACCAGCGTGGGCCGGTGCCGCAGGATCGTCTCGGCGTCGCCGCTCGAGATGCGCGGGAAAGCCGCCGCCTCCTCCGCCACCGCGGAAAACTGCGGGTCGCGCGCGAGGTGCGAGAGCGCCGCGATCTGCGCCGGCTCGGCCAGCGCGAGCAGCAGCTCGTCCGTGCCGACGGACTGCGAGACGACGCGCAAGGGAGCGGGCGCCGCCGCCGAGGCCGACGCGCGCGAGGTCAGCGCGCCGGCGGCGAACAGGACGAGGAAGGCAAGAAGCGCTCTCATGGGCCCGCCCAGCAGAACGACCGGGCTCAGAAACTCCAGTCGATGCCGCCATACACGCCGACTCCGGGCGCGGGGAAGCCGTGGACGGATTCGTAGCGCTCGTCGAAGGCGTTCTCCACGCGCAGGCGCAGCCCGAGGTTTTCGCGCAGCGCGTAGCGACCGTAGAGGCGGGCGACGAGGTAGTCCTCGGCGTCGATGCGCGCGAAGGTTTGCGCGTGCACATCCTCGCGATCCACGACCCAGGTGAGTCCGGCGCCGACGGTGAGGCGCGAGCTCAGGTCGTGATTGAGATCGGCGCCCACTTGGTGGCGGGGACGGCGCAGCAGGCGGCGGTTGCCGCTCAGATCCTCCGCCTCGAGCCAGGTGTGGGCGAGGTGCAGACGCGTGGTCTCGGTGATGTTGAGACGCAGGGAGGTCTCGGTGCCGTAGGTGCGAGCGTTGCCGACGTTGACGACCGTGCCGGGGAAGGAGCTGAAATCAAAATTGATCAGGTTCTCGTAGCTCGTGCGGAAGAAGGTGAAGGAGAGGAGACCGCGGCGAGCGGGCAAGGTATAGTCGAAGCCGGCGTCCCAACCGCGCGCCTCCTCGGGCTGGAGGTCGGGGTTGCCGGCGTAGAAGGAGGCGGTGCCGTAGAGATCGAGGAAGCTCGGGGAGCGGAAGGCGGTGCCGTAGGAGCCGCGGAGCTTGAGCGTGTCGGGCACGGCGATCCACGCGAGCATGGCGCGGCCGGTGGTCGCGTTGCCGAAGGTGTCGTGGTCGTCCTTGCGCACCCCGAGCGTGAGGAAGAGGTTTTCGCGCACGGTGATCTCGTCCTGGACGAAGAAGGCGACGAGGTTCTGCGTCTCGTCGATGTCGCCGAAGCCGTCGTTGGTCGTGGCGGTGCGCTCGAGCGTGGTGCCGAAGGTGATGCGGTGCGCGTGGATGCCGGTCCAGGTGGCCTGGGCGTCGAAGATCGCGCGGCGGTTCTCGATGGTCGTCACGCCCGGCACCGTGGACGGGTTGGGATTGGGCGGCGGATTGGAGGAGCGCTGCTCGCGGAACTGACCGCCAAGGGTGGCGCGCAGGAACCACTCGTCCGAGGGCTCGACCTCGACGAAGACCGTGGAGAGCAGGATGCGCTCGCGCTCGGTGTTGTTGGGGTCGTTGACGAAGCGGCTGTCGGGCGACTCGTAGAGGCCGTGGTAGCCGCGCAGGGTGGTGCCGACGCGCACGGTGTTGCTCACGTCGCGGTCGAGACGGAGGGCGAAATTGCCGCGGTCGAAGGCGTTGTCGGCGCGGTCGTTGTCGGTGTGGCCGCCGGCGGCGGAGAAGGAGAAGGAATTGGCGCCGCTGGAGCCCTGCGTCGAGACGCCGGCTTGCACGGTGCCGAAGCTGCCGGCCTCGACGAGGACCGAGCCGGAGGTCGGGCCGCAACCGCGGATCTGGTTGATCGACACCACGCCGCCCAACGCCTCGCCACCATGCAGCGGACTCTGCGGGCCACGGACGATCTCGACGCGCTCATGCGCGCCCAGGGTGACGCCGCCGAGGAGGTTGAAGTAGCTGGTGTTGGCGTCGCTGAAACGGATGCCGTCGACGAGGACCAGCACGTGGTCGGACTCGGAGCCGCGGATGAAGAGCGAGGTCGCCGCGCCGGTCTGGCCGCTGGTGGCGGTGGGCATGCCGGGCACGGTGGAGAGGGCGGAGAGCAACGTCGTCTGCTGACGCAGATTGAGATCGGCCGCGCTCACGACCTCGGCGGTGGAGGCGAGCTTGTCGAGCGCGACGGGCGTGCGCGTGGCGGTGACGACCACGGTGTCGAGCGTGATCGGAGGAGCGGCGTCCGCGGACTCGGCCGGCGGGGCCGCTTGCGCGGCGAGGCGCGCGGCGGGCACCGTCACGACGGCGAGGGCCGAGGCGGCGACAAACAGGGACTGGAGCCGGCGCACACTGGCGGCGCGACGGCGGGAGGAGTTTTGTTGCATGGTTGGTCTGTCGGGGTGCGAGCAGACGAACCTCGGCGACGGGCGCCGAAAATTCGCGGACTGCTCTCACGCTTCATTTTGCGATGAAGTTTTCGCGACCGGCCGCCCGCAAAAGATCGGCGACCGACGCGTGAGACGTCCCGGAACGGATATTCGGACTCCGTGCTTGGAACCTGTTCGACAGGCCCCTGGACCTCGCTCCTCGCCTTCACCGGGCTGCTAACCCGATTGGCTTTGCCCCCGCCGTTCGCCGACGAGGTGGGAGTTTGTGGCACGATACCGCAGCGCAACTGTGGCCGATTCTCACGGCCTTCCCCGAAACCGAAACGTGCAAAAGAACGCGAACGCCCCCGAGCTTTCGCCCGCCCGACCCGCCGCGCGAGCCCCAATCGCCAGCATGCTTTGGCGAAAGGAGCGCACCCGTTGTGCCTTACGGGGTTAACCCCGAGGGGGCGCCGGATAACGCATCAACATATCCGAAAGTAAAGATATGTTTTTGACCCGCCGCCGAGAAAACCCTTTTGTTTCTCACCCTTTGTCGTCCTCCTCCGTGCTCTCCGCGCCCTCCGTGGTTTAAACAATCATGTCCGCCTCCGTCGTCCTCCCGCCGTCCGCCGCCGAAATCGAGCTCCGCCGCCTCCTGGCCGAGCGCGTCGCGATCATCGACGGCGCCATGGGCACCACCATCCGCACCTACGGCATCACCGAGGCGCAGGCGCGCGG
>JAUVVA010000204.1 GCA_030604905.1 Verrucomicrobiota bacterium | reverse complement strand
AGAGATCGCCGCAGCCCCAGGCCTCGGCGATGAGCTTGAAAATGGCGAAGTCGGCGAGGGCCTGGCCGGGGGCGCGGCGGACCTTGCGGATCACGCCGAGGCGGCGCTCGGAGTTGATGAGCACGCCTTCCTTTTCCCCCGTGCCGGCGGCGGGGAGGACGAGGTCGGCCATCTGGGCCATCTCGGTGTTGGCGTAGAGATCCTGCACAACGAGGAAGTCGAGCTTGTCGCGCAGGGCGTGGACGCGGTTTTGGTTGGCCCAGGAGTGGGCGGGGTTGGTGGCGATGACCCAGAGGCCGCGGATCGCGCCGCGGTCGATGCCGTCGAGGATCTGGTCGTAGGCCCAGCTTTTCTCGGTGGGGATGCGGGTTGTATCGATGTCTAGAATACGGGAGACTTTTTCGCGGTGGGCGGGGTTGGCGAAATCGTGCCCGCCGAGGAGCGAGGTGACGTTGCCAAAAAGGCGAGAGCCCATCGCGTTGCATTGGCCGGTGATGGAGTTGGCGCCGGTGCCGGGCTTGCCGATCTCGCCGGTCATGAGGGCGAGGTTGATCAGGGCCTGGGCGGTGCGGGTGGATTCGTGGCCCTGGTTGACGCCCATCGTCCACCAGTAGGAGACGCGCTTGGAGCGGTCGGCGAGGAGGGCGGCGACCTCCTCGAGCTGCGCGAGCGGGAGACCGGAGACGACGGCGGCGCGGGTGAGCGGGTAGTCGGCGAGGAAGGCGCGGAAGGCCTCGAAGTTTTCCGTGTGGGCGGCGATGAAGGCCTCGTCGGCGCCGTCGAGTTCGAGGACGCGGTTGGCGAGGCCGTAGAGGAGAGTGAGGTCGGATTTCGGCGCGAGCGGGAGGTGGTGGGTGGCGCACTGGGCGGTCTCGGTGCGGCGGGGGTCGAGGACGATGATGCGCGGCTGGCGGCGGTTGCGCATGACGCGCTGCCACATGATGGGGTGGGCGATGCAGGGGTTGGCGCCGACGAAGACGAGGACGTCGCTTTCCTCGAAGTCGGCGTAGGTGAAGGGCGGCGCGTCGAAGCCGAACGATTGTTTATAGGCCACGTGGGCGGTGGCCATGCACTGGCGGGTGTTGGAGTCGCAGTGGAGGCCGCCCATGCCAAATTTGAAGAGAGCGCCGAGGAGGGCCATCTCCTCCATCGCGATCTGGCCGGTGGAGAGAAAGGCGAGGCTGTGGGGGCCGTGGTGGGTCTGGATGCCTTTGAAGTTTTCAACGAAGGCGGCGAGGGCCGTCGGCCAGGAGACGGGTTCGAGGCGGCCGGTGGTTTTGTTGCGAAGGAGGGGCGTGGTGGCGCGGTCGGGGGCGTCGAGGACGGCGAGGGATTCCCAGCCTTTGGGACAGGCCATCCCGAGGTTGACGGGGTAGCGTTCGTCGGGGCTGAGGTTGAGGGCCTGGCCGTCGGGGCCGAGATGGACCTTGAGGGAGCAGCCGGTGCTGCAGAAGCCGCAGATCGAGGTGGTGGTGGCGGCGGGGGCGAGGCGGGCGGGCACCTGGGGCAGGCCGAAGCCGAAGTCGGCGGGGCGGCGCACGAGCTCGGAGGTCATCGGGCCTTCGTGGGCGCGGAGGCGGAGGAGGGAGGGGTTAACCACGGAGGACACGGAGGGCACGGAGAGAGGAGGCGTGCCCTGCGTGGAGCAGGAGCCCGGCCGTCCGGGGTGTTCGCGAGGTGAAAGGGCCTGAATCGTTTTGGCCGCATCTATCAAAAATCCTCATGATCTCCGGGCACCTTGTTTGCCCGACGTCGTGGTGGACATGAGCGCGGGGCGGAGCCGCGACGGAGGGGATTGCCGTGGCTCACTCCCAATGAGATACTCTCCGGGTGTTCCTCGGTCGTTCGCCTCTAGAATGCACCGCCCTCTCGCCCCGCCGCTCAGCCTTCGACCGGAGGCACACGGCTAAGCGGCGAGGGTGGCCGGGGTGCGGGTGGTCTCGCCGGCGACCCAACGCCCGCGGATGGTGATGCGCCGGGGCAGGGCGGGGTAGCCCTGTTCGTTGCGGAAGATCTGGGAGGCGAGCAGATCGACGGCCTGGACTCCCTGGTCTTCGAGCGCCGGCGCGATCCCGGACCAGTGGGTGGCCTCGCCGGCGAGGGAGGGGAGGGCGAGGGCGATGTCGCGCGGGCACTCGAGCCCGAGCTCACGCAGCCAGCGGCGCGCGCGGGGATCGTTGGCGATGATGGCGTCGGGACGGGTCCGACAAACCCAGTGTTTGAAGGGGATCTCGGCCTCGGCCCAGCTTTCGCAATCCGCGGCGAGCGGCACCTGCTCGGAGCCGGGGGCGCGGAGTTGGGCGGCGAGATATCCGCCCAGGGCCTCTTCGCCGCACTCGGCGAGGTCGGTCCGGGTGGCGAACAGGCCGACGCGGACGTAGCCGAGGGCGTGCAGTTCGCGGAGGCAGGTGAGGTGGTTGTGAAAATGATCGGGCAGGACGTCGTGGACGCGGGGGGCGAAGATCGGGCCGGCCACGGACACGAGCGCGAAGGAATCGAGGGGGAAATCCAAGGCCTCCGGGCGCACGCCGGGGCCGAGGAGCAGGCCGCGCACGCCGCGGGCATGGATCACGGCGCGCAGGCGCGAGGGGCTGAGGCCGGGGCGTTTGAGCCAGAGGTGATCGAGGGCGAAGCCGGTTTCCTCGGCGCGGCGGCGGGCGCCTTGCCAGAGGGAGCGGAGGGCGGGGACGCGGAGGCGATCCTCCTCCTCGGGCGACGCGTAGAGGAAGGCGAGGGTGCCGCCGAAGGCGTGGGCGCGACGGCGGCGCAGGTCGGACATCATGCGCCCGACCATGGGATTTGGGCGGTAGCCGAGGTCCTCGGCGGCGGCGAGCACGGCGGCGCGTTTCGCCGGGCTGACGCTGTTGCTCTTGGTGAGGGCGCGAGAGACGGTCATGGTGGACACGCCGACGCGGGCGGCGATGTCCTTGAGGCTGACGTTCTGGAACCGAATGGTCTGGCTCGCGGTGGACATGGCGGGCGAAGGCTTATTTCCGCGCGAGGTCGCGGAGCAGATCGATGGCGAGGACGAGGGTGCCGGCCGCGCCGCGGAACTGGGCGGCGCCGAGCGCGAGGGCGCCCCAGCCCTGGCCGGCGGTGGCGGCGGAGGGGGCGGCCTTGATCTTGCCGGCGGGCTGGTTGTGGCGGTCATACCACTCGAAGAACTCGCGGTCGCGGAGGACGCGCTCGACCATGGGGAGGAGGGCGGCGTGGGCCTCGGCGACGTAGCCGGCGCGGGCGTAGGCGGCGGCGGTCTGCGCGCCCCACCATGTCCAGTCGCCGCCGTTGGCGTAGCCCCAGGGCTGGATGCCCTTGGCGGCGTAGCATTTTTCCGGATACGGCGGCCAGGGGCTGAAACCGATGGAGGCGGCGCCGGCGCGACGCACGGCCTCCAGGGTGGCGGCCCAGGAGCGGGCGATCTCCTCGGGCGTGAGCAGGCCGGCCCGGATGGCGAGGGCGGTGCCGAGGGGGAAGAAGATGGCGTCTTCGTCGAGCTCGGGCGGGAAGGGCGAGCCCTCCTCGAGGTAGCGGTGCGGGTGGAATTTGCAGCGAACGGGGTCCCAGAGCACGGCGCGGGCGGCGGTGGCTAGGTCGGCGCGGCGGCGGGTCCAGAGCTCGCGGGCGGCGGGCGCGAGGGCGTCGAGCGAGAGGAGGTCGTCGATGGCGAGGAGGGCGAGGGCGTTGGAGTAGATGCCGACGGCGCGGTGGGTGTTGGCGTCGACCTCAAGGCCGAAGGCGTCCTCGGGCTGCACGTCGTGCCAGTCGATGGTGGCGGCGTTGCAGATGAGGCCGTGGGCGGGGGACCAACGGTGGAGCCAGAGGTAGTCGAGGGCGTCGACGGCGCGGTCGAGCACGGAGCGGCCGTTGACGACCTCGGTGAGCAGGCCGCGGTCGCCGGTGGCGCGGACGTAGCGCGCGAGGGCCTGGGCGTAGGAGCTTTCCTGGTCGGCGCTGACGCTGTTTTTCATCGCCATGCGGCCGGGGAGCGTGGGGGCGAGACGGAAGCGTTTGTAGTAGGGGTCGTGTTTCTTCTCCTCGACGACGCCGTCGGGCAGGTTGCCGTCGGCTTCCTGGAAGTGGAGGAAGGAGAGGAGCGCGGCGCGCACCTCGGCGGCGGGGACGGCCTCGAGGGCGGGGAGGAGGAAGGTGTTGAGGTCGCGAATCCAGATCTCGTTGAAGTGGCTGCCGGCGTTGAGGCCGCCGCGGAGGCACTGGATGGCCATGGCGCGGCACTCGTCGAGGCGGGCGTCGTCGAGGATGGCGGCGCGGGAGGCCGCATCGAGGGGACGCGGCGGCGTGGCGGGAAGCGTGGCGGGCACGACGGGCTCGCCGGCGAAGCGGAGCGGAGTGGCGGGGGCGGAGGATACGGTTGGCATCGCGGAAGGTGGACGGAAACTGGGGTCTGGTGGGAACAGGGCGAAGTGCAGCGAGGTTTAACCGTGGACTTAACGGGGCATCGCGCAGCACGAAGCCTTGCCCAACCGCGAGGGCGGAGACAGCGGGAGGCGCGCGTGAGCGCGGAAAACTCCGCGTTGGTTACGAGGCCGGAGAGAGCATCACCACCAGCGCCAAATCTCGGGCTTGGCGGTGAAGGTGACTTCGCTGACGGGCGCGGTGCTCACGCTGCCGTCGACCCAGAGAAGCATCGTCTTGTTGCCAGGGAGGGAGCCGCGGAGGCCTTGCGTGGCCTGATCGCGGGCGGTGATGGGCGCGATGCGCGGGTCGAGGTAGCGGATGCTCGTGTCGTTGGTCTCGCCCACGATGACGGTGCGGCTGGGGCTGGGGGGGGCGTTGAAGCGGTTGTTCCAGAGCCAACCGGTCTGATCGTCGCGGACGAAGAGATTGAGGGAGAAATGGGTGGAGAAGGGCGGGTCGCCCGAGCCGAGGTGGTCGGCGAAGGGGCTGGTCCAGATCGGGTTTTGCCGATGCAGGAAGGCGGAGCCGAGTTCACCGCGTTCGCGCCCCACGTAGACGTTCACGACTTCCATCCAGCTGAACTGGCGCATGGTGCCGCCGGCAAAGACCTGGTTGT
>JAUVVA010000162.1 GCA_030604905.1 Verrucomicrobiota bacterium | reverse complement strand
TCGCATCGAGGTGATCTCGCGGCACCTTTCGGTGGGGCCCTCATTCGAAATACTCTCCGAGTATTCCTTCATTCGGTCCGCACCGAAATCTGCTCGCGATCCCACCTCGCTGCTCCGCCGCCCATCTCCTAGGAAACAGGCGCCTCGCGCTCCCGCCAACCCTGTTTCTTCCCGTCCACCGCAAAACGCGTTTTGCTTCCGGGGCTGCATGATGCCGGCTGAGGCGGGATCGCCCGGCGTCTTGGCGCTCGGCAAGCCGCCCGGCACCGGTCGGCGACCGGTGCCCGAGTGCGTAGCTACCTGCGTGGCTCGCCGTCGGATCGAGGGCGCGCGCGCCGGCCCTACTGGGGTGCGGTGCCCTGGGCGATGTAGGCGCGTTGCACGGCCTCGTGGATCTGCTCGATGCGGAGCTGGAGGCCGTCGAGGTATTCGTGAAGGCCGGCGGCGATGATCGCCTGCGCGTCGCCGGCCTCGAGCTCCTCGCGGAGGCGGCGGACGAGCTCGTGGGCCTGGGCGACGGCGGGCTGGCCGTCGCCGGGGCCGATGCGCACGAGGCACTGCTCGGCCTCGGCGATCGCGTAGAGCACGCTGCGGGGGAAGGACTCGTCGCGTAGCAGATAATCCACTACACGGGTGAGGTCGAGGTCGCCGCGGCGGGAGCGGCGGAAGGCCTCGAAGGCGGAGCAGGAGCGGAGGACGGAGGCCCACTGCACCATGTCGAGGGCGGAGCCGACGGCCTGCACGCCGGGCAGGATCATGAAGTATTTGATGTCGAGGATGCGCGTGGTGTTGTCGGCGCGCTCGAGGTGGCGGCCGAGGTCGTAGAACCACCAGCCGTCGTCACGCGGGATCATGGCGTCGGCGACGCCGTGGAAGAGCTGGGTCTGGGTCTTGATCCAGGCGAGGTAGTCGGCGGCGCCGAGCTGGGCGTAGCGGGTGAAGTCGTCGTCCTTGAGGCGCAGGTAGAAGGTGTTGAGCGTCTCCCAGAGCTCGCTGGACAGCTGGTCGCGGATGCAGCGGGCGTTTTCGCGGGCGGTGGCGACGCAGGCGAGGACGGAGGAGGGGTTGCGCTTGTCGAAGAGCATGAACTCGATGACGGCGCGCTCGGTGGCCTTTTCGCCGTAGAGCTCGTGGAATTTCTCGTCGGAGCCGGTGACGAAGACGAGGGGCTCCCAGGCGCGGGGATCGTCGGCGGCCTGGCGGGCCTGGAGGTCGAGGACGAGGGCGGCGTTGACCTCGACGATCCGCGCCGTGTTTTCGGCGCGCTCGAGGTAGCGGGCGATCCAGTAGATTAAGTTCGCTACTCTTGAAAGCATGGCGGGGGCCGCGGCGCGGAATGACCAATGTCCAATGACCAATGACCAATGAGGGCGCGGTGGTGTGGTGGTTAACGGGTGGAGGGTTTCTTTGCGGCGCGCTCCCGGCGGAGGTTGGCGTCGGTGGTGCGGATGATCTTGCAGAAGATCAGGTGGAGCTCGTGGGCTTCTTTCCAGAGCGCGCGGAGAGCGGCGGAGCGGTCTTTGCAAGCTTTGGCCAGCATGCGGCACCAGTGCTTGGTTTCTTTCGCTTCCTTGCGGCAGAGGGCGATCTTGTGGCGGAAGTCGGTTTTTGTCTCGGCCTCGTCCGCCTCGCCGTAGTTCGCCCCGAGGCTGGTGCCCGATTTCACGAACTGTGTGATCAGCGGCGCGTTGATCGGCGTCGTGGGCAGGGACAGGCAAAACTCGATCACGTCCTCGCCGAAGACGGCGGTGCGCTCACACAGGTCGTAGGTCGTGGTGGCGGCGGGAGTCGTCTTTTTCATTGGGCATTGGTCATTGGACATTGGTCATTTCGTGTGAGCGCCCGGCGTAGCCGGGTGCTCACACGATAATCCTCTCGGGCACCGCCGGCGTCGCCTCCTGGTCCTCGGCCGCCAGGACCCAGGTGTCCTTGGAGCCGCCGCCTTGGGAGCTGTTGACCACGAGGCTGCCTTTGCGGAGGGCGACGCGGGTGAGGCCGCCGGGCATGATCTTGATCGTCTCGCCGTTGAGGATGTAGGGGCGCAGGTCGATGTGGCGGCCCTCGATGGCGTCGCCACAGAGCGCGGGGCAGCGGGAGAGGCCGAGCGTGGGCTGGGCGATGAATTTGCGCGGGTGGGAGATGATCTTTTGTCGAAACTCCTCGATCTGCGCGCGCGTGCTGTGGGGGCCGACCAGCATGCCGTAGCCGCCGGCCTCGTCGACGCACTTCACCACGAGCCGCTCGAGGTTTTGCAGGATGTAGGCGCGGTCCCGCTCGTCGCCGGAGAGGTAGGTGTCGACGTTGGGCAGGAGGGCGTCCTGGCCGAGGTAGAATTTGATCATCCGCGGCACGTAGTGATACATGGCCTTGTCGTCGGCGACGCCGGTGCCGATGGGGTTGCAGAGGGCGACGTTGCCCTTGCGGTAGGCCTCGAATAGGCCGGGCACGCCGAGGAGGGAGTCGGGGTTGAAGGCGCGGGGGTCGAGGTAGTCGTCGTCGATGCGGCGGTAGATGACGTGCACGGGCGCGAGGCCGTCGGTGCAGTTCATGTAGACGCGGTCGTTCTCCACCACGAGGTCGCCGCCCTCGACGATCTCGATGCCCATCTGGCGGGCGAGGAAGCTGTGCTCGAAGTAGGCGCTGTTGTAGACGCCGGGGGTGAGGAGCACGACGGTGGGCTCGGGCACGTGGGCGGGCGCGAGGTGGAGGAGGAGGGAGAGGAGGTCGCTGGGGTAGGTCTCGACCGGGCGCACGCGGTAGTCGCGGAGGAGCGAGGGGAAGACGCGCTTCATGACCTGCCGGTCCTCGAGCACGTAGGAGACGCCGGAGGGGGTGCGGAGGTTGTCCTCGAGCACGCGGTAGTCGCCGTGCTGGTCGCGGACGAGGTCGGTGCCGTTGATGTGGACGTAGAGGCCGCGGGCGAGGGGCACGCCGACGAGCTCGGGGCGGAAGGCCTTGGAGGTCTCCACCATCTCGCGGGGGACCACGCCTTCCTTGAGGATTTTTTGCGGGCCGTAGATGTCGGCGAGGAAGAGGTTGAGGGCCTCCATGCGCTGGCGGAGGCCGGCCTCGAGGCGCGCCCACTCGTGGGCGGGGATGATGCGCGGGATCAGGTCGAAGGGGAAAATCTTCTCCGTGCCCTTGTTGTCGGAGTAGACGGTGAAGGTGACGCCGCGGTTGATGAAGGTCTGGTCGGCGGTCTTTTGGCGGGCGAGCAGATCGGCGACGCCCTGCATCTGCGCGAAGCGCTCGTGGAGGCGCTCGTAATGCGGTCGCGGCCGCCCGGGGGCGGCAAACATCTCGTCGTAGAACTTGTCGGTGTCGTAGGCGGCGAAGAGATCGGGCATGCGGAGGGAAGGGGGAGGAATGACCAATGTCCAATGACCAATGCCCAATGATCAGAGGGCGTGTCGGCGTCTGGGCTCAGGAGGCGGGCGGAGCCGTGTCGGTGGGGGCGGCCGTCGCGGTGTCCGCCGGCGGGGCGGGGGGGAGGGACCAGAGGAAGCTTTGTTCGCGGGCGACCTCGGTGCCGGTGGGGCCGAGGAGGCGGAGGCGCCAGGCGGTGGGCTCGACGCGGGCGCCGGGCCAATCCTCGCCGGTGAGGCCGGCGAGCACGGCGCGGGAGCCCTTGGGCAGATCGAGCGGGAAAAACTGCACTCGGGCGAGCTCCTCGCCGGGCATGAAATACTCAAGCACGAGGACGGAGCCGGGCAGGGCCTCGGAGGACTGGAAGCGGGCGAGGAAGTAGTAGCCGGCGCGCGAGTCGGGTTGGGAACGAACGACGAGCTCGGGTGACTTTTCGCGGCCGCCAAAATACTCGGCGATGCGCACGAAGCGGGAGCTGTCGCGGTATTCGGGCCAGACGCGCACGAGGCGGACATCGGCGGCGGAAGCGAGCACGGGAGCGGCGAGCGCCAGCGCGGCGAGGAGCGCGGCGAAGGCGGGGCGGCGGGGGAAGCGGGGACGCATGGTGCTGGCTTGGATACGGGGGCCGCTCGGGCGGCACAAGACGGGAAGAGAGGGCTGGGCGAGGTGTTTGCGGGTTTTGGCGAAGGGTCGCAGGACTTGTGCCACTGGGGGGCCGAGATGAAGGAAGCTCATGGAAAGTGTCAGGGTGGGGGAGCGAGGGCCGAGGTTGGAAGTGAGCGGGTGGAAAGGGAACGGAGCATGGCGCGGGCGCACTTGCGCGAAACGTGACGTGGCAATGGCTTGCGAGGTTGTTTTTGGACCGCGGGCGGCTATGCCTCGACTCGCCATGCCCCTGATCGACCTGCCCTTGGAACAGCTTCGCAGCTATGCCGGACGTAATCCGCGTCCGGTCGATTTTGACGCGTATTGGGAGGAGGCGTTGCGCGAGCTGGCGGCCACGGATCCGCGGGCGGAGTTGGTGCCGAATCCGGTGCTAGATCACCCCGGGGTCGAGTGCTTCGACCTGTGGTTCACCGGCGTGGGCGGGGCGCGGGTTTACGCGAAGTATCTGCGGCCGAGCGCGGCGGCGCGCGCGGGCAAGCGGGCCCCGGCGGTGCTGGAGTTTCACGGCTATTCGGGGCACAGCGGGGACTGGGCGGGCAAGCTGGCCTACGCGGCGAGCGGCTTTTGTCTGGCGGCGATGGATTGCCGCGGGCAGGGCGGGCGCTCGGAAGACAAGGGCGGGGTGCTGGGCAACACCCACCACGGGCAGATCATCCGCGGGCTCGACGACCCGGATCCGCGCAAGCTGCTGTTTCGTCAGATCTTTTTGGATACGGCGCAGCTCGCCCGCGTGGTGATGGCGCTGCCGGAGGTGGACCCGGAGCGGGTGGGCGCGAAGGGCGGTTCGCAGGGCGGCGCGCTCACGCTGGCCTGCGCGGCGCTGGAGCCGCGGATCAAGCGGGCCGCGCCGGTGTTCCCCTTCTTGGCGGACTACCGGCGGGTGTGGGAGATGGACCAGGCGAAGGACGCTTATGCGGAGCTGAAGACCTTTTTCCGCCATTTCGACCCGCGGCATGAGCGGGAGGAGGCGATCTTCACCAAGCTCGGCTACATCGACCTGCAGTTTCTCGCGCCGCGCATCCGGGCGGAGGTGCTGATGTTCACGGGGCTGATGGACACGATCACGCCGCCGAGCACGCAGTTCGCGATCTACAACAAGCTCACCACAAAAAAGGACATGAAGATCTACCCGGACTTCGGCCACGAAGGTCTGCCGGGGGAGTCGGACCTGAGCTTCAACTTCCTGCGCGGGCTGTAGGCCCCGCGGGCAAGGGGGCCTCGCGAATGCGCGTTGGCCCGCGATCAGGGAGCCTGGACGCGGTGATCCTCGCGGGAGGCGATCACGTTGTCCGGCGCCATGAGGATCACGCGGGCGGAGTGTTTCTCCACTTCCTCGGAGGCGAGGCGGCAGTAGGCGAGGATGATGGCGAGGTCGCCGGGACGCACGAGGCGGGCGGCGGCGCCGTTTACCTGCACCTGGCCGGGCTCGCCGTAGATGACGTAGGTGGTGAAGCGGGCGCCGTTGTCGATATCGAGGACGTCCACCTGCTCATACTCGAGAAAGCCGGCCGCGCGGCAAAGCTCACGGTCGATCGAGACCGAGCCCTCGTAGTGGGGATCGGCCGCGGTGATCGTGGCGCGGTGGAGCTTGGCTTTGAGAAAAGTGCGAAACACGGCGGAAGGAGGGCTGCCTGCTTAATCAAACCGCCGGCCGGGGCTCGGCAAGCGCCGTTCTGAGCCCCGGGCGGGCGTGGTTTTGAGCAGGGAGCCTCCCCGCGCGGCGTCTGGGGACGGATGCCTCGCGGGGACTGGAGCGGCGTGGCGGGGCTCGGGCGGGGCCGGGGCGGGGTGGCGCCGCGGTTTACTCGGCGGCGTCGCCCACCTTGCCGCCGGACGGGCCGGCGTTGACGGCGGGCTTGGCGGTCACGGTGGCGGGATCGATCGCGGCGGGCGGGGGCTCGGCGCGGTTGAGCTGCTGGGCGAGGCTGCCGGGGGCGAGGCTGCGGCGGCGCTTCAGCGACTTCTGGAAAAACATGTTGTTCGGGATCTGGAAGAGCGCGCCGTCGGCGGTGCGGAGCGTGGTGTAGAGGAAGTTGAGGTCGACGACCTTGCCCTTCACCGGCTCGCCGGCGAACTCCAGCTCGTCACCGACCGCGAAGGGTCGGAAGAGCAGGATGATCACGGTGCTGGAGACGTTGCTCAACAAGCTCCACACCGCGACAAAGCCGATCGCGATCATCGCGAGCACGGTGGAGAGGATGGCCCAGAGGCCGCCGAGGTTTACACCGAAGACGGTGAGGATGAGGATGGCGGTGACGAGGTAGAGGAGCGTCTTGAGGAACTTGCCGACGGGGAGGAGATCGGTGCGCTCGAGGTGCGTGCGGTCGGCGAGCAGGTTGAGGCCGCGGGTGATGAGCATCTGCACGACGGCCGCGCCGATGAGCACGAGGATGGTGAGCGGCAGGGCGGTGAGAGCGGCCCGGGTGAAGGCTTGGAAGTCAGGCAGGTAGGAGGTGTCCATAGGTCGAAGGAGGGCGGGTGTGGGTGTGGTTGCTTGTTTCGGTTGCTTTATTGAGACGGCGGATAGGCCGGCGTGGCGCCGCGCCGGGTGGCGATCCACTCGCCGTGGCGGCAGGCGCGGGCGAGGAGCTCGCCGTCGGAGCTCCGGCCGGAAAGGAGGTGATGAAGGAAACAGGCGAGGAAGCCGTCGCCCGCGCCGATGGTGTCGGCGACTTCGACCTCGCGGCCGGGCTCCCAGGTCCAGAGCAGGCCGTCGCGCAGGAGGCCGGCGCCGCGCTGGCCGGCGGTGACGAGCACGAGCGGGCAGGCGTGGCGGGCGAAGAGGGCGCGGGCGTGGGCCTCCTCGGCGCCGGGACGCTCGCCTTGCGCGTCGTCGGCGAGGCGGGCGGCCTCGGCGGCGTTGACCTTGAGGAGAGTGGCGCGCGGGGCGAGGGCGCGGGCAAGGTCGAGGTCGTCGTGGGGGGCGCGGAGGTTGACGTCAAAGACACGCAGGGCCTCGGCGGGCAGGGTGGCGAGCAGGCGGTCGAGGGCGGCGCGGTTGAAGGAGGAGCGCAGGGCGAGGGTGCCGAAGACGAGGCCGGCGGCGGAGGCGGCGAGCTGGAGCACGTCGGGGCCGGCGGGGATCTGGTCCCAGGCGACGGACTGCACGATCTCGTAGCGGGCGTCGCCGGAGGCACCGAGCTCGGCGATCACCGAGCCGGTGGGCAGGCCGGCGTGGCGGGCGACGAGCGCCGTATCCAGTTCCCAATGACGGAGGCGGCGCAGCAGCTCCTCGCCGAGGGCGTCGCGGCCCACGGCGGAGACGAGCCGCGCGTCGCGCCCGTGGCGGGCGAGGTGGTAGGCGACGTTGGCCGGCGCGCCACCGGCAAAGAGGCCCTCGGGGAGGAAGTCCCAGAGGATCTCGCCGTAGCAGAGGAGGGGAGCGGATGGCATGGGTGTAGAAGTCGAAGGTCGAAGGGTGAAAGGTCTGAAGATCGAGTGCGGCGCCGGAGGCGAGGTGGTGACGTGGGACGC
Organism: Verrucomicrobiota bacterium; assembly: GCA_030604905.1. Lineage (GTDB taxonomy): Bacteria > Verrucomicrobiota > Verrucomicrobiia > Opitutales > Opitutaceae > IMCC26134_A. The sequence continues at coordinate 341 of JAUVVA010000162.1, read as the reverse complement.
GGGACTTTGGACCTGTGACGGCTTGTGGTCTCAGTCCCCCGCCGCGAGGTGAGTGGGATCGGCCTCGATCTCGTGGCAGGCGCGGAGGAAGGTGGCGGCGGACCAGGCCTGGAAAGCCTTGCCCATGGGGCGGCCGGTCTGGCCGTGGGCCCACTCGTTGAACTCCCACTCCTGGTCGCGGCCGAGCTGGTTGAGCTTGGCGAGCTTGAGCAGCTCGCGCGCGGCGACCTCGTGGAAGCCGAGCCGGTGGATGAAGCGCACCCACATGCCGCCGACGAAGGGCCAGACGCCGCCGTTGTGGTAGTGGTGCGGGAGGTTGAGCAGGTTGACCGTGTAGTAGG
>JAUVVA010000141.1 GCA_030604905.1 Verrucomicrobiota bacterium | reverse complement strand
GGTTGCGCAGCGTGGCGGGGTCGAGGAGGAGCGTGGCGGAGCTGCGGTGGAGCTGGAGGCGGTGGAGGTTCTCCGGCTTGGCGCAGAGGTTTTCGGTGACGTAGAGGACGAGCGCGCCGGCGGGGCCGAGGGCGGCGTGTTCCTGGGGGATGCCGAAGCCTTCGAGGTTGAGCACGCCGAGGGTGGAGAGCACGGCGCGCAGGCCGGTGGCGGGCTCGAATTGAAACACGGGCAGCTCGGTGAGGGCGCGGCCGGCGGTGAAGGCGGCGAGGTTGTGGAGCGCGGTCTGGTCGTGCGGGGACGAGCGCCACTTTTCGAGCAGGCCCTCGGGGAGCACGATCTCGCGCGGATCGAGCGCGGTGAGGACGGGGAGCAGGTCGGCGGGGTCTTTCTCGGAGGCGAGGCGGAAGTCGCCGGTGGAGAGGTCGAGCCAGGCGGCGTGGAGGCCGGCGCGGTCGGGGTGGAGGGCGGCGAGGTAGTGGTTGCGCGAGGCGTCGAGCTGCTTGGCGTCGAGCGTGGTGCCGGGAGAGAGGATGCGGGTGAGGGCGCGCTTGACGAGTTTGCCGGCGACGGCGGGTTCGGCTTGGTCGCAGATGGCGACCTTGCGGCCGGCGGCGAGGAGCTTGTTGACGTAGGCGTCGGCGGCGTGAAAGGGCAGGCCGGCCATGGGGTGATCGCCGCGCTTGGTGAGGGTGATGCCGAGGAGGCGGGAGGCGTCGATCGCGTCGTCGAAAAAGAGCTCATAGAAATCGCCGAGGCGGAAGAGCAGCAGGGTGTCCTTCGGCAGGCCGCGACGCACCTCGAAATACTGCTGGAGCATCGGGGTGAGCTTGGGGGCGGGCGCGGTGTCAGACATGGCGGAGAAAGGGGGCGACGGTGACGGAGGAATTGGCCATCTCGCAACGCGGGACACGAAAAGCGCGAAAGTTTTGGCCGCGCGTTTGCGCGAGGCCCCCGGCTCCGCGTGCGCTCGGCACCAACGTCGAAGGCCGCGAGACGGGGCGGCCGACTCCATGCCATTTCGGGCGGCCGAGGCGCGGCGGAGCGAGGATGGCCTCGGCCCAGGCAAAACAAAACCCCCGGGCCTCTCGGCCTCGGGGGTTGTTGCAGGCAAAACGACCGCTTAGCGCATGCCGCCAGGGCCGCCGAGGCCGCCCATGCCGGGCAGGCCACCTTCCCAACTCGCGGGACGGCTCCAGGGAATCGAGGAATCCTCGCGTTGCTTGGTGGCGCAACCGGTGGCGAGAAAGGCGAAGCAGGAGCCGAGGGCGATGAGGACGAGGCGGCGGAGCATGAGCGGCGGGAGGAATTAGTTCTGGAAGCGGGCCACGTCGCCGGCGCGGAGGGTGCTGCGAATCGAGGTGGGAACCACCTGAGCGATGGCGAAGGTGTCGCGAACCTCGGAGATCACCGACTGGGCGATGGTTTCTTCGCCGCGGGTGATGGCGAAGCGGTTGCCGACGGCGATGCCATCCTCGGCGCCGAGTTCGAGAACCACGAAGGCGTTGCGGGTGCCGACGCGGGCAACGCGGGCCGAGGCGGTGCGCTCGCTGAGGGCGGGCTGCTCGGGAGAGGCGGCGGCACGGGCGCCACCGGTGGCGGTGCCGCTGCCCGCGGTGCCGGCGCCGGCGGTCTGGAGCTCGGCGATGCGTTGCTCGAGACCGGCGATGGTCTGGCGCGCGCGCTCCAACTCCTCGGGACTGCCCACCTGGCCGGCGAGGCGGGTCTGCACCAGTTCGCGGCGGAGCTGATCGAGGTCGGCGTTGAGGCGGCGCTCGGCCTCCTCCTTGGCGGTAAGGTTGCGGCGAACGGTCTCAAGCTCGCGGGCCACCTGCACGTTGCGGGCCTCCGCGGCGGTGAGGTTGCGACGGGCTTCGGCGCGGTCGGCGTCGATCTCGGCGAGCTGGGCCTGACGCTGCTCCAAGGTGGAGCGGGTCTGGGCGAGGTCGGCCTGGAGGGTCTCGGCGCGGTTGTTGGCGCTGCTCAGGTCGGCCTGGAGTTGGGTCTTGGTTTCGCCGATCTGCCAATAGAAGTAGCCCGAAGCGGCGGAGCCGAGAATGGCGAGGATGCAGAGAACGAGGGTAAGAGATTTCATCAGGGGAAGTCGGAAACGCTGCGAGGGGTGCGACAGCTTGGAAAGGACAAAGTGGCGGGCCGCTTACACGGGCATGGGGGGATGGCGCAGGCGGGCGAGAGGGGCCAATGGCGCCACGACGCCCGGGTAATCCGCGTCTATCGGCGGAATCTGGCGCGAATCTCGCGCGTCCGGCTGCTTTTCCCAAAGTCCAGCACGCGGGCAAACCGGCTCGGCGCACGCTACTTGGGGCTATGGCTGGTAATCGACCAACACGCCGGTGGCGTTGTCGGAGCCGCCTTTGGCCAAAGCGTCGGCGATGAGCCCGCCCAGCACGAGAGCGGGGGGCGAGGCCTGGGCGAGGCGGCGCGCGAGGACCGGGTCGTGAAGCATCCGCGTGATGCCGTCGGAGCACACAAGCACCCGATCCCCGGCTTGGAGCGGGTAGTTGGAGATGCGGACCTCGAGCGGCATGGGCTGGCCGATGCAGCGGGTGAGCGCATTCCGGTAGCGTTCTTCGAGATGGACGTTTTCCCCGCGCGAACGGCGCAGCGCGACGTCGTGCTCGACGGTGTCGTCGGTGGTCAGCTGGCGGAGTCGGCCGTCGCGGAAAAGGTAACAACGGGAATCGCCGACGCTGGCCACACGCAGGGTGTCCCCGGCCACCTGCGCGGCGGTCAGGGTCGTGCCGAGCCCGGTCTCGGGCGCGAAACGCAGCCCAAGCGCGATGACCTCGCGGTTGGCGGCGGCGAAAGCGCGGGCGAGATCGATTTCACGGCCGGCCTCATGATCGGCCCGGGCGTGTTTGAGCAGGGTCGTGATGGCGAGCTGCGCGGCTTCAGCGCCTCCCGGCAGACCGCCGATGCCGTCGGCGACGGCATAGAGGCCCAGGTCGTCCGCGCAAAGCTGACGGTCCTCGTTTTCAGTGCGAACGAGGCCAATGTCGGTTTGGGCGGCGGAGATCAACGGCATGGACGAATCGACGAGCCTAGGAGCTCGGGCGAGCGCTTCAAGGACTGCCTTTGGGTTTGTGTCCGGGCGGGAAGCTCCCCGCCCACCGCCTGTCCGGGCGACGTGTTCGCCACCCCGTCGCGGCACGAGGGCCGGCGGCGTTGTATCCACCTGGTCGATGCGGGCATGTTTGCGCGGCGCGGCGGGCGGCGCGCGGTGGCGTCCGCTGCCGGCCTTCGTCAATTCTCCACCCGGAGGACGTAGACCACGCCTTTTTCGCTGCCGACGGCGAGGAAACGGTCGTCGGGCGACCACGCGAGACGCGTCGCCGGAGCGGGCATCTTGATCGTGGCTCGAAGAGGCTGGGCGCGCTCGGGGCTCCAGAGTTGGAGCACGCCATCCCGGCTGCCACTGGCCAGCAGCCCGTGGCGATTCTGAAACGCGACCGCGACCAGCGGGGCGTCGTGCGGGAGCATGGTGGGCTCGCGACCCTCCGGGCCGGCGCCGGAGCAATCCCACACGCAGACGTCCTGCCCGCCGGTGGTGGCGAGACGGGTGCCGCTCAGATCAAAGCTGATCTGGCGCACCTTGGCCTCGTAGCCGCTCATGTGGAACTCCTGGTCCTCCTCGGGCAGCCAGAGATGCACGCTCGGATCGACGTTGCCGGAAACCAGCCAGCGACCGTCGGGAGGAGACCACGCGAGGGTGGCGATGCCATTGGCGTAGGCGTATTCGCGCTGCGCGTGGAAATCATCGGCGTCCCAAATGCACACACCGCCGAAGTAGGCGGCGGCAAGCGCCCCGCCCTGCGGATGCCAGGCGAGGGCGGAGAGGGTCTTGGGCGCAGGCTTGAAGCGCTGTGCGGGAACGCCGTCGGGGTGGAGAAAAACGAGATCGCGCCCGGAAGCCGCGGCGAGGAGCGGGCGTCCCCCCTTGCTCTCGCCCACCGACGGGGCGGGCCGCCAGGCGATGTGCTCGATCCAAGCCGAGCCGAGCTCGGCGGTGGCGAGGTGCTGGCCGGCGGCGGCGTCCCAGAACTTCACGGCGCCGTCCTGGCCGCCCGAAGCGAGGAGCACGGAGGGAGCGGCGGCGGACGCGCCGGGGGCCGCGCTCCGCGGGGCGAAAGCGAGGCAGTTGGAACCCTCGGCGTGTCCGGGCAGCTCGCGCCGCTCCCCGCCGCTGGAGCCGGCGAAGACGTGGAGCGGGCCGGCTTGCGACGCGGCGGCGAGCAAGCCGCCATCGGGCGACCACGACAGATCGATCACGTAGTCGTCGAGTTGCACGGCCCAGGTCTTGTTCAACTGCATGGCGGCGCAGCGTGCGGGCGGGTCGGGGCGCGGCAAGCCTCGGGGCGGAGGAAAAACGAGGGTCCGCTTGTCTCGGCGCGCGGTCGGGTGCATCGAAGAAGAGCTCTCATGCAGATCCGCTCGACCACGCTCCGTCAGCTCCGCTACGCCGAGGGTTACCTGGCCCTCGGGATGAAGCACGAGGCCGCGGAGGCCTTGGACGAGATCGAGGCGGCGGACCGGCAATGCCTGCCGGTTCTGGCGATGCGAGCCGCCGTGTTCCAACAGCTCGCCGACTGGCCTCGGGCGGCGGAGGCGGCGACGAGTCTTTGCGAACGCGTGCCGGACGACGCCGGCCACTGGATCCAGCGTGCCTACGCCGTTCGCCGGGCGAGCGGCCTGCGGCAGGCGCGGGAGATTCTGCTGGAAGCGATGGGCCGGCATCCCGACGAGGCGATCATCCGCTTCAATCTCGCTTGCTACGAGGCGCAGCTCGGGCGCCTCGACGCGGCGCGAGCGCACTTGGGCGAGGCCTGCCGGCTCGCGCCGGAATGCCTCGAACTGGCGAAGACGGATCCGGACCTCGAGCCGCTCCGTCATTCCGACATCAAGTGAGCGGGCCGCCCAGGCGCTCCGCGTTTCGAGGCGGGAGCCCCTCGACCGGCGAAAAAGAGAAGCGCCCCGCACTGCGCCCCCGCGGCTCCCCCGGTCGCACCTCTTCCGCGCCCGGTGCCCGACTCGGGGCGGGCCCCGATGGAGAAACGCAATCAACTCTGGCAACCTGTGCTTACTTCAGTGACCGGCCGGCTGGACGGATGGCCAATACCCCCAAGGCAGCGCGACGGCCATTTGCCGGTCGGTCACTGAAACTTCCCTTTCCCCTGAGCTCCTGCGCCGCGCTTCGCGGCGGTTCTGGAATCCCGACGCCTTCCCCTGGCGTCGGGATTTTTTATTCCCCCGGCGGGGAAATCGCCCCGCGTGGGGGCGCGGGGGCGGGCTCGGTTTCGGCCGGCCGCCGCCTCGGCTACTCTCACGGCCGATGCAACCACCGACCAGCTTCCCCGTCGTGCCCCTTTCTCCGCTCGCCTCGCCCGCCGCCTCCCCGATCCCCAGTCCCTTTGTCGCCAACTTCATCGCGGCCGAGACCGTCGACTCCCCCGCGGACGAGCAGGCGCCCGCCGAGCCGCGGGTCGCCGTGCTCACCGATCCGCCCCGCGAGCCGCGCGCCACCGAGGTCTGGCAGGGCCGCCCCTACCCGCTCGGCGCCACCTGGAACGGTGAGGGCGTCAACTTCGCGATCTTCTCGGCCCACGCCACCGGCGTGCTCCTCTGCCTCTTCGACGAGCTGGGCGAGGCCGAGGTCGAGCGCATCCGCCTCACCGAACGCACCGACCAGGTGTGGCACGGCTTCATCCCCGGCCTGCGCCCCGGCCAGCTCTACGGCTACCGCGTCGAGGGCCCCTTCGAGCCGCACCACGGCCACCGCTTCAACGCCCACAAACTCCTCCTCGACCCCTACGCCAAGGCCATCGTCGGCGAGCCCCGCTGGAGCGAGGCCATGTATGGCTACATCCCCGGCCACCCCGACGCCGACCTCAGCTTCAACGAGCTCGACAACGCCGCCGACGCGCCCAAATCGGCCGTCATCGACCCCGCCTTCGACTGGGGCAAGGACGAGCTCCCCATGCGCCCGCTCCACGAGACCGTGATCTACGAGATGCACGTGCGCGGTTTCTCCAAGCTCAACGAGGCCATCCCCGCCGCCCTCCGCGGCACCTACGCCGGCATCGGCTCGCCCGAGGCCATCGAGTATTTCAAGCGCCTCGGCGTCACCGCCGTCGAGTTGATGCCCGTGCACCACTTCATCGACTCCCAGCACCTGCTCGACCGCGGCCTGCGCGACTACTGGGGCTACAACACCATCGGCTTCTTCGCGCCCGAGGCCCGCTACGCCTGCGGCGACGGGCGCGGCGAGCAGGTCCGAGAGTTCAAGGCCATGGTCAAGTCCCTCCACGCCGCCGGCCTCGAGGTGATCCTCGACGTGGTCTACAACCACACCGTCGAGGGCAACCACCTCGGCCCCACGCTCTCCTTCCGCGGCATCGACAACGCCGTCTACTACCGGCGCGTCGGCGACAATCCCCGCTACTACATGGACTACACCGGCACGGGTAACACCCTCGACGTGCCGCACCCGCGCGTGCTCCAGCTCCTCATGGACAGCCTCCGCTACTGGGTCACCGAGATGCACGTCGACGGCTTCCGCTTCGACCTCGCCTCGTCCCTCGCCCGCGAGCTGCACGAGGTGCGCAAGCTCGGTGTATTCTTCGAGGTGATACACCAGGACCCGATCATCTCGCAGGTGAAGCTCATCGCCGAGCCCTGGGACATCGGCGAGGGCGGCTACCAGGTGGGCAACTTCCCGCTCCTCTGGGCCGAGTGGAACGGCCGCTACCGCGACACCATCCGCCGTTACTGGAAGGGCGACCCCGGCCACATGCGCGAGCTCGCCTACCGGCTCTGCGGCAGCGCCGATCTCTACGAGTCCGACGGCAAGACCCCCGGCGCCAGCATCAACTTCATCACCGCGCACGACGGCTTCACCCTGCGCGACCTCTTTTCCTTCAACGAGCGCCACAACCTCGCCAACGGGGAGGACAACCGCGACGGCGACTCGAACAACCACTCCTGGAACTGCGGCCACGAGGGCCTCGACGCCCCGCCCGAGGTGCTCGCCCTGCGCCGCCGCATGCAGCGCAACCTGCTCGCCACGCTCTTTCTCTCGCAGGGCGTGCCCATGCTCCGCTTCGGCGACGAGCGCGGCGCCACCCAGCGCGGCAACAACAACGCCTACTGCCAGGACAACGAGATCGGCTGGCTCGACTGGACCCCCTCGCCCGAGGCCGACCGGCTCTTCGAGTTCACCCGCCGCCTCATCGAGCTGCGCCACCGGCACGTGATTTTCCGCCAGCCCCGCTTCTTCCAGGGCCGCCCCCTGCGCGGCGGCGAGGTGAAGGACATCACCTGGTATGGGGCCGACGGCAAGGAGATGACCGACGCCGCCTGGCAGGCCGACTTCGCCAAGGTGGTCGGCGTGATGCTCAGCGGCGACGCCATGCACCTGCGCGACCACCGCGGCCGCCCCCTGCGGGACGAGACCTTCCTGCTTTGGTTCAACTCGCACCACGAGGACGTGCCGATCCGCCTGCCCTCCTCGCGCCGCGCGCGCTGGGCCCTGCTGCTCGACACCTCGCGAGAGGAGGGCTTTGTCGACGATTCGCCCCTCTTTGTCGGCGACGTGCGCCACCGCCTGCCCGCGCGCAGCCTGCAGATGTTTGTGCTCCGCGCCGGCACCGGCGAGGAGGCGCGCCACCGCTTCCGCCGACAGGCGAGGTGAAGGGCCGCCTCGCGGTCACGGCCAAACGCGCGCGCGCGCGGACGTCCTCCGCCCGCGCCCCGCCGCGGTCAGCGATCGTCCGGCTTTCCGGGCTCCGCGCGGCCCCCGCCCCGCTCCGCCAGACACTCCCGCGGCCCCTGCCCATACTCGCGAACAAACACCTTGTAGAACTGCGCGTAGCTCCCAAACCCCGCCGCGAAGACCGCCTCGGTCATCCCCGGCCTTCCCTCGCCGCGCATCAGCCGCCAGAAACGCCGCAACCGCACCACGCTGCGATAACGCGCCAGCGGCATGCCCACCTCCTTGGCAAACACGCGACTCAGGTAGGCGGAGCTCACGCCACAGGCCTGCGCCAGCGCCTTTCCGTTCGCCACGTCCGCCTCCTCGTCGAGCAGACGCAGCGCCCGCCGCACCGCCGGATGCAAAGTCGGCGGCTGCTCCACCGCGCGCCCATGCCGCCGACACCGCCAGGCGAGCAACAACAGATGCCGCAGGCCCGCATTCAGGCCTTCCGGGTCGCCGTGACAAAAAACGACATCGGGCCTGCCCCATCGCTCCCGCCGCGACACCGAATCCTCCCACTTCGACTCGCGCAGCAGCAGCTCCGTCGTCTTGCGCACGAAATCGAAGGACTCCGGGTCCAGCACCGTGTGCAGCAAGCCCTCCTCCCCGCGCTTTTCTCCGAGCTCGCGATAATGCGCCCCCCTTGCGCTACGCTTCACCAGCCCCGGGCGAAACACCGCCACGTGCAGCACCGCGTCCGCCGAGCGCTCGACCAGTTGGTGCTCCTCGCCGGGAAACAGCCAGATCATCGCCCGCCGGTCGAAACGATGCCGCCGCCCGCCGCTCAGGTAGGTCACCTGCCCGCGCACCACCAGGTTTAGCTCCAGCTCCGCATGCCAATGGCTGTCCGGCATCGCCGGGTCCCGCTCCGCGTCGTAGCTGAACAAAAAACCTTCGCACGCGGGGTGGATGTTGAGGCGCTCGCGCATTCTGACAAAAAACGATAAGCCCGCGGCACGCCCCGAAAAGCCCAAAGCGTCCCGCCCCGCTAAGATGACGCCCCTTAGCCCCGCCCTTTTCCGACGCTCTCCATGTCCGCCCGCTTCGCCTTCGTCTCCGCCCACCCCGAGCCCCTGCTCCACCGCGCCTCCCCCGGCGCCGAGGACAACCGCTTCGGCTTCGAGGGCGGCACCCTCCTCCGTCTCGACGACGGCTACCACCTCTTCACCACCGAGATGATCGGCGAGCCGAAATGGATCCCCACCCGCCTCGCCCACTGGCGCAGCGACGACGGCCTCC
>JAUVVA010000042.1 GCA_030604905.1 Verrucomicrobiota bacterium | reverse complement strand
ACGAGATCATCGTCGAGCTCGAGGGCGAGCAGCGCCGCCTCTACGACGCCGAGCTCAAGCGCGCCCGCGCCCAGCTCCTCGGCGTGGAGACCAAGAGCGCGCTCGACGCCGTGCGTTTCCACGTGCTCGCGAGCCTGCTGCGCCTGCGCCAGATTTGTTGCCACCCGGCCTTGATCGACCCCGCGCATGCCGCGCTCCCCAGCGCCAAGCTCGATGCGCTGCTCGAGCGCGTGGAGGAGCTCGCCGAGGAGGGGCACCAGGTGCTCGTCTTCAGCCAGTTCGTCGAGATGCTGGAGATCATCCGCGAGCGCCTCGCCGCCGCCGGCATCGGCCACCTCATCCTCACCGGGGCGACGGAGAATCGCGCCGAATTGGTGGAGACCTTCCAGACCGATCCTTCGAAAACGGTTTTTCTGCTCTCGCTCAAGGCGGCGGGCTTCGGCCTCAACCTCACCGCGGCCAGCTACGCCTTTCTCTACGATCCGTGGTGGAATCCCGCGGCCGAGGCGCAGGCCATCGATCGCATCCATCGCATCGGCCAGACCAAGCCCGTGATCGCCTACCGCCTGCTCGCCGAGGACACGGTCGAGGAGAAGATCCGCCTGCTGCAGCGCGAGAAGGCCGCGCTCGCCGCGTCCGTCATCCAAGAGGAAAGCCTCGCGAGCGTGATGGACCTGGAGAGCCTCCGCCGCGTGCTCGGCTAAAAGGAATCCCGCCGGCATTCCTCCATCAGGCGTGCCTCGCGCACCCGAGTGGCAGGATCAAGGGGACGCCGCGTGGTGCGCCGACACCGATGGGACTCACCGCCGGTGGCGGCGTCGATGTTATCATCACTTGAAATACCCTTTGCGCCCGGACGGAGCGGAAATGTTTCTGCGCCCATGCCCGGTCGCCGTTTTCCAACAGCATCAAAGGCGGATCCTCGCCGACCCTCGCCAGGGTTGATCGCCCTCGGTTTGGTGATCGGGACCGTCGTCGCGCCGGCCGAAGAAAGGCAGGTCACCTTCGCACCCCGTGGGCATGTGCTCACCAACACCGCGGTCTGGTCGCCTGACGGACTGTGGCTGGTCTACGATGTGCGCGAAGATCCGGAGGTTTTCGCCGGCGATCGGATCGAGCGGGTTCACGTCCTCACGGGGGAAGTCGAGGTCGTCTATCGCGCGCCCAACGGATCTGCCTGTGGCGTGGTGACGTGGCACCCGGCCCTGCCTCGACTCGTGTTTATCCAAGGTCCGGAAACGCCCGACGAGAACTGGACCTACGGCCCGAGCCGCCGCCGCGGAGTGCTCGTGGATCTGCGCGAGCCGGAGGGCTCCGCTCTCCGTGTGCGCCCGCTCGACGCGATGGACTACGCGCCGCCGTTCACGCCTGGCGCCTTGCGTGGTGGCTCGCACGTTCATGTCCACAGCCCGGACGGTCTTGCGGTGAGCTTTACCTACGAGGACGAAGTGCTCGCCCGGCCGGACGCGAAGCGCTCCACCGAAGCGGAGCCCAATCAGCGCAATATCGGCGTATCTTTCCGATCCCCGGGCCCCGTGCGCGTGGCGCCCGACCATCCGCGAAATCATGACGGCGACTGGTTTTCCGTGCTGGTCTCGCGAACCGTGGCCCGCCCGCGTCCAGGCACCGACGAGATATCGCGCGCGTTTGAGGAAGGTTGGATCGGCCACGCGGGCTACACCCGAGCCGACGGAGGCCGTCAGCGGCACGCCCTGGCTTTTCTCGGAAGAGTCACCGCTCTCGACGGGCGCGAGCACGACGAGGTTTTCGTCGTCGATCTCCCCGAGGATCCTGCCAGCGCCGCGGTCGGCGAGCCCTTGGAAGGCACCTGCCTGACCAGACCGGCGCCGCCCAAAGGCACCCGGCAACGCCGGCTGACGTTCACCGACACCGATCCGCACCCAGGCGTGCAAGGCCCGCGACATTGGCTGCGCTCCTCCCCCGATGGTGAACATATCGCCTTTCTCCGACTCGACGCGCGTGGAGTCGCGCAGTTCTGGTTGGTTGCCCCGCGCGGCGGCCCTGCCCGCCAACTTACCGAGCTTGCCGAGGCTCCCGGGATCGCCTCGGCCTTCTCGTGGTCGCCCGACGGGCGGGCCCTCGCGGCAGTCGTGAACGGTCGCGTGTGCCTGGTCGATGCCGGCGACGGATCGGTCCGGTCGCTTACCGCGCCCGGCCCGGCGGAGTTCGCGCCGCTGCCGCTCGCCTGTGTCTTCTCGCCGGACGGCGGTCTGATCGCGTTTCAGCGCAAGGTGCCTTCGCCGGAAGGCGCCGGCACCCATGCGCAGATTTTTGTCGTGAGCACCCGATAGACGCCCGCCCTCCGGCCCTCGCCCGCCTCCTTTCCATGATCCGCCCCGTCTCCTACCTCGCGTCCCACCTGCGCCCGCTTTTGGGCGCCCTCGCTCTGCTCGTCGTCGCCACCCCCCTGATGGCGGCGGTCAGGCTCGCGCCGCTTTTTCGCGACGGCGTGGTGCTGCAAAGAGAAATGCCCGTGCCGGTGTGGGGGCGAGCCGAGCCAGGAGAGACGGTTGAAGTGACCTTCCGCGATCAACGCCACGCCACCCGGGCCGACGAGGAGGGCCGCTGGAGGATCTCGCTCACCCCGATGGCGGCCAACGAGCGGCCCGCGCAGATGCGGGTCGCGGGGACAAACGTGATCGAAGTGCGCGACGTGCTGGTCGGCGAAGTGTGGCTTTGCTCCGGCCAGTCCAACATGGCGTGGACGATCTCCCAGATCGACCTCGACGCCCGCTCCCTGCCCGGCGTGGACGACCCCCTGTTGCGCCAGTTTCACATCCCGCCCGTCCATGCCGCGTCGTCGCAGGAGGACGTGGCCGGCGCGTGGCGCGCCAGCAGCGGCGACACCACCGGCGGCTTCTCCGCGGTCGCCTATTTTTTTGGCCGGGAGTTGCGCGAACGCCTGCAGGTGCCCGTGGGCATCGTGAACAGCAGCTGGGGCGGCACACAGATCGAATCTTGGCTGAGCCCGGCCTCGATCCAGGCCAGCCCGTTCGCCGACTCGATTCGCGCCGCTTGGGAGAAGCGCGTGGCCGATCATCCGGCCGAGTTGGAACGCTACCGGCAATCGCTGGCCAGGTGGGAGCGCGATCGTGAGGCCGCGCGCGCCGCCAACAGCACCTTCACCCGCCGCAAACCGCGGCAGCCCGAGGGCCCCGGTTCGCGGTGGGAGCCCGGCTCGGTCCACCACGCGATGATTCGTCCGCTCGTGCCCGCCGCCCTCCGTGGAATCATCTGGTATCAGGGCGAGGCCAACGCCGGCCGCCCGGTCGAATACGCCGACCTGTTCCCTCGCCTCATTGAAGAACGGCGCGCGGAGTTTCGCCAGGATCGGCTGCCCTTTTATTTCGTGCAGCTCGCCAATTTCGAGCGCCGCCAGGATCCCACCGGCCGCGAGTGGGCGTTCCTACGCGAGGCGCAGTCCGTCGCGCTGCGACTGGCCGCGACCGGGCAAGCCATCGCCATCGATGTCGGGGACCCGGCCGACATTCATCCGAAAAACAAGCGCGAGGTCGGGCGCCGTCTCGCGCTTCTCGCCCTCGCGAACATCCATGGCTTTGCACTGGAATCGATCGGACCTCGCTTCGTCGAAGCGACGGCCGAAGGACGGATGATGCGTGTGCGTTTGAGTCACGCCACCGGCCTGCGTTCCGACTCCCCCGACGGCGTAGCCGGGCTCGAACTCGCCGGGGACGACCGCGTCTTTCATCCCGCGGAGGGGCGGATCGACGGCGAAACGCTTCTGGTGACTTCCGCGTCGGTCGAACGCCCCGTGGCCGTTCGCCACGCCTTCTCGAACAACCCGACCGTTTCCCTGCGCAATGCCGCCGGCCTGCCCGCCGAACCCTTCCGCAGCGACGACTGGTGACGGCCTCTCCGTCGCGCGCCCGCCCCGCCTCCTCCCGCCCCATCATGTCTCTCGCCCGCCTCCTCGCCCCGCTCGCGATCGTGTGTTTCGTTTCTCAACCGTTCGTGCCCGCTCGTGGCGCGCCGGCGTCGGCCGCGAGCGAACGGCTGGTCCGCCTGGCGCACAACGATCCGCAGGCCACCACCGATCTGGGCGTCGGTCTCTGGGGCTGGCCCTTTCCCGTCGATCGAAACGGCGACGGCAAGCCCGACCTGGTGGTCGTCAGCGGCGCGTCTCCGTATCGAGGAACCTACTACTTTGAAAACACCGGCGAGCGCGACGCCACCGGCATGGAGGTTTTCAAACCCGCGGTCCGCCTCGGCGAAGGCCGCAACGACCTCACGCCGTCCTACCTGCCGGACGGCTCTCTCCGCGTGCTGGGGCCCGGGCACGAGTATCCCGATTTTCTCCGCACCGGCGCCGACAGACGCGTCCGGTTCCCCGTCGATCCCGGCGCCATCCACCGCGCGAGCGGCCGCATCCGCGGGCAACAGCACAGCCTTGTCGATTTTGACGGGGACGGCGTCCTGGATCTGGTGGTCGGCATCGGCGACTGGACCGATTACGGATGGGACAACGCCTACGATCGCAACGGGCGATGGACCAACGGTCCCTTGCGCGGCTTCGTTTACGTCCTGCGCAACCGGGGGGACAACGAGCGGCCCGACTATGCGCCGCCGGTGAGGCTCGAGGCGGACGGCCGACCGATCGACGTGTTTGGCATGCCCTCGCCCGTCTTCGCGGATTTTCGCGGCACCGGCCGACTCGACCTCATCTGCGGCGAGTTTCTCGACGGCCTCACCTTCTTCGAGAATATCGGCACCCGCACCGAGCCCCGCTACGCGCCGGGCCGCCGGCTCACCCACGATGGCGAGCCGATAACCCTGCCGCTGCAGATGATCGTGGTCACCGCGTATGATTGGAACGGCAACGGCCGCCCCGATCTCGTGGTCGCCCAAGAAGACGGCCGGGTGGCGCTCCTGGAGAACACCGGCCGCGTGATCCGCGCCGAGACCAACTCCGGCCTCCGCGCCGGCGCGCTGGCGGTGAACATGCCCGAGTTTGCGCCGCCGCGTTTCTTCCGCCAGCGGGCCGACGAGGTGAAGTTCGGCGTCCTCGCCGCGCCTGTGATCACCGACTGGGACGGTGATGGCCGCCAGGACATCCTGGCCGGAAACGCCGCCGGCGAGATCGCCTTTATCCGCAACCTTGGCGGGTTTCCCGTCCGGTGGTCGGAGCCTCGCCCGCTCGTCTCGGGAGACGAGGGACGCCCGGTTCGCTTCATGGCCGGTTACAACGGTTCCGTCCAAGGGCCGGCCGAGGCCAAGTGGGGCTACACCAATCTCTCCGTCGGCGATTTCGACGGCGACGGGCGCGAGGACATCATCGTGAGCGACATCACCGGCCGCGTCCATTGGCTCCGCAACCTGGGAGGGGCGGCCCCCGGCACGCCGCCGCGACTCGCCGCGCCGGAACCGGTGCGTGTCTGGTGGGACGGCCGCCCTCCGCAAAAGCCGGCCTGGCATTGGTGGGACCCGCGCGACGACGAGCTCGTGGTGCAGTGGCGCTGCACGCCGGCCTTCGTCACGCTGCCCGGCGCTCCCGGTCCCGGGATCGTGACCGTCGATCCCGAGGGCTACCTCGCGTTTTATCTCGTGGAGAAACGCGTAGACGAGGTGCGGGTGCGGCCCGGCGAACGCATTTTCCGGATGCGCGGCCCGTCCTCCTTTGATTCCGCACACAACCCCACGGGCGAACGCGACGGCGCGCTCCGGCTCAACTCCCTCGCCGCCGGCCGCAGCGGTCGTCGCACCTACACCTTCACCGACTGGGACGGCGACGGCCGCGTTGATCTCCTGGTCAACAGCAGGAATCTGAACTTTCTCAAAAACGTCTCCGACGAGCCCGGCCGGTGGATCTTCGAGGATCAGGGCCCGATCGATAGCCGCCATCTTGGCGGACACAGCACCGCCCCCGCCGTTGGCGACATCCATGGCGATGGACGCCCCGTCCTGCTCATCGGCGCCGAGGACGGTTTCTTCTACCACTTTGCCACCTCCGACCATGCCGCTCCTTGACCCTGCCCCGCTCTCTCCGCCGCCCCGGTCCGACACCGCGCCGCGCTCCGGCGTTCTCGCCGCCCTTTGGCTGCCCGCCGACTCTCAGGGCCGCCTCCTGCGGCCGCAACTGGCCCGCCACCTCGGGTGGCTTCGGCGGCAGGGCGTGCATGGCATCCTCGCGCTCGGCAGCACCGGCGAATTCGTCCGCATGAGCCTGGCCGAGCGCGAGGCCATGCTGGCCGTCGTGATGGAGCTGGCCGCGCCGCTCCCGGTCGTGGTCAACATCACCTCCATCCGGCTCGACGAAGTCGTCGCCCTGGGCCGCGCCGCGCGCAGGTTTGGAGCGGCGGGCGTGGCGATCATGCCCCCCTACTTCTACCCGGTCTCGCAGGCGGACATGCTCGAGTTCTTCCTGCGGGCGGCCGAGGCGGTGGACCTGCCGTTTTACCTCTATAATTTTCCCGAGCTCACGGGCAACCGCATCGACCTCGAGACGGCGGCCGCCTTCTCCGAGGGCGCCGCCATGGCGGGCATCAAGCAGAGCGGCGGCGAGTTTGGCTACCACCACGACCTGGTGCGACTGGGAGACGAGAAGGGCTTCTCGGTTTTCTCCGGCTCCGACACGCGCCTCCCCGAGGTCTTCGCGATCGGCGCGAAGGGCGCCATCGGCGGACTGGCGAACATCGTGCCCGATCTGATGGTCTCCCTGCACGCCATCTGCCGCCTGGGCAGGCCCGGCGATCCGTCCGTCGCCGCGGGCCGGATGCAGGCGCTCGGCCGGGTGATCGACCGCATGAAATTCCCCCTCAACGTCGCCGCCGGGCTCGAAGCCCGCGGCTTCGAGCCGGGCGCGCCCAAGACCGTCGTCTCCGAGACGTCGCGCGCGCTCTACGCGAGCATCGTGCAGGAACTGCGCGAACTGTTCGACGCCTGGGGCCTGCCCCGCGCCTGACGCCCGCGGGCGCCGTCCTTCGCCTCCCCCTCCATGTCCTCCACGTCCCACTTCACGACGCTCGACGGCGCGGTGCTGGCCTTCTACTTCGCCGTCACGATGGGCGTCGGCTTCCTGTTTCGAAGCCAAAGCAAGTCCGTCGATGGCTTCACCGCCGCCGGCCGCAGCCTGCCCGGATGGCTTACCGGCCTCTCGATCCTCGGCACCTACGTCAGCAGCATCAGCTTCCTCGCCCTGCCCGGCCGCGCCTACGCGGGCGATTGGAACGCGTTTGTATTCAGTATTTCGATACCCCTGGCCGCCTGGATCGCGGTCCGCTGGTTCATGCCCTTCTATCGCGGGGGCGGGCACGTTTCCGCCTACGTGCACCTCGAGGAGCGTTTCGGCCCCTGGGCCCGGGCCTACGCCAGCGCATGCTACCTGCTCACCCAGCTCGCCCGCGTCGGCACCGTGATGTATCTGATGGCGCTGCCGATGAACGTGCTGCTCGGCTGGGACATCCGCTGGATCATCCTCGCCACCGGCGTGGCCGTCACCCTCTACACCTTCGTCGGCGGCATTGTCGCGGTCATCTGGAACGACGCCATCCAGACCGTCGTGCTCATGGTCGGCGCCCTCGTGTGCCTGCTGATCATGATCCTCGCCTTGCCGGGAGGCTGGCCGGAGCTCCTGCGGCTCGGGAGCGAACACAGCAAGTTCGGCCTCGGCTCCTTCGGGCCCGAACTGGGCGCGCCCACGTTCTGGGTCGTGCTGGCCTACGGGCTTGTGATCAATCTCCAGAACTTCGGGATCGATCAAAACTACGTGCAGCGCTACCTCGCGGCCTCCTCCGATCGCGAGGCGCGCAAGAGCGTCTGGCTCGGGGCGCTGCTCTATGTGCCGGTCTCCGCCGTGTTCTTCCTGATCGGCACCGCGCTGTTCGCCTACTACGCGACCCGCCCGGAGGCGTTGCCCGAGCTCTACCGCGAGGCCGGCCAGTCGGATCGAGTGTTCCCCTTCTTCATCGTCACGGCGCTGCCGCCGGGAATCACCGGACTGCTCATCGCGGCCATTTTCGCCGCCGCCATGAGCACCGTGTCCACCAGCCTCAACTCCTCGGCCACGATCGTCCTCAGCGACTACTACAAGCGCTACTGGCGCCGCGACTCCGACGAGCGGAGGGACATGCGCGCCCTTCACCTCACCACCCTCGCGATCGGCGCGCTGGGCACCGGCATCGCGTTGGGTCTCACCCGGGTCTCCAGCGCGCTCGACGCCTGGTGGCTGCTCGCCGGTATCTTTGGCGGAGGCACGCTCGGCCTGTTCTTGCTGGGCTTCATCGGGCGGCGCGCCACCAATCTCGCGGCCGCGATCGGCGTGTCCGTCGGCGTGTCGCTGATCGTCTGGATGACGCTTTCGCCCAAGGCGGGCGACTGGCTGCCTCCGGCGTTGCGCAGTCCCTTCCACAGTTTTCTCATCATTGTTTTCGGCACGGCGGTCATCCTTCTTGCGGGCCTTGCCTGCACGGCCTTGGTCAAACCCCCGGGCCGGGCCGGGCGCCCGAATTCCTCCACATGAACCGCCTCGCTCTCCCCCTCCTCGTCGCGCTCATCCTCGCCGCGGGCCGTGCCCCGGCGACGCCCATTCGCGCCCTCGCCCAGGATCATGTGGTGGTGGCGGAATCGCCCGATCCGGCGCTGGTCCCCGCCTACAATCCCGGCATCGTGCGGCTCCCCTCCGGGCGCCTGGCGGCGACTTACCTGATGAGCGCGAAACACCAGGAGGGCGCGACGAGCGTCACGCACGTGGCGACGTCCGACGACGGCGGCGCCACCTGGACGCCGCGGCTCGAGATCACCCGGATCGGCCAGGCTCGCCTGTTCACCGCCGGCGGCTCGCTCTATCTCATCGGCTCGGGCCGCTCGCTGCGCATCGTCCGCTCCGACGATGACGGGACCACCTGGGGCGAGCCGGCGGTCATCGCGGAAGGGGTCTGGCACCAGACCGCGGCCAACTTTCTCCACGCGAAGGGCAACGTGTATCTCGCCATGGAGAAACGCGTCGGCTCCGAAATCGAGGCCTGGCCGGTCGGCGAGTTCGCCCCGGTTTTGCTCCGCGCCCGACTCGGGGACGACCTCACCCGGCCCGGTAGCTGGGCCTTCTCGAGCGAGCTGGTCTTCAAGGACATCATCCCCGGTTATCGATCCAACGAGCTGGAGCTCGACTGGTTCGGCGTGCCCTTCTACGCGCAGACCTTCCCGGGCCGAAACATCCTCGTCCGCCGCCCGCTCAACCGGAACTCGCCGCCGATGGGCTGGCTGGAAACCAATGTCGCCCGCGTCACCGATCCCGCGCACTACTGGTTCGATCCCGAGGGACGAACCTTTCACCTGCTCATGCGCGCCCACACCGGCGGCACCGGCTACGCGGCCCTCGCCAAGGTCGTCGAAAACACCGACGGCACCATGACCACCACGCTCGAAAAGGCCCCGTCGGGCAAACGCATGCTGTTCCTGCCCGTGCCCGGCGGCCAGATGCGTTTTCACCTGCTTCAAGACCCCGCGACCGGCCTCTACTGGCTGCTCGGTTCGCAGGCCACCGACTCCATGACCCGCGCCGAGGCCCTGCCGCCCGAGCGCTACAGCCTGCCCAACAACGAGCGCCACCGCCTCGTCCTGCATTTCTCCAAAAATCTTGTCGATTGGTGCTTCGCCGGCCTGGTCGCCGTGGGCGAGACACCCAAGGAGGCCAGGCACTATGCCGCGATGGACATCGACGGAGATGATCTCGTCATCCTCTCCCGCTCCGGCGACGCTCGCGCCCGTTCTGCGCACGACGGCAACCTGATCACCTTTCACCGGGTCAGAAATTTCCGCGCGCTGGTTTATTGATCCACGCGCACGCACCTCGCGCCACGATCACTCCGGGCGGATGCTCGGCCCGTCCACGAAGCGCGGGGGGATCAATATCTGCCGCGGCACGTCGGGCACGCCCCGCTCGTTTTGCTGGATCTGTGTCACCACCAGATCGACGGCCGCCGCCGCCACATGCGGGCGCCGATGGTCGATCCCCGCCCAGTTCCTCATCGTCGGCGCCCAGTCGTGGACGACGAGCGCGATATCTTCGGGGATGCGCAGCCCGAGGTTGTTTTTCAACCAAGCCGCCACGGGGGCGTGGAACGAGATCAAAGCGTCGGGCCGGTGTTTCCGAACCCAGGCGCAAAACGTCGGCTCGTCCCGGTCCAAGGCGTTGTGCGGCATCAACAGCAAGGGCACCCGGCGCCCCTTGGGCACGCCCTGCTGGTGGTGCAGCACGGCGCCGGAGTAGGTGTGGTCGGCCCGGGCGTCCACCCAGTGCGTCACCGCCACGCCGATGCGCTTGTAGCCCCTGCGCTCCAGCACCGCGATCGCGGAGAGGATGCCGTCCATCATGTTCGTGCTCGCCCGGTGCAACTGGGGCGAGACCAGGCCGTAGCCGAAGGTGGCCGAGGCGAAGGGCGCGTAGTCCAGCTCGGCGGAGAAGTTTCTCGAGGACTGGGGCGAGACCAGCATCCCCTCGATGCCTCGCGCCGCGAGGATCTTCCCCAGACGCGCCGGCCCCAGGCCGTCCCGCCCGAGCCAAAACTCCCGCGCCTCGTAGCCATGGCGCTCCGCGCGCGCCTGAATATCCTCGAGCGCCATGTAGCGATAGGCGTCGTCGCGCAGTTCGTCGTCCGGCAGATAATCGCGCACCACCGCCAGCACCGTGCCCGCGGCCCTGCGCGCGACCTTGCGGCCGCGCACCATGCCCATGAGGCGCGCCATCAGCGGGTCGGGCCGATAGCCGAGGCGCCGGGCCGCTTCCTCGACGACCGCGCGGGTCTCCGGGCTCACCTTCGGCGAGCCGCGCAGCACGCGCGACACCGTCATCGCCGACACCCCCGCCTCCCGCGCCACCGCCGCTGCGCCCACCATGTTTTTTGCCATTCCGTGTTAACATAACATGACACCGCGTTTGTCCACTTTCTTCTCTTCGCCCACCGTCCCGAAATCCCCCCTTCCCACCCGGCCGCTCGTCCCCCTTGGCGGGCCCGGCCCAAGCATCGACCGCATGTCCCGAATCGCCCTGCTTCCCTTGCTGCTGCTGTTGCCCTCGTGGGCGACGGCCCAGGCCCCCTTTCTCCACGACACCTTCTCCGACGGAGAGGCCGCGTCGCAGAACCTGCCGGCCTCCGCCCGTTGGCAGAGCGCGACCCCCGCCCTCGTTTCCGTCGAAGGCGGCGCCCTTCACCTCCGCGCCGGGGACGCCCCGGTGCGACATGTCGCCGCACGCTTCGCCCCGACCGCAGCTCCGGTGAACCTGGCGGTCGGTCAAGGCGTCACCCTGACCTTCGATCTCACGCCGATGGGCGACATCCAGGCCGATCCCAACGCCATCCGGATGGCGCTGCTCGATTCGGCCGGGCAGGGCTTGCCCGACGGCCGCAACACGCGCGTCGGCCATCGCGGCTACGCCGTGCTCCTCAACTCGACCGCCGGCCGCTTTCGCACGATGCGGCGCACCGGGGAAAGCGGCGCCCTCATCTCCTCGCTCACCGCCCCGGCCTATGTTCACGGGCCGGTGGAAAACGCCGCCAAGAACGGCCACCCGCTGCTCGTCGGGCGCACCCACCAGATGTCGATGTTCATTTTCCGCGTCTCCGAGTCGCGGGTGGAAATCAGCGCCCGGGTGGAAGCGACCGAGAAGGTCAACTCCGCCGTCTTTTCCGACTTGGAGGCGCCTTTCACCGCCTTTGACACCGTCGTCATCGCCCTCGGGAGCGGCGTGCAAGCCGCGCTCATCGACAACGTGCAAGTCTCCCTCACCTCCCTAGCCCAGCCCTAACCGACTCGACCTCCCCCCATGAAAACCCTCCCCCTCGCCCTCGTGATGGCGGCCGCGCTCCCCCTCTGCGCCTCCGCCCAGATCGTCACGACGCTTCTTAACGACAACTTCAACGACAACGACCGCGGCAACCAGAGCCTGCCCGGCTCCGCCCAATGGTTCGGCGGACTTGCCGGCGTGCTCACCGTCACCGGCGGCCCCACCGACTATAAACTGCAAAACGCGCCCACCACCACCACGCTCCGGCACGCCGTGGCCTACTTTACCCCCAGCGGCGCGCCCTCCACCTTGAGCGCCGTCGGAGAGAAGATCAGCCTTTCTTTTGACATCACCCCGACCACGGCCAGCCCCGCCGGCAGCAACGTGTTTCGCCTCGCCCTGGTCAACTCCGGCTCCGCGCGCCTGAGCACCGACGGCAACCCCAACCTCTCCCTGCAGAGCGGCTATGGTTTCTTCGTCAATCCCGGCACGCAGGTCGGCAATCTCTACTACCGCACGACTGATTCCGGGCCGATCCTCAGCTCCCTCACCGCCGGCAGCGGCTGGGCCTCCGCCGGCACCGGTATCACCCCGCAGGCGGCGGATCAGTTCGGCTTCGCGCAAAACATCACCTATTCGATCCTGTTCACGATCGAGCGCGAGTCGTCGGGCCTGAAGTTTAGCTACTCCGCTTCGGGAAATGGAGACTCCTTCTCGGGCTCGGTGAGCTACAGCACCGTCGCCACCTACTCGTTCGACACCGTCGCGCTCGGCTGGAGCAACGCCTTCGGCACCGGCCTGATCGACAACGTCGTGGTCACGCACGTTTCCGCCGTGCCCGAGCCCTCCAGCTACGCCATCCTGGCCGGCCTTGGAGCGATCGCGTGCGCCGTCTCCGCCCGCCGTCGCCGCGCCTAGAAATTTTCGGGGACGCGCCTCCGCCGCGCGCGTCCCCCTCTCCTCCCGCCCCAACCCGCAACCCGCCCCACCATGATCCTCTTCCGCCGGCACCCCTCCCGCGGCTTCACCCTCATCGAGCTGCTTACCGTGATCGCCATCATCGGGATCCTGGCGGCGATCCTCGTGCCCGTGGTCGGCTCCGTGCGCGCCTCCGCGAAGCGGGCGCAGTGCGTGAGCAACCTCCGCCAAATCATCGGCGCGCTCCAGCTTCACGCCAACGACAACCGGGGCTTCCTGCCCGCCGCCTCCGCTCCCGGCTCCAACCCGGCTGACCCGTCGGCCGGCGCGAGCCGGTGGAATCGCGACATCGATCCCTACCTCCCGCGTCGGCGCGTCGCCGCCAGCGTCGTCTATGAGCACGAGATTTTCTCCTGCCCGGGGGCCACCGGGCCCACGGCGCTCACCGGCCCCGACCTCAAGATGACCTACGCGGCCAGCCAGGCCATCTACGGGTTCTCCGGCGCCACCCTGTCGCGTTTCGTCCCGCGCGCGGTCCCCACCATCACCAATCCCTCCATCACGCCGCTCGTGTATGAGGCCGCCATCCTGACGAATTTCAACGTGCAGACCAACTACTACCACACCTGGGCGCAGGTCTCGCCCGAGATCGGCAAGTCGCTCGAGCAACTCAACCGCACCGACGGCATCTTCGACTTTCGTCACAAGGGCGCCCTCAACGTCGCCATGGTGGACGGCGCCGTCCGCACCGTCTCGACCGACTGGCTCGCCACCCTCAACCAACGTCGCTGGGAGGGCCGCGAGTAAGCTCGCGCCCGTCACCCATCCGCCCGCCATGACACCTTCCGCCGCACCCCGCCCTTCCGCTTCCTCCTTCCTCGAGCGCCTGCAACAAAGCGCGGTCGTCGCCGTGGTCGTCGTCGAAAGACGCGCCGATTCCGCACCTCTGCTCGAGGCCCTGCGCGCCGGGGGTGTCCGCGCGGTCGAGGTCGCCCTCCGCACCCCCGAGTCGCTCGACGCCTTGGCCATGATGCGCGAGGCCGGGCCCGATGTTTTGCTTGGCGCCGGCACCGTTCTCTCGCCCGAGCAGGCCGACGCCGCGCGCGCCGTCGGCGCCGATTTCGCGCTCGCTCCCGGTCTGGATCTGGAGACCGCCCGCCACTGCCTTTCGACCGGCTTCCCCTTCGTGCCCGGCGTCGCCACGCCCTCCGACGTCCAGGCCGCGGTCGCCCTCGGCTGCCGCGTGTTAAAATTTTTCCCCGCCGAGACGATGGGCGGCGTCAAAGGGCTCCAAACCCTTGCCTCCCCCTTCCTGCATCTCGGCGTGCGCTTCGTCCCGCTCGGAGGCATCTCCGCCTCCACCGCCACCGCCTGGCTGGAAAGCCCGCTCGTCGCCGCCGTCGGCGGTTCGTGGATCGCCCCGCGCGAGCTCATCGCCGCGCGCGACTGGGCCGAGATCCGCCGCCGCGCCGCCTTCGCCGCCGGGCTTGCACGCCCGGCCGAAAAGGCCGCCTGAGCCTCCGTCCACGTCACCCACGCCCGCCTCCGACGACGGCGGCAAGGCTCCGCCTTGCCCCGCCGCCCCGCCCTTCGCGCTCCTTCTCGATGAAAACCACCGTCACCTTCGGCGAAATCATGGGCCGCCTCTGCCCTCCCCAGTTCCTCCGCTTCCGGCAAGCCATGCCGGGGCAACTCGACCTCACCTTCGCCGGCGCCGAGGCCAACGTCGCGGTGTCTCTCGCCCACTTCGGCGCCCCGGCCCGCTTTGTGACCGCCATCCCCCGGCACGCCGTCGCCGAAGCCTGCGTGGCCGAGCTGCGCTCCTTCGGGGTGGACGTCTCCGCTATCCATCGCGCGAAGACGGGGCGCCTCGGTCTCTATTTCGTCGAGCGCGGCGCCAACCAGAGGCCCAGCCGCGTCATCTACGACCGCGCCCACTCCTCCGTCTCGCTCACCCCGGCCTCCGCCTACGACTGGGAGGCCATCTTCGCCGACGCCGGCTGGTTCCACTTCACCGGCATCACCCCCGCGCTCTCCGCCGTCGCCGCCGAGGCCTGTCTCGCCGCGGCGAGAGCCGCCAAGGCGCGCGGACTCGTCGTCTCCTGCGACCTCAACTTCCGCGCCAAGCTTTGGGACTGGGAGCCGGGCACGCCTGCGCGCGAGCTCGCCGGCCGCGTCATGCGCGGGCTGCTGCCTTTCGTGGACGTGCTCATCGCCAACGAGTCCGACACCGCCGACGTGCTCGGCATCCACGCCGGGGACACGGACGTCGAGGAGGGCCGCCTCGACCTCGAGCGCTATCCCGAGGTGGCCGCCCGCCTCGTCGAGGCCTTCCCGGGCGTGCGCCACGTCGCCATCACCCTGCGCGAAAGCCTCTCGGCCAGTCACAACAACTGGGGCGCCATGCTCTATGATGCCTCGGCCGGCCGCGCCGTCTTCGGCCCGCTCGACCGGCTGGGCCATTACCGCCCGCACGAGATTCGCCAGATCGTGGACCGCGTCGGCGCGGGCGACTCCTTCGCCGCCGCGCTGATCTTCGCCCTCCAGTGCGAGGACTACGACACGCCGGAGAAAAAGATCGCCTTCGCCGCCGCCGCCTCGTGCCTGGCCCACTCGATCGAGGGCGACTTCAACCTGAATTCGCGCGAGGAGGTGGAGTCCTTGACGGGCGGAAACGCGTCGGGCCGCGTCGTGCGTTGAAGCGGCTTTGACGCCCGCGCACTTCCCGGCAGAAAGAGAATCGCACCATGTCCCGTCCGCCCCGCGATCTGGCCGCCTGGCTCGTCGTCGTCGTCCTGCTCGCGACGCTCGGCTGGATGCGGTGGACCCGCGGCGGCGACGGCCGGGCTTTCCCCGCCCGCCCCGTGACCATCGTCTGCCCTTTTTCGCCCGGGGGCGGCACCGACCTGCTCGCCCGCGGGCTGGCCCGCGCGGTCGAGCCGGAACTCGGCGTCCCGGTCACGGTCGCCAACACCACCGGTGGCGGCGGCGCCGTGGGCATGGCCTCCGGGCTGATCGCCCCGGCCGACGGCCATACGCTGACCTTGGTCACGTTTGAGCTGGTTTCGCTTCCGGTGCAGGGCCTCGTGCCCTTCACCCACCGGGACTTTGATCTTCTCATGCGGCTCAACATGGATCCCGGCGCGCTCGCGGTGCGCTCCGATTTCCCCGCCGACACGCTGGAGGAGTTTCTTGATTGGGCCCGGCAGCGTCCCTCGGTCAGCGTCGGCAACTCCGGTCCGGGCTCCGTCTGGCACCTCGCGTCGGCCCGTTTCGCGGAGATCGCCGGAGTCCCCGTGCGCCCGGTCCCTTTCGCCGGCGCGTCGCAAGCGGTCACCGCGCTGGTCGGCGGACACATTGACGCCGTCACCGTCAGTCCGGGCGAGGTGCGCGCGCAGGCCCAGGCCGGCCAACTGAAAGTCCTCGCGGTGATGAGCGAGCACCGCGTGGCGCTGTTTCCCGACACGCCGACCTTCACCGAGCGGGGGCTGCCCCTGGTGTTTGGCACCTGGCGCGGGCTCGCGGCGCCGCACGGCCTGCCGCCCCGGGCGCGCGAACGTCTGCTGGAGGTTTTTTCCCGGGCGTTGGCGTCACCGGCGATGCAGGACTTCGCGGCCGCTTCCGGCATCAATCTGGCGCCCGCCGGATCCGGAGAGTTCGGGCATCAGGTGGCGACCCAATCCGAGGAGGTGGCCAAGCTGATGGCGTCCCTTGGTCTCGCGCGACGATGAACTCCGCGCGCCTGCTCGCTCCTTTGCTCTGGCTGAGCCTGGCCCTCGTCGCCGGCGGCATCGCCTTGCGGTTCCCCTCCGCCCCTCCGGGGCAATCGTTGGGCCCGGCCGCCATGCCTTTGCTCCTGTCGGCGAGCCTCGCGGGGCTGGCGTTGTTGTCGCTCCTCATGGATCGGGGCCGGCCGCGGCCCGCCGCCGGCGGAGCGCGAAGGATCGCGATGGACTCGCCGGTCGTGTTGGTCGCCCTTTGCTGCGCCTACCTCCTTTTGTTGCCCAGGCTGGGCTTCATCTCCTCCAGCGCGCTTCTTGTCACGGTCGCGCTGCGCTTGTTTGGCTATGCCGGCACGCCGCGAGCGCTGGCCATCGGTCTCGGCCTCGGCTTCGCGCTTCACCTGGTTTTCTCCCGCCTGATGGGGGTGCCGCTGCCCGCCGGGCTGCTGGGCTGATCTTTTCTGCGATGATCGAGATCCTCCGCGCGCTTCCCGGCCTCTGCCTCGACCCCTGGATAGGGCTCGCCTTGCTCGTCGGCGTCCTTGCCGGGCTGCTGATCGGCGCCCTGCCGGGCTTTTCCGCCACGATGGGCGTGGCGATCCTGATCCCGTTCACCTTCGAGCTCTCCATCATGCCGGCGCTGGCGCTCTTGCTCGGCATCTATTGCGGCGCCGTTTACGGCGGCTCCATCCCCGCCATCTTGTTTCGCACCCCGGGCACTCCGGCCTCGGCGGCGACCACGTTTGATGGCCATCCCCTCGCGCTGCGCGGCGAGGCGAAGCGCGCCCTGGGCGTGGCCGCGGTCTCCGCGCTCGGCGGCGGCGTGATCGGCGCCCTCCTGCTGATCGCGCTCGCTCCGCAGATATCCTCGTTCGCCCTGCGTTTCGGGCCCGCGGAATACTTCGCGTTGGCGGTTTTCGGCCTCTCCATGATCGTCGCGGCCTCCGACGGGCCGCCGCTGAAGGGACTGATCGTCGCGGTCTTCGGCCTGCTCATCGCCACCGTGGGCATGGATCCCCTGGGCGGATATCCGCGCTTCCTCTTTGGCAGCGTGAGCCTGATGGAGGGCATCCCTTTCATCCCGGCCCTGATCGGCTTGTTCGCGATCGCCGAGGTGCTGGACGGGAGCCCCGGCAAAACCGCCAAGAACGCCGCCGTGGGCGGCTCGTCCCTGCCCTCGCGCGAGGACCTGCGTCGTTGCGGATGGACGATCGCGCGCTCCGGCGCGCTCGGCACGCTGGTCGGCTCCACGCCCGGCGCCGGCAGCGATATCGCCGCCTTCCTCGGCTACAGCACGGCGCGCTCCCGCGCCCGGCCCGGCGACCGCTTCGGCGACGGCGAGGTCAAGGGCGTGGCCGCGCCGGAGGCCGCGAAGACCGCCTCCACCTCGGGCGCCATGATTCCGTTGCTGTCCCTCGGCCTTCCGGGCGATTCGGTGACCGCCGTCCTGATCGGGGCCTTCGTGCTCCACGGCGTGCAGCCGGGCCCGCTGCTCTTCCAGCAACACGCGCCGCTGGCCTACTCGATCCTCGCCCTCGTGCTCTGCGCCCACGCCCTCGTGTTTCTCGTGGCGATCTCCGGCACCCGCTTCCTGCTCGGCGTCACGCGGCTGGATCCGCGAATCCTTCGCGTCGTCATCCTGCTGCTCTCCCTCGTCGGCGCCTTCGCCCTTCGCAACAACCTCGCCGACGTGTGGCTCGCGGTCGCTTTTGGCGTGGTCGGCCTGCTGCTTCGCCGGGGCGGTTACCCGGCCGCCCCGCTGCTGCTGGCACTCATCCTCGGCCCCATGGCCGAGGAGAACCTCCGCCGCGCGCTGACGCTCTCCGGCGGCGACGCCTCCGTCTTCTTCACCCGCCCGCTCACCGCCATCTTGCTCGGCCTCGCCGTCGCCTCCGTCGCGCTCGCGGTGCTGCGCCGGAAAGCCGGGCCGATTTCCCCCTCATGATCCTGCGTATCCCGATACTCCTGCCGCTGCTCCTGCTCGCCGTGGCGAGCTCCCTCGCCGTCGCCGCCGACCCCGCGCTCGAGCCCGCCCGCGCGTCGCGACCGACAGACGAGGCTTCCCTGCCCGCGCCCCGTGATTTTCAAGGCATCCCCGGCGTCGCCGCCACTCCCGGCGGGCGGCTCTGGGCCGCCTGGTATGGCGGGGGCGACGACGAGGGCCCGCATAACTTCGTCATGATCGCGCGCAGCGAAGATGGCGGACGGCATTGGTCGGACATCGACCTCGTGATCGAGCACCCGCATCCGCGCGTCCGCACCTACGACCCGGTCCCATGGACGGATCCGCTCGGCCGCCTTTGGATCTTCTATGCCCAATGCTACGCGTGGTGGGACGGGCGCGCCGGCGTGTGGGCGGTGGTCTCGGAGAATCCCGACGCGCCCGCGCCCACGTTCTCCGCGCCTCGGCGCTTGTGCGACGGCATCATGATGAACAAACCCACGGTCCTCGCGGACGGCCGCTGGTTGCTGCCCGTCGCGATGTGGCGCGGCGTGACCAAGAAGGACGACCCCAAGCGCCCCGACCGCCACCTACCCGACGAGTTCAACCACTACGACGCCGATCGGATCGGCACGCTGGTCGTGGTGACCGAGGACCAGGGTGCCACGTTTTCGCTGCTGGCCTCGCTGCCCTTCCCGGGCGCCGATATTCTCTACGACGAACACATGTTCGTCGAGCGCCGCGACGGTGTTCTTTGGATGCTGATCCGCGGCCGCCAGGAGATGCTCGAGTCCACCAGCGCCGACGGCGGCCGCACGTGGACGCCCGCAAAACCGTCCGCCATCCCGCACATCAACGCCCGTTTCTTCATCCGCCGCCTCGCATCGGGGAACCTGCTTCTCGTCCGCCACCGCACCCCGGCCGAAACCGGCATTCCCCGCGCACGGATCAACGGTCGCCTTCAGACCGACCGCGCCCACCTCACCGCCTTCCTTTCGCTCGATGACGGCCTCACCTGGCCGCACCGACTGCTCCTGGACGAGCGCCTCGAGGTCTCCTACCCGGATGGCGACAAGCTACCCGACGGCACGCTCGTGATCGCCTACGACCGCGCGCGCAAAGCGGACCGGGAAATCCTCCTCGCGCGCTTCTCCGAGAACGACCTCCTGGCCGGCGAGATGATCGGCCCCGGCTCCGCCGCTCGGATTCTCGTCAACCGCGCCCCGGCACGCAGTGCCGACGCTTCGCAACCATGATCCTCGACCACATCGATCACGCCGCCCGCTACCACGCGCTGCATCCTCGATTCGCGCAGGCTTTCGCCTACCTTCTCGCCTTCGATCCCGCCACTCCGGAGGGACGTCACGAAATCGCGGGCGACAACCTCTTCGCCCTCGTCCAACGCTACCGCACGGATCCTTGCGCGAGCAAAAGCTGGGAAAGCCACCTCCGCTACGGCGACATCCAGTATCTGCACGCGGGCAGCGAACTGTGCGGCTACGCCGATTCCCGCGCCTTGTTGATCGATCGTCCTTACGATTCCGGAAAAGACGTCGCCAAACACGTTCCCGCGACCGGGCACCCCACCCGGCTCTCGCTGGCGCCCGGGCAGTTCGCCATCTTCTTCCCCGGCGAGGCCCATCAGCCATCGGTCACGGTCCAGGACGCCGTAGATGTGGTGAAGGTGGTCGTGAAGTTCCTGTATTGACCACGGAGGCCGGGCCTCGGCCGGAAAGACCCGGTTGCTACCTCCGCTCTTGCGAGCCCGCCCAGTCGTCGGTTCGGAAAGGCGCCGCGGGCAGGCCGGCTTCGTTGACCAGGTTGCACACCGGATCGTTCGAGAACGCGTAACGCACCGCCACCGGGCTCGGCACCGCCGCGGAGCGCAGCCGCACCGACTCGCCCTCGATCCGCGCCTCGGTCGCATGGAAAACCCGGTCCGCCCCCGCCACGAAAAATCCCGTCACGTCGCCGCCCCCTCGCGCCGCCAGCCCGCGCGCGGTGCCGGGCTGGAAATCCACCCGCACCGTGCCGCCCTCGACGCGGTGGCCGGCGTAGGTCGGCCCGGTCGCGATCACGTCGCGACCATAAACCAGCCTGCCCGCCAGCGCGGCCAGGCGCTCCCCGACCGGACGCTTGTTGCGCGGATGCTCCTGCGAATCCGGTCCGCTCACGTCGAGCGTCACCACCATTCCGGTGCGCGGCAAGGCGAGCGCGCCCGCCTGCGCCTCGCGCGTGAGCGCACGCTCCAAGCCGTTCGGCGCGAAACCCGTCTTCGGCGAGTTGTAGGCCGCGAGCTGCACAAAGAGAAAGGGCGCCTCGCCCCCGCCCCACGCCTCGCGCCAGGACGAGATGAGCACGGGAAACGCCTTCGCATATTGCGTCGGGCGCTTGGCGTTGGCCTCGCCCTGATACCACAGGAAGCCGCGGATCGGGTAGCGCGTGGCCGGCGCATGCATCGCGTTGAAGAGACCGCCGGGCTGGTTGTAGTGGCTCGGGCCATACGGCGCCTCCGGCGGCCGCTCTCCGGGGGCGAGGCGCGCGAGCCTTTCCTCGTGGGCGGCCTTGCGCGCGGGGAACTTTTCCACCGCCTCGCGCCACCGAGCCAGATCCTCGGCAAACACCTCGCCCGCGGCGGCGATGGCCGGCTCCGGGATGAAGGCGATGATCTGCGCCGATCCGCGCGAGGCGTTGATCACGCCGACCGGCACGCCGAGTTCGGCCGAGAGTGAGCGGGCGAAGTGGTAGGCGACCGCGCTCATCCAGCCCGCGCTGCGTGGCGTGGCCACGCTCCACTTGCCCTCGAAGTCCGCCCGCGGCTCGTCCGCCACCGCGCGCTGCACGCGAAACACGCGCGCGCGTGGGTGATCGGCGGCGGCGATCTCCGCCGCGGCGTCGTCGCTGTCCTTGAGCGTCCACTCCCTGTTGGACTGGCCGGAGGCGAACCACACCTCGCCGACCATCACGTCGGAGACCACCCGCCGCCCCTCGCCCGCCACGACGAGCGTGTGCGGCCCGCCCGCCGGGAGCGCGGGCAGCCGGAGCGACCATTCGCCCGATACGTCGGCGACCGCGCTCGCGTGACTGCCGGCCAGCTCCACCGTGACGCGTTCGCCGGGCTTGGCCCAGCCCCACACGGGGATCGCCACGTCGCGCTGGAGCACCATCCCGTCGCCAAAGAGCGCCGGCAGACGCGGCTCGGCGCGCAGCGTGGCCACGCCGGGCGCGAAACCAAGGACGAGGGCCGCGACGGCAACGACGCGGCGCACACGCCGGAAGACCCGACCAAACCGGCGATCAGGACGCGAAGCAGGAGACGACGATTTCATACCAAAGCGTCCGATGCGCGGGCCCGATGTGGAAGATCGCGACGTCGCCCTCATGGCGCACGGGCAGCGCTTCGCGGCGCGCGCCGCACTCGTCGAGCGCCCACACCTCCACGCGGGCCCCGCGCACGTCCAGCTCGATCTCGGCGGCCACGCCCTCGACGAGGACCGGCGCGCGGCCCCAGCTCGTGAGGTGATCCTGCGCCTCGTCGCGCCAGACCATATCGGTGTTGGCGGTGTCGCCCGCGGCGACCAGCAGGGCGCGTCCGGGCGCGCCGATCGCCGCGCCTTCGCGCTGGGTGAGCGCGATGCAGGACCAGCCCTGGCGGGTGCGGCCCGGTCGCACGCGAAACGCGCCGAGGGTGAAGACCCGCCCGTCGGAGAAACCGATGACCGCCTTGCTGCGCGGGGTGTCGATGGTGACCACGCCACGCGGCGCGGCCGCATCCCAGACCAGCGTCCGGTCGTCGCTGGCGATCGGGCCGACGTAGGCCGGGGCCGACGGCTCGCGCGGCACGCCGCCGGCCGGATCGATGCGGAGGTATTGGCGATGGCGGAGAGCGTCGTGCCGGTTCGCGCCGAAGAAGTCGCCGCCGATGTTCACCCCGTGGCGGGCGCAGATTTCGATGAACTGCTCCTCGGAGGCGGAGACGGTGCGCGAAGCGGCGGAGGGCGCCACGTGGCCGCGCAGGAAGATCGCGGCGGAGAGCCCGAAGGAGGCGATCTTCACGGCGTGTTGGTCGATATCGAACATGCCGTTGATCGTGCCGCTATCCCAGCGGCCGCCGCTGATGTGGGCGTAGGAGTAGGCGAAGATCGCGTCCCAGTCCTGCATCGCGCCGTAGGCGGCGATGAGCGGAAAGGCCTCCGCGCCGTAGGTGTTGGGCGCGCAGTGGTTGTATTCGGTGACGATGAGCGGCTTGCCGGCCACGCGCTGGAGGGCGAGGTCGGCGATGGTGCGTGCGTCGGGGCTGTTGACCATCGAGGTGTTGCCCACGCGCCAGCGCCCGTCGCGAGTCTCCGGATGTTCCCAGTAGGCGTGGATGTCGATGGCGTCCATCTCGGCTTGGATGGGCGCCGTGCTGTAGGAGTAGAGCTGCGTGCCGATGATGAGGGCGCGCACGCCGAGCTCGTCTTTGAGGTAGCGGCGAAAGTCCACCCAGTAGGCCTTCTCGGTTTCCCAGAGGAAGCGCGTCCACTCGAGTCGAGTCTTGGCGGGCGCGGCGTCGTAGTCGCGTCGCAGGATGATCGAGGCGTCCGCGGCCACGGCGCGCCCGTGCGATGTGCGCCAGGCGCGCCAGCGGCGGGCGAGCTCGTCGGCGTAGCAGGCCGGCATGGCGTCGAGCGCGCCCTCCCACCAGCGGGAGACGAGGCCGTTCTCGTTGTTGATCTCGACAAAGACGACCGCGGGGTCCTCGGCGTAGCACAGGCCGGTGTAGGGATTGCGGTGCAGCAGGAGCGCGCGGGCGTAGTCGCGCTGCTGGCGAATCATGCTCGGGAAGAACAGATCCACGCCCTTGAAAAAGAGCGGCATGCGCTCCCAGCGCTCGTGGTCGGGGTAGTAGCGGCTGACGTGAAGGTTGAGATTGGCGTGGATGCCGCGGGTCTTCAGCTCGGCGATGAAGTAGTCGAGACGGTCGAGCTGGCCGGGGTCGATGGTGCGGAGATCGTCGCGCCAGATTCCTTTCGGCGCGGCGTCGCGGTCCATGTGGTGAAAGCGCACGCAGTTCACGCCGAGCTTGGCGAGGCGCGCGGCGATCTTGGGCGCGTCCTCGTGCGTCGGAAAATTCGCGGCGAAGGAGAGGTTCACGCCCCAGAGCCGCAGCCGCTCGCGCGGGCGACCGTCGGCGCCGCCGACGTAGAGATGGCCGTCCTCGGCGGCGCGCACGTGGCCGCGCGCGCCGGCGGGAGCGGCGAGCAGCCCGCTGAAGTCGGTGACGCCGGGGCCGGCGTCGTCCCAAGGCATCACGAAGGGAAACATCTCGGCGAGGTCGGCCGCGGGAGCGGGCGAAGGCACGGGCGCGGCGGCCGAGGGCGGGCGTTTATTCAACGTGAAGTTCATACCAAAGGGTGCGGTGGGCGGGGCCGATCTCCCAGCGGGCGAAGCCGCCGGCGGCGGTGACGGGCACGCGCTCGCGGCGCTGCCCACGCTCGTCGAGCGCCCACACCGCGACGGGGCGCGAGGTCGCGAGGGCGAAGCGCGCGGCGACGCCCTCGACGAGGGTGGGCGCGCGGCCCCAGTCGCCGGGCAGGTGTTTGTCGGCGTCGCGCCAGGTCATGCCGGTGTTCTCGATATAACCGCAGGCGACGAGCAGCGCGTGACCGGCGGCGCCGAGGTCTCCGCCCTCCATCTGGCTGAGGGCGAGCATGGACCAGTTTTGCATCGTGCGCCCGGGGCTGATCTCGAGCACGCCGAGCCGGTGCGTGCGCCCGGAGCCGAAGCCGATGGCGGCCTTGGTGCGCGCGGTGTCGATGGTGAAGACGGCCTCGCGCGGGTGGGCGTCCCAGGTGAGCTGGCCATGGTCGCTGGTGATCGGCCCCTCGTAGGCGGAGGCGGGCGGGGCCACGGGGTCGGGTCCGTCCTCGGCGAGACGGACGGCCACGCGGCGGCGCAGCGCCTCGTGGCGCGAGGCGCCGAAACGGTCGGCGGTCACGCGCGTGCCGGCGGTCCGCATCACCTCGATCGCCTGGTCTGGCGCGAGGGTGACGACGGTGCGCGCCGGGGCCACCGAGACGTCGCCGCGGCGGAGGAGCGCGGCGGCGATGGGCAGCGTGGCCATCTTCACCGGGTGCTGGTCGATGTCGAAGATGCCGGGCATGCGGCCCGAGCCCCAGGGGAAATGGCCATGCGAGTAGGAATACACGAACACGCCGTCCCAGTCCTGCATTGCGCCGTAGGCGGCGATGATCGGGAAGCCCTCGGCCGCGTAGGTGTTTGGCGAGCTGTGGTTGTATTCGGTCAACACATACGGCTTGCCCTCCACGCGGTAGAGCGAGGGCAGCGCGGCGTAGGCGCCGTCCATGGCGGCGACCATGGAGGTGTTGCGCACGGTGACGTCGTTCCAGTCGCGGCGGCGGTTGTTGAACTCGGGGTGCGACCAGTAGGAGTGCAGGTCCATCACGTCCATGTCGGCCTGCATGGGCGAGGTGCTGTAGGCGCCGAGCTGCGAGCCGATGACGAGGGAGCGCACGCCGAGGTCGCGAACAAGAAACTCGCGCATGTGCGACCAGTAGCCGCGCTCGGTCTCGGCGAGAAAGCGCAGCCAGTCGCGCTGCAGGGCGGGCGGCCGCTTCGCGAAGTCGGCGCGGCGCACCCAGTCGATGCCGCCGTCGTCGAGCCGCCCCGGCGACGCCGAAGGCTCGCCTCCCCAGGCCGCGAGCGCGGCTTCGGCCGAGCCGTGGCGGGCGGCGAGCCAGGTGTTCCAGCGGCGCGAAAGCTCCGCCAGCAGATCGGCGGGAAACTGATCCAGCGCGCGATCCCACCAGCGGGAGACGAGGCCGTTCTCGTTGTTGATCTCGACGAAGGCCACGGCGGGGTCGTCCGCGTAGCGCAGGCCGGTGTGGCGGTTGACGTGGTGGAGCAGGCGGCGGGCGAAGTCCTTTTGCGCCTCGATCATCTCGGGGAGGAAGAGGTCGAGCCCCTTGTGCGAATGCGGCGCGCCTTCGCCCACGGGATAGCCGAGGTAGTTGCGGCTCACCTGGAGGTTGAGGTTGGCGTAGATGCCGCGGGCCTTGAGCGCCGCGACGAAGGCGTCGAGCCGCTCGAGCTGGGCGGGGTCGAGGTCGCGGAGGTTTTCCGCCCAGATGCCGCGCGGCGCGGCGAAGCGGTCCATGTGGTGGAAACGCACGCAGTTGACGCCAAACTTGGCGAGGCGGCCGGCGATTTTCTCCGCGTCCTCCGGAGCGGGAAAGTTCGCGGCGAAGGCCATGTTCACGCCGAGGAAGCGGATGCGCTCGCGCGTGCCGGGATCGCGGCCGGGCACGAAGAGGCCGCCCTCGGCGGCGAAGACGAAGCCTCGCGCGCCGGCGGGTTCGCTTTGCCAGCCCGCGAGGTTGGTCACGCCCGGCGAGTCGTCATCCCAAGGAAGCACAAATGGAAACAGCGGCTCGCGGCCCGCCAGCGGAGGCGGCGAGCCGGCGTCGGTCTCGAAGGCGCGGGCGGAGAAATGAGGGGTGAGCGCGAGCGCGCAGCCGACGAGGAGGCCGAGCGCGCGGAAGCGAGACGAGGGTCGCATGCGAGGGTGCGGAGTCGAGGGCGCGGGCGCCGGGCTCATTCGTGCAGGCGGTGGCGGAAGGTGATCGTCACTGGCACGCCGGCCTGCACCTCGATGGCCTGCGCGTAGCCGGAGTGGTGCCACACGCGCGCGCTGAAGCGGCCTTCGGCGGGCTGGGTGGAGTCGATGTCGGCGAGCGTCTCGGGCTGGAGGTTGACGCCGGCCGGGGGAGGCAGCCGATACCAGACCGCCGGGCGCTCGCCCTGGAGTTCCTCGAAGCCCGGGTTTCGGACGGTGGCACCGGTGGCGAGCACCTCGTCGAAGTAGGCCCAGACGGTGCGCAGTTGCGGGGAGCCCGGCGAGACGCGGACGTAGGGCCCCTTGAGCATCACGAGCACCCGGCCCGAGCCCTGCGGCGTGAAAGTGATCGAGCCGGAGAGCCACTTGTCGGCGGCGCTGGGAAACACGGCCGTGATCCAGTAGTCCTGTTTTTCCTTCCGCCACGCCGAGTTCTTCGCGCTCGCGCCCTCGCTGACCGCGCCCGGCACGAGTTTCAGTTCGTCCTTTTCGGCGCTGAGGTCGATGCGGACGGAGCGGGCCTCGTTGGCGCGCGACGGGAGCGCGGCCAAGCCGAGGACGACGAGCGGGACGGCGATGCGAACGAGAAACGGGAGCATGGGAAAATCCGACGTGGACGGAAGGGGCAGGACGGGACGCCGGACCGAGCCTGCGCGCGGCGGCCGGTCCGGGCGAAGGTTTAACGCGCGCGACGACGGCGGCGGGTGGCGGCGCAGACCAGCGCACCGAGGCCGAGGACGGAGGCGAAGGCGGAGGGCTCGGGGATGTTGGTCAGCGAGACGTTGTCGAGGTAGGTGACCGAGGTGGGGGAGCCGGCCGTGTTGATCCAGAAGACGGAGGGCGGCTCGCCGGCCGTGTTGGAGATCCAAGGCAGGGCGAGACCCGCGGCGGAGGAGACGACCTGCGTCTGCTTCGAGCCGCTGAGCTCGAGCCGGGTGTAGGTGTGGGAGACGGGATCGACGGTGATGCTGACCGTGAGGTAGCCGCCGGCGTTGACGTAGTCGGAGAGCGTGCCGACGCCGAACTGGGTGGTCGTGGTGCCGCCGGTCGCGTCGGTGTAGAGCGCCATCGTGCCGTCCACGTTGATCGAGAAGCGCAGCCAGGATTTGTGGCTGTTGTTGTTGGTGTCGCGGCCGAGGCGGACGTTGACGAAGGGCGTGGCCCCGGTGGAGGTGCCGGCGTTCATCGACTCGACGGCGATGCTGAAGGTGAGGTTGAAGCTCTTCGTGAAATCGATCGCGGTGGCGAGATCGAGCGCGGCCGCGAAGTTGTTCGAGTTGTTGTCGGTGAGGCGGAGCGCCTGCGACTGCGGGCTGCCGTAGTTCTGGATTGAGGCGCCGTTGGTGAGCGAGGCGGGCACATACCACGCGCCGGTGCCGGAGAGGACGGGATCGTCCACGCCGATGATGGTGCCGGTGGAGTAGCCCTGGCCGGCGTCGAAGCCGGTGACGAATTGCGCCGAGGCCGGCAGCGCGAGGCCGAGGAAGGCCGGGAACAGGCAGAGCGCCCGGGGAGTTTTGTGCGAGGTCATGGTGTGTGTGTAGTGACGGGGAAAATACAGTGGCATCTCCCGGTCCGAGGGGGGCCGGGCTGAAAAGGGCGGGGAGCGACGGGCGGCCCCTAGGGCCACCACTTCCAGCGGGGATCTTCGGGGGGAATCTGGCCTTTGAGGTATTCGACGTGTCCGTCCACGAACGCGTAGAGGGCTCCGTCGGCGTGGCGGAGCTCGGGGTAGGCGCCGCCGCCGGGCGTGCGCGGGTCCACCTGGTCCACGTTGCCGTTTTTCTCGCCGAGCAGGATCGTGCGCGAGGGAGCGGGCACGACCGAGAGGCGATACTTCCACTGGTGGAAGGAGCCCGACATCATGAACACGTTGACGCCGTAGGAGGTGGCGCGCGCGACGTTCGGCTCGAAGCCCGGGCAGATTTGCACGCCGGCCGCGCGGGCGCGCGGCGCGGGACCGACCGTGCCCTCCGGGATGTTGAGCAGCGGCGCGGTGGTCACATACCACGAGGGCTGGCCGGCGGCGGTCGCGTCGGCGCCGGCGAGCGGGAGCGTGCCCGTCTTCGTTTCCTCCGCGTGGAGACGCATCGCGAGCGCGACCTGGCGAAGATTCGAGGCGCACTGCGACTGCTTCGCCTGCGCGCGCACCCGGCTCACCACCGGCACAAGCAGCGACGCGAGCACGCCGATGATCGCGATGACCGTGAGGAGCTCGATCAACGTGAACCCGCGGCGTCCGCGAGAGGCGGGATCGGGTGTGGTTGAGGCGCGGTTCATGGTTGCGGAGCGGTGGGCGGATCGGCCGGCGAAGCGGGCGGTGGGGGCTTTGTGGCCGCATCTCATTTCACGATTGTCCCGGCGACAACGGCCTCCCAATGTAACAGTTACATGAGGGTTAGTCTCCGCCAACTTGCAGAAGCGGCCGGGGTGAGCGTGGCCACCGCCTCGCGAGCCTTGCGTGATCTCAACGGGGTGGAGCCCGAGACGAGGGAGCAGGTGCAGGCGGCGGCGCGCCGCCTCGGCTACGTGCGCGATCCGATGCTCGCCGCCGCGCTCTCCTTCGCGCGCAAGGCGCAGAAGCCGGTGTTTCGCGAAACGCTCGGCTTCCTCGCGGCGGTGCCGGAGCAGCAGGCGAGGCACTTCGCCTGGCTGAGCGGCATCCACCGCGGCGTGCGCGATCGCGCCAGCGCGCTCGGCTACGGCCTGGAGTGGGTGGAGATCCCGCGGCAGGCGCGGCAGCAAAAGGCGCTCAGCCGCCAGCTTCACGCGCGCGGCGTGCGCGGGCTCGCGATCACGCCGGTGGTGGACCACGTGCTGCTCAAGATCGACCTCGAGTGGTCGAAGTTCTGCGCGATCGAGATCGGCCACGCGATCTGGGAGTCTCCGCTGCCGCGGGTGCAGCGCGATTCCTACGAGGACTACTTCGCCATTTTCTCGCGCATCCGCGAGCGGGGCTACCGGCGCATCGGACTCGCCATGAGCAGCGCGGATGAGCAGCGGCGGCGCTGGGCGATCCTCGCGCCCTACCTCTTGTTTCAACGACAACACCCCGATCTGCCCGCGCTGCGCCCGCTCGAGGAGGAGGAGGCCTACGACGAGGACACGCTCATGCGCTGGATGCGCCGCGAGCGCCCCGACGCGATCGTGGTCAACGGTAGCGAGCCGCTCGACTGGTTGAAGGCACGGGGTTGGCGCGTGCCCGAGGACGTCGCCGTCTGCCGCATCGACTGCATCGACGGCCGGCCCGAATCGGGCCTGCGCGCCAACTACGAGCAGATGGGGCAATCGGCCGTCAGCCTCCTCGCCTCCTCGCTCGAGCGCGGCGAGCTCGGCATCCCGGCGCTGAGCCCGATCCTGAGCGTGCCCAACACCTGGCACGAGGGCGAGACGCTGCGCCGCGGCGGCTGATGCGCCCGGGCAACACAGCCAATCCCGGAGCCGATCCAGCGACTCGCGCTTGTCCCGCGGACGGTCGAGTGCCTTTCGGCTGATCGCCGCGAGAGCGTCACGCGCGGCGAAGCGTGGCTAGGTGGCTTTCTCGGTCCAGAGACGGGCGATCTCGGCGTCGCCCAAGCAGACATCATAGACGGCGAGGCCACCGAGCGAGCCGGCAAACCAGTTGCCCATCTCGCCGTGGCGCAACACGCCGCCCACCGTGAAGTCCGAGCCAGCCGGGCCGCCGTCCTTGATGCGCCCCGGCCAGAAAAACGGGTTCAAGCCCGGCCGGTAATCATGCCGCCCGTCCACGTAGATGCGCCCCCAGGTGCCGTCGAAGGTGAAGGCGACCTGGTGCCACGCTCCCGGCCGGAGCCGCGTCTCGCCGATCGTCGCCTCCATGCAGTATTTGTAGCCCGGCGAGGGCGCGCCGGTCGCGGAGAGGTGTCCGCAGGCCTGGTCCACGCTGTCCCAAATTTGCAGGTTCAAAAACAGGCAATACTGCCGCGTGCAGGCGGTCTCGTTCCACATCCCGGCCACGGCCTCGCACTCGTCGCGCCGCTTCGGCCGACGGCGCACCCAGGCGACGAGGGTGAAACGCGCGTCGGTGCCGTGAAAGTTCAACGCCGGGCACTCGCTCCGCGGGCAGCAGAGCCACTGGCCCTCCTCCAGTTCCAAGGTGAAGCCGCCGCCCGGCCCGTCCTCGCCGCGTCGCACGGCCCCGGCGCGCTCGCGCAAAGGGTAGCGCTCGCGCCCGCTCGACCAGCGCACCTCGCCCGCGGCCTCGGCGAAATCCCAGCGGCACAGGGGTTCCGCCGCGGCGCCCGTTTCCGCCGACGCCAGGCGCCACTCGCCCTCGCCGGGAAAAGGCGGCGAACGTCGGCCGGCGGGCGAGGCGACAGGCGTGGAACCTGGCGTGGCGGCGGGTGCGGAAACGGACGCGAGGGTGGCGGGCGGCATGCCTCTTTTGTCTGGCGGCGCTTTTCCTTGCCCCCAATCCCGCAACGCCGACCCTTCGACTTTCTTCGGATCATAGATCAAAAATGCCCGGCAACGCCCCCATCCAGTCCCTGCAACGCGCCGCCCGCGTGCTCTTCGCCGTCGCCGGGGCCGACGAGGGGCGCAGCATCGCGCAGATCGCCGCCGCGACCGGGCTCCGCGAGAACACCGCCTACAAGTTCATCCGCACCCTCGAGCAGGAGAAGCTGCTCAAACGCCGCGAGCACCCGCTGCGCTTTCTGCTCGGCCCCGCGATCGCGGAGCTCAAGCGCCTCGACGACGACCGCCGCCTGCTCAGCCTCGCCGGCCGCGTGCTGGTGCGGGCGCAGGCCCGCATGCCCGACGCCAACCTCGTGCTGCTCGAGGCCGAAGGGCCCGACACCTACCAGCGCCTCGGCGTCTTCGCCGAGCGCCCCGGCGTGCTCGCGCGGCGCCGCGACTTCAAGATCGAGCCCTACCTCAAGGCCAGCTCGCTGCTCTTCCTCGCCTTCGCGCCCGAGCCGGTGGCGCGCGAGTTTTTCCAACGCCACCCTTTCGCGCGCCACGGGGCCCGGCATTGGAAGAATCGCGACGCGCTCGACGCGTTCTTGGCCGAGGTGCGCCGCAGCGGCCACGCCCAGCCCGCCTTCCCCGATCTCGACGACGCGCGACGCGCGATTTTCCGGCTGGCCGTGCCGGTGTTTGACGCCGACCGCGCGGTGGTCGCCGCCGTGGGCGGCTTCATCTCCGACGAGGTGCCGCGCGCGCGAAAGCTCCGGCTCCTCCGGCTCTGCAAAGAAACCGCCGCCGAGATCGCCGCCGGGTTGAAGACACCGGCCGCTCCCGACCCACAAGTGAGGCCCAAGGGGGCACGGGACTCCCGCCCCGTGCGCGCGAGTTCGAGGTCGCGAACCTAGCCCCCTCCGCCCGCCATCGACGGGGCGG
The DNA here is from genome assembly GCA_030604905.1 of Verrucomicrobiota bacterium. Taxonomy (GTDB): domain Bacteria; phylum Verrucomicrobiota; class Verrucomicrobiia; order Opitutales; family Opitutaceae; genus IMCC26134_A. Next base: position 135 of record JAUVVA010000042.1, on the reverse strand, counting down.
GAGCCACGTGCGCGAGCGGAGCCTCGCCGACCAGGCCGGCGACGAGGCGGCGGAGGGCGGGTCGGCCGCCGCCGAAGGAGGCCAGGGCGCAGTCGATGGCGGCGTCGTATTCGTAACAACAATATGGGTGGTGGT
>JAUVVA010000198.1 GCA_030604905.1 Verrucomicrobiota bacterium | reverse complement strand
GTCACCCGGCCCGTCCGCGCCACCGAGCTCAACACCGGCCTCCCGGTCGAGACGCGCGTCGAGCTGCTCCCCTGGGACCACGAGGCCGGCATCGCCTACCTGCGCCTCTACAACCTCGACGAGCGCATCCTCCGCCTCCCCGTGCCGGTGATCCGCCTCGAGTTCGCCCGCCCGCCCAAGCGGCTGGTGAAAGGCCCCGCCGGTCTGCCCGTCGAGCCCTGAGGCGCCCGCGCGCACCGTAGTTCGCCAACGCCCCCTCGCTCACTGCACCAACGCGGGCAGCTCCGCAGGGTGCACGAAGGCGCAGCCCTCGGCGGCGAGAAAATCCACCACCCGGACAAACTCGGCGAAGGCGGCGTCATCCCAGCTCAGCGGATGGCCTTGGAGCACGAGGTAGCGCGGCGCCTTGGCCCGCTCTGCCTCGTAGGCTCGGACGAAGGCGCCGAAGTTCGGTTTGTGCACGGGCTCCTCGAGGTTGGCGCGCACCCGACGGGCGACGAACTTGCCCGCGGGATTCCTGCCGTCACTGTAGAGCCACACGCGGATTTCGGGCATGGCGCTCGCGAGGAGCTCGGCCGTCGTGGCGTCCGTCGCGTTGAAGGGCGCCCCGAAGGTGGTGAAGGTAATCCCGAGCTTTTCCCGGGCCAGGGCTTGGCCGCGCGTGAGGTGCTCGAGCTGATGCTCGCGCGACGTCTTGGAGAACTCGCGATAGGTGACCTCACCCTCCGTCCAGCGCCGATGGTCGTAGCCGTGATGCCAGAACTCGATCCAGCCGGTGCCCGCCTGCCGCTTCAGCTCGGCGAGGTAGGCCGGGTGCTCGCCTTCGAGCGAGTTGCAGATGATGCCGATCGAGACCTTGAGCTTCCGCGTCTCCGCGAACTCGGCGATGCGCATCCACCGTTCCGGCACCCGCCCTTCGCGAACAACCATATCGTCGAGCTTGAGCACGACCACGGAAGGCGGAGGAGTCACCCCGGCTTCGGATACGGCGAACATCGAGGACATGCCGCCCAAAAGCAGGCAGGCGGTCCGCAACTGGTGACGGAAAAAATCGAGGAGCTTCATGGGGAATCGTGGGGCGGTCGGCGCGCTTGGGGGACAAACGCGGCCTTCGCCGGAAGCTTCGAGCGCATCCCAGTCGGGAAGACGGGCGGATTTCGCGCAAGCAGCGGCGTGGTTAAATCGTTGCCAGGCGCCGCCGGCGGCGCGCGCACCGCGCGATTTCGATCAACGATTAAACCGCCCCATGACTTTGGCCTTTCCCCGCGGACCCCATGTTTCCGCCGTCCCCCCACCATGTCCACCGTCTCCGCCCCGCCCTCCTCCACGCCCCGCCTCGCCTTTCTCGGCGAGCCGGTCGTTCCCGCCGCGCTCCCCGCCACGCCGCCGCGCCCGCTCGACGCCGCCGCGGTCGCCGCGATCCTCGGCGACCCGCGCCTCGACGAGTGTCGCGCCATGGCCATCACCTGCCTGCGCGGCGGCCTCAACGCCGGCAGCCATTTCCACGAGATCTGGATTCGCGATCTCAACACCTTCCTCCTCCCCGCCATCGAGGCCGTGCCGCCGGGCGAGGTGCGCGCAGCCCTCGTCTCCTTCCTCCACTTTCAGGAGGAGGACGGCAACCTGCCCGATGGCGTCGTCGAGGAGAAGAAACACGATCCCTACTACAAACGCTTCCGCGTCTCGCCCACGCTCCCCGGGCGCATGGCGATGAAGAACAGCGTCAGCGCCGACCAGGAAACCTCCTTCGCCCAAGCGCTCGCGCGCTACGTGCGCGCGACCGGCGACCGCGCTCTCCTTTCCGAGTCCGTCAATGGCCGCAGCGTCCTCGAGCGCGCCCTCGCCGCCCTCGATTTCCTCTGGCTCCACCGCTGGTCCCCCGCGCACGGCCTGATCTGCAACGCCGCCACCATCGACTGGCACGACGTGCGGCCCGAGGACGCCTTCGGCCTCGAGATGGACGCCGGCACCCACCGCGCCGTCGGCATCTACTCCAACGCCCTCGCCCTGCTCGCCCTCGACGACCTGCTTGCGCTCGACGCCCTCCCGTCCGCCCAAAAAGCGCTTTGGACCAAGCGCCGCGCGGATCTCGCCGCCGCCGCCCGCGACGTCCTCTGGGACCCGGTGCGCGGCAAATTCCATCCGCACCGCTACCTTGAGGAGGGATCTCCCTTCCCCGCCGCGCTCGACGAGGACGCAATTTTTTTCCCGCTCGGCACCGCTCTTGCCATCCGCGCCGGCCTCCTCTCCCCCACGGAGACCGCCCGCTCCTGGGCCGCGACCCTCGAGGCCGTGCGCCGCGCCGGCGCCGCCTCGATCGGCTTCAGCCCCTGGCCTCCGTATCCGGAGCGTTGTTACGCCGCCAAGGGCATCCAGCCCTGGGGCTACGCCAACGGCGGCGATTGGACCTGGTGGGGCGCGCAGACCGCCGCCGCCTACGCCCGGGCCGGCTACGTCGCCGAGGCCCACGCCGCGCTCCTCCCCATGGTCGAGCGCGTGCTGCGCGACCGGGAGTTCTTCGAGTGGTATGACCGGGACAACCAGCCCGCGGGCAAGGTCAAGGCCGCGCCCTCCGCCGCCACCGCCGGGCAGGGCTGGGGCGCCCTCGCCCTCGGCGCCACCCAGTTCCGCGGCGCCGCTGGCTGCCTGATCCTCGCGATCGACACCCTGCGCCGCCTCGCCAGCGAAGCGTCCGCCCGCTGACCGCATGAAGCTTCGCCTCTCCCTCCCGGCCCGGCCCGAGCCGCTCAAGCGCGGCTGGGCCCTCGGCGCCAACACCTGCCACGCGCCCATGGTGATGCGCTCCGACTTGCAGGCGCAGATGCGGCGCTGCCATGCCGAGCTCGGTTTCCGCTACTGGCGCGCCCACGGCACGCTCAGCGACGACGTCTCGGTCTTCACCCGCTACCCGGACGGCCGGACCTACTACACGTTTTCCGGACTCAAGCGCATCCTCGACGCCGTGCTCGCCTCCGGCCTCAAGCCCTTCCTCGAACTCTCCTTCCTGCCCACCGCCCTCTCGCGCGATCCGAGCCGGACCATCACCCACTACCACGGCCCCACCGCTCCGCCCGCCGATTTCCACCGCTGGGAGGAACTCGTCGCCGAGACCGCCCGCTTCCTCCTCGAGACCTACGGCACCGACGAGCTGCGCGACTGGTATTTCGAGGTCTGGAACGAGCCCAACATTCCCTTCTGGACCGGCACGCAGGAGGAATATTTTCGCCTCTACCGGCACGCCGCCCGCGCCCTGAAATCCGTGCACCCCGGCCTCCGCGTCGGCGGCCCCGCCACCGCCCGCGGCGAATGGATCGGCGACTTTCTCGACGACTGCGCACGGCACTCCGCGCCCGTGGATTTTTTGTCCACCCACATCTACCCGAGCGATGTCGCCTTCATGGAATCCGCCGAAGGCGAGGTCCGGTTGCTCGGGCTCGATTTTCTCCACCGGCATTTCGCCCGCGTGCACCGCGAGGTCGAGGCGCGCCGCCCCGGCCTGCCCATCATCTGGGGCGAGTGGAACTCCTCCGCCGGCCCCCTCGCCGAGAACCACGACACCTGCGAAAACGCCGCCGTGGTCGCCTCCGCCCTCGCCGGCATGGAACGCTGGGCCGACGGCAGCCTCTTCTGGAACCTCTCCGACATCTACGAGGAGTGCGAATTTCACTTCGCTCCCTTCCACGGCGGCTACGGCCTCCTAACCGTCGACGACATTCCCAAGTCCGCCTTCCGGGCCTTCGAGTTTTTCCACCGGTTGGAAACCCACTCGCTGTCGATTCAAGGCCAGCCCGAAAGTGCCGAGCGCGGCGCCTTCGGCAGCGCCTCGGCCGATCAGAAGCGCCTCGTCATTCTCTTCTGGAACACCGCCACCCTCGGCCCCTGGACGCTCACCCCCGAGGCCCCCGCCGGCTATCGCGCCACCCGCCTCGAGCGCATCCTCCCCGGCCAAGGCAGCGCTTACGAGGCGTGGCTCGCGCTCGGCCGGCCGATGAACCTCACCGCCGCCCAGCACGCCGCCCTCGTCACCGCGTCGGCTCCGGCGGTGGACCCATCGTGGGGCGGCACCACGCTCACCCTGCCCCCCGGCACCGTCGCCCTCGCCACCTGGGAAAGATCGGTGTAAGATTCCGACGTCCCGCCCCGCTTGCGTCGCTTTGAACGGTCCGGGGAGCGCCCGCGTCTCGCGGGCCGGCTTCGGCGTCTCGCCGAAGCCTCTTTGAGCAAACCGAAGATGACAGAGCTGAACGCACACGCCCCGAACCCGGCCCCGAAAGACGTAACACCACAGATATCACCGATGCTCACAGATACTCGTTCGAAGGCAGCGTTCGTGGCATCACACTAGGGGTGTGGCCCTGCTCCTGCCATCTGTGCACTCCGTGATCTGTGGTGAGTTTTGATGGTGCGGTGCGGGGACCTGCCACCGCAGATCAATCATGGGGCTGTAGGGCGAGGTGTCGAAAAACCGATGCACGCCCACCCGCGTCACCCAAAGGGGCGCGTGACCGTCGACTAGACTGGCGATCCCGGGAACGTCATCGGCAAGCGGGTCCGCCCTTGTCACCACGACAACGACAGCTGACGCTGCATCCAATCACTAGAGCATTTCAAATAAAACTGTAGCTATTTTTTGGGGGCCAGCTAAGGTGAGAAGATGAAGACGTCATCACTCGACCTGAGGCAGCGGATTGTAGAGACCTACGACGAGGGGAAGTGGACCCAGGAAGAGGTGGCGAAGCGGTTTCGGGTGTCGGTTGGGCTGGTCAAGAAGCTGCTCTCCCAGAGAAAATGGACCGGTCGGATCGAGGCGAGGCACCGCTTTTCTGGAAGGAAGGCGCGGTTGTTGCCCGAGCGGGGCGCGCAGTTGAAGAACTTGGTGGCAACGGAGCCGGATCTGACTTTGGCGGAGATCAAAGAGCGCCTGAAGCTGGAGTGCTCTATCGGGGCGATCCACTGGGTCTTGGACCGGCTGGGGCTGACATATAAAAAAAGACGCTCCATGCGGCAGAGCAAAACCGTGCCGATGTCGCCCAAGCCCGTCGGCGGTGGAAACGGGGACAAGGTCGCCTCGACCCGGCGCGCCTGGTCTTCATCGACGAGTCGGCGGCCAAGACGAACCTGACGCGTCTGCGTGGTCGCTCGCCGAGGGGAGAACGGCTGGTCTGCCATGCGCCCCACGGGCATTGGCGCACCACCACAATGATCTCCTCGGTGCGGCTCAACGGCGAGACCGCCTGCATGACCATCGAGGGCGCCACCAACACTGAAGTCTTCCACGCCTATGTCCGCGAGATCCTCGTTCCCACGCTCAAGCCGGGGGATATCGTCGTGCTGGACAACCTCGGGGCCCACAAAAACGCCCGCACCCTCGCTTTGATCGAAAAAGCCGGT
>JAUVVA010000061.1 GCA_030604905.1 Verrucomicrobiota bacterium | reverse complement strand
TTCACCACCAGCATCGGCGCCGGCATGGCCTTCCCCGACTGGCCGCTCTCCAACGGCTCGATCAACCCCGAGGGCTGGCTGCGCGACATCTACATGTTCGCCGAGCACTCGCACCGGCTCTTCGGCGCGGTCATGGGGATGCTCGCCATCGGCACCGTGGTCTGGCTGCACCGCCGCGAACCCCGCGCCTGGGTGCGCCGCCTAGGCTGGAGCGCCCTCGCCATCGTCATCATCCAGGGCATCGTCGGCGGCAAACGCGTGTTGCTCGACTCCATCGAGGTGCCCGGCTTCGAGCTTACCCTCGGCCAGATGCTCACCATCCCGCACGGCATCCTCGCGCAGGTCTACGTCTGCGTGCTCTTCGCCATCGCCGCCGCGCTCTCCCGCCCCTGGCTCGCCGGCGCCGCCACCCGCGTCTCCGCCGGTTTGCGAGCCGGGGCCATCGCGCTGGTCGTGCTCGTGCTCGCGCAACTCGTGATCGCGGCCGTGATGCGCCACAACATGGCCGGCCTCGCCATACCCAGCTTCCCCCACAGCACGCACGACGGCGCTTGGCTGCCGGCCAACTGGAACTTCCGCGTCACGATCCACTTCGTCCACCGCGTGATGGCCCTCGTGCTCACCGGCGCGATCCTGGCCCTCGCGATCGCGATCTGGAAAAACGCCGCCGCCTCCGCCGGCCTGCGCCGCCTCGCCACCGCGCTGGTGATCCTTCTGGTCGTGCAAATCGCGCTCGGCGCCGCGACCGTGCTCAGCCTGCGCGACCCCTATTTCACCACCGGCCACGTGATCGTGGGCGCCGCCCTCCTGGCGGTGTCGTTCCTCCTCGCCCTCTGGATGCACCGCCCCCTCCGCGCCTCGGCCCTCCAGCCCGCGCCCGCCGCATGAGCGCCGAACCGCGCCCCTCCGCCTTCCGCGACCTGCTCGAGCTCACCAAGCCGCGGCTCAGCCTGCTCTCGGTCCTCACCACCCTGGTCGGCTACGCCGCCGCCAAGCCCGGCTGGCACGCGACCGAGTTCTTTTTCCTTTGCCTCGGCACCTGCGCCTGCGCCGGCGGCGTCGCCGCGCTCAACCAATGGATGGAGCAGGACACCGACGCGCGCATGGCCCGCACCGCCGACCGCCCCCTGCCCGCCGGTCGCCTGCCCCCGGGCAACGCCTTCGTGCTCGGCTGGGGCCTCTGCGCCCTCGGCCTCGGCAGCCTCTTCGCCAAGGTCAACGGCCTCGCCGCCTTCTTCGCCCTCGCCACCATCGTGAGCTACCTCGCGGTCTACACCCCGGCCAAACGCGGCTCGCGCTGGTCCACCGAGCTCGGCGCCATCGCCGGCGCCTTCCCGCCGCTCATCGGCTGGGCCGCGGCCGAGGGCGGGCGCGTCCACGTGGGCGCGCTCGGCTGGATCCTCTTCGGCATCCTCCTCACCTGGCAGATCCCGCACTTCATGGCCGTCGCCTGGACCTACCGTCACGACTACGCGCGGGTGAACTTCCCCATGCTCACCACCCGCGACCCCGACGGCGCGGCGGTGGCGCGCTGGTCCTTGATCAACACCTTCGCGGTCGTCGCGCTGGCCATCCTGCCCAGCTTCCTCGGGCTGACCACCCTCGGCTACGCCGCGGTCAGCGTGGTGCTCGGGGCCTGGTTCATCGCGCGCGCGGTCGCCTTTACCCGCCCCGCCACCCGCGACGCCATGGCCCGCAAACTCTTCCTTTGCTCCATCGCGTGGCTGCCCCTCCAGCTCGGCGCCCTCGTGATCGATCGCGTCTGGTTCATCTCCTCCTGAGCGGCAATGGCCACGGAGCACACGGAGCGGAGCACACGGAGTTTTCCAAAACCCGCTCAATTCATCGACTGGCCCTCCGCCTCCACCACCCCATCGCCTTCACCAAACTCCCTCGCTGCTCTCCTCCATGCCGGCTTCCGCACCGTGCCCTCCGTGTCGGCGCTCCGTGCTCTCCGTGACTAACCCCACTCCGACTTTCGCCCAATGACCCTCGACGACATCCCCGCGCTCAACGCCGGCCTCAACGCCCTCGCCACGGCCCTGATGACCCTGGGCTTCATCTTCATTCGCCAGAAAAACGAACGCTCCCACCGCACCTGCATGATCTCCGCCGGCGTGGTCTCGGCCGTCTTCCTCGTCGGCTACCTCACGCACAAGGCGCTGAAGGGCGCCGCCGCCGGCGCGGGCGAGGCCATCCACACGCAGTTCGGCGGCGAGGGCACGATCCGCATCGTCTACTACGTGATGCTGATCACCCACGTCATCCTCGCGATGGCCATCGCCTACCTCGTGCCGCGCACCTTCTACCTGGCCTTCAAGGGGCGGTATGAGGACCACAAGCGCTGGGCGCGCTTCACGTATCCGATTTGGTATTACGTGAGCGTCACGGGCGTGCTCGTCTACTTCTTCCTCTACCGTTGGTGGCCCGCCGCCTGAGCGCCCCCGCCCACCCGTCCATGGACCAGTCCTCGCGCGATCCCCTGCACGGCAAGACGCTGGAGCACGTCGTCACCACGCTCGTCGAGCGCCTCGGCTGGGCGCGTCTCGGCGAGGAGATCCCCGTGCGCTGCTTTCTCCACGACCCGAGCGTGAAAAGCAGCCTGGTTTTTCTCCGCCGCACCCCTTGGGCCCGAGCCAAGGTCGAGCAACTCTACGTCCGCACCCTGCGCTAGACTGCCTGGGCATCTGCGTCCATCGGCGTCATCCGCGATTTTCTCCGCGGACGCTCCCCCGGCCACCCAAACTCCACCACAGATCACACAGAGAGCACAGATAGAAACAGCAGAGACCACGATCTCCCTTAAACCCCCAACCCTTAACCGCGGATTACGCGGATTACGCGATAGCAGGGATGGAAGAAGGAAGCGTCCACTCCGGGCGATGCCGCCATACGCTGCCAGCATCCTGCGTATCTGTGACCATCGGTGAAATCTGTGGTCGTCCGATCTCCGGTCTCGGTTTTCAGGGCATCCGCGCCCATCCGCGTCATCTGCGGTTTCCTCCACGGAGGGCAGACCCCGGTCCCTCACCCCCCAAACCTTAACCGCGGATTACACGGATTACGCGGATAGCAGGGATGGAAGAAGGAAGCGTCCGCTCCTGGCGATGCCGCCAAACGCTGCCAGCATCCTCCGCATCTGTGACCATCGGTGAAATCTGTGGTCTTCCGGCTTCCGGGTTCCGGACATCTGCGCCCATCCGCGTCATCTGCGGTTTTCTCCGCGCGGGGCAGTCCCGGTCCCTCAAACCCCACCACAGATCACACAGAGCGCACAGATAGAAGGAGCAGAGGCCACGACCCCACAGCGCGATGTAGCGAACGCTGCCAGCATCCTCCGTATCTGTGGTTATCGGTGCAATCTGTGGTCTTCGATCTCCGATCGATCTCGGTTTTCAGGACATCTGCGCCCATCCGCGTCATCTGCGGTTTTCTTTGCGGAGGGCAGTCCCCGGTCCCCCAAACCCCAACCTTTAACCGCTGATTACACGGATTACGCGGATAGCAGGGATGGAAGAAGGAAGCGTCCGCTCCTGGCGGTGCCGCCAAACGCTGCCAGCATCCTCCGTATCTGTGACCATCGGTGCAATCTGTGGTCTTCCGATCTTCCGTCTCCCGGTCTCGGTTTTCAGGACATCTGCGCCCATCCGCGTCATCTGCGGTTCTTTTTGCACGGGGCAGGAGCCCCATGCCTCCGTGCCCTCCGTGTCCTCCGTGGTTCAAAAACAAACCGATCCCCGCCGCGGGGCACGCGCCCCGCGCGGGTGCCGCAACGAAACCGCCCCGCCGCTCCGCCACACCCTCCTCGTCTCCTCCCCATTCTCCACCCCTCGCCGAGCTCGCGACCTCAGCGCGCCGGGGCGGCCAGCGCCAAGGGGGTCGAGTCGGCCAGCAAGCCCGCCAGCTTGAGCCCCTCGTCCACGCGACTCGGATCCGAGTGCAAGGTCACGTAAACCACGCCGAGCAGATTCTCGGACGTCACGCGCGTGCTATCTTCGCTGGCGTTGTTCGCGCCGCGCACCACCCAGCCACCGGCGGGATCACGCCGCTCCACCCGGTGCGCCACCAACTCGCCAAAACGGTTCCGATACACCACGATCTGCCCCGCTTGCAGCGCCTCGGGCGAAGCCCCGCGAAGCACCAAGACCGAGCCCTCGCCAAAGTAGGGCAGCATCGAGACACCCGTCACGCGCACGACCATGCCGCCCGCGGGCGTCGCCAACCGATGGGCATCGGCCAAGACCACGGCGAGATCGGCTTTGGCGCCCGGTGCACGCGCCCCGCCCCGGCTCCCATCCGCCAGCGCCCCCCCGGCGCTCATCACCAGCGCGACAAGCAGGACCCCGACCTTTCCGAGGAGACTGCGCGTGCCGCTTTTCATGGGCTCAGCCTACGTTTTCTCCCCTTCCCGCGGCAGACGGACCCTCCCTCATCTTGCTGCAAGTCAATATCCCATGACTCGGTAAAAGCGTTCCCGCGGCCGAATAGGGGAATTACTTGCGCCTAGGCAGCACCCCCGGCCCTTACGTAGGAAATTCACCCCGGAGGTGCTCGGATCAGGAGCGGTCGTCCAAACAAGACGCTGGGGTCGGTCTACTGAAACGGGCACTCGCGCGACGAATGGAAAAGCGGGCCGGACCATCAGCTAAGGACCTGCCACGGGCGAAGAGCCATCCTTGACCGCGCACAGTCGCACCTCGCCCGGAGCCAGTTCCAGCATCGGCCAGGCAAGGGCCGAGGCGGGACCAACCCGCACGCGCGCCGCGTCGCCACTGTTTTCAACCAGCAACCGGACGCGAGCCGGGAACCGCGTGGGGTTCCTCAGCCGCAGTGCACCATGCGGCCGCTCCACCTCGACCCACTCCGCCTCCACGTGGTCCAACACCACGAGCAATCCCGTATCCGTTTGGCCATACACCGAGGGCAGCTCCGCCGCGCTGAGCAGCAGCGAGACCTCGCTCCAGGTGGAGCCGTGAAACACCCCGCCGAGATTATGGTCCCAGTCGCTCGTGTTGACGCGCTCGTTGATCCAACCCTCGGGCAAGGCGCGCCCGTCCGAGGCGTGGATCGGCCGATCCGCCCGCGAGACCGCCCAAGGCAGGAAACGCACGATCGCCGCGAGCAGGCGCAGAAAGCGCGGATCCCCGCCGCAGCGAAACAGGCGCAACAAGGACAACCCGCTGTGCGTGCACAGGCCCGGCGCGGAGTGCTTGTTCTGCGCGTTGGCAAACACGCTCCCCACCGTGGGAATCGCCAGCCGGCCAAACTCGCTCGTCGGCGGAAAGGCGTAGTCGTAAGGCATTACCCAGGTCGCCAACTGCGCGGCCGCCTCCCCCGCCCTCGCCAACCAGTCGCCCCCGGGGGCGCCGGCCTCGTGCAAGGCCACGAAAGAATCGACCAGACCAGCCGCCGACTCGCTGTCGGGCACTTGCATCGCATCCGCCGGACCACCGGTCGAGTAACCGGCCCGGGTGAAGCGCTCGTGGTAAAGCATGCCCAGCCCCACCGCCGCCGCGAGGTGGCGCGCCTCGCCAAAGCGCCGCCACGCCGCCACGAGGCCCGCGGGCGCGAGCGCACCCGAGGCCGATCCGCCCACCCGCACCGCGGCGGCGCCACGAGCCTCGATGTCGATGAATTGCGCCGGCGCTCCACCCTCCTCCCAGAGCGTGGCAAACGCATCCGCCAGCCCTCGCGCCGCGCGCAGCCAGACCTCGGGCGCCGCGCCGCGTCCGGCCGCCTCGTGCCGCTCCGCCGCGGCCAGCAGATACAAGAGCGCGTCGGCCTGCCGGCGCAGCAGCGTCCAGCGATGCGTCCACGGGCGCGCCGTGTCGTGCACGAAATCCGCCGTCCAGGTGCCGTCGGCGTGGGCCTTGCCGCAGAACCATCCGCTCGGTCGCGGCGCATGGCTGGCGATGGTGCTGAGCGCCCGTTTGGCCCGCGCCACCGACACCCCGTCGCGACTGGCGAGAAGCGCCGACTCCGCGAGGATGCCGCCGCACCATCCGGTCTGGAACACGTTGTGAAGCTGCCCCGGGGCCACGTTGGTCGTCCGATAGACGCCGATCTTCTCCGCCCAGTCCTCGCGGTTGCGTTTCGCCTCCACGATATCCGCGGCGGCCGAGAGCGGCAGTTCGTTGCGCCTGGGCACGCGCGCCATCCACTCGCTGCTGATCTCCAGCACGCGATCAAAAAGCCCGGAGATGCCCGAGGTCCGCGACTCCTCCACGCGAAGCCGCAGGGCGAGGGATTTGCCGCGAGCCAGAACGCGCCCCCGGTCCTCCGACCGAAAATCGGTCCGGATGCCATCAAAGCTGTAGCGGCTCTCCCGGACACCGGGCGTGAACAGCGCAAAGTTCGCCGAGCTGCGCTCGGAGTTTTCCTCCAGTTCCCAGAGCATGTCCGGAGCGGCCTCGGCCGCGGAGATGAGCACCGTGCGCCCTTCCGGCCAGCGCGCCGCGAAGACCGGCGCGGCGAGGTCGCCCGTGAGCAACTGGATCCGGGAACGCGCGCCGGGCTCGGCGGAGAGGCGCGGAACATCGGTCATCAAGGTCTCCGCGTCCGGTCGCGCATCCGCCTCCGGGTAACGGGGAGAATAAGCCACCCGCCGCACACCGAACCGGTTGCCCGCATACACCGCCCCCGGCAGCAGCGTGTAGACCTCCGGGCTCCAGTCGCTCAGCCGAAACAGCGGACCGAAGGAAACCGGCGGCGGGCTCCCGCTCAGCAAAGTGAGGCGCAGCCCGACATCACCGGTCCGCGTGGTCGCTCCGTGCAACTCGATCACCCACTCGCAGCCAAGGGCCGCCACGGGCCGCGCCCCCGGGCCGCGCAACAACCACTCGGCGACCTCCACCACGCGCGACTCTTCGTGCGCGCGCAGGACGACGCGGATCTCGGGAACAGGGAGGGCGGTCATGGTAGGAAAAGGTTATTGGTGCGACTCCAGGGCCTCCACCGGAAGCGCCTTCACCCCGCGGGCGCCAGGCTCCAGCCGCAGCGTCTCGATCTGCCAGGGCCGCAGCTTCGCCCGAAACGCGGCCCCGCGCCAGCGGCCCTTCATCTCCGTCGTCCGGCCGGACATCTCCTGCACGCGCAAAATCACCGCCCCGCCGCTCTCGGCGGGCTTGACGGCCAGCACCGCCACGTTGGACGGCTCGACCGAGATCACGCTCGCCTCCCAGGGCTCCGTGCCCGGGTGGCCCGAATCGAGCATCGGGATCGCCGGCACCTGAAACTCCTCCGCCAGACGGTCGAGCGGCGGCAGCGCCTCGTGACCACCCTCGGCGGCCACGATCAGGAAACGGCGCTCCTGCCAGCCCTGGTCGAGGAAGTGCACATGGCGGTCGTCCTTGTATTCAAACGGTGGATGCTCCGCCGCCGGCACCGCGCGGGCCAGCGTGAGCCGCAGCACCCCGTCGCGCACCGAGTAGGCGTAGGTCGAGTCATTCACCACCGCCAGTGCGGCGGCACGACCGCCGACCCGCCCCTCGATCGCCACCCAGTCGTGGCAGGGCTCCTCGCCGCCCTCGGGACGGCGCCTCGCCACCTCCCCCGCCATCTTGGCGCGCACGCCCACCTGGCGCAGCCGCGTGGGGATCTCGAGCTTCAACATCCGCCGCCGCTCCTGCCAGTTGAAGCGCAGCCGCAGCTCCACCGCGCCGGGCAGATGGGCGTGGCGCAGCGTATCGAGCCAGATCTCGGACGCGCCCCAGCCAAAAGTCTCGCGCGTCACGCGCAGGACCGGGCCGTCCTCGAGCAGCTCAAGGCCGCGCGACTCCGGCCGCCCCAGCTCGTCCTCGTAGGCGCGCATGCCGTGGCCCCAGGCTCCGCTTTGATCGCGAATCACGACCAGGGCCACCGGGGAGGCGAGCATCTCGCGGCGCCCGGCCTTCAACGACGGCACCGAAGCCCGCCCCGCGAGATCGGCGCGGGCCGGCGTCGCCACCGGGCCCTCCGCGTCCTCGCCTTTCACAAACTGCTCCTTCGCCGCCTGCCCCGCGAAGGGGTTCACGAAGGCCTTCGCCGCCGGCCGCGTCGCCACGCGAAACACGCGGTAGCCGCCCGCCGGCACCGGCAGGGCCGCGGTGAGTTTTCCCCAGGGCAGGCCCCAGGGGCCTAGATTGGCGTCGGCATGTTGCCACTGCACCGGGAAACGTTCGCTCCCGTCCTCCGACTCGAGGTGCGTGATGTCCACGAGGCCGTGCGGAGTCTTGAAAGTGTCGAGCGAGACGACCGCGGTGCGAGCCCAGGGCAGCGGATTGGCGACGAAGAGCACGCTGCCGCTCTCCGCGCTCGTGTCGACTCGCCGCGCCAGCGTGAAAGCGGAGCGACGCGCGGCGTCCTGCGCGAGCGACCGCGTCAAGCCGTGCCGGTCGCGCGTCTCGCCGTCGGTCGGCGCCACGCAGGTGCCGGCCAGGATGTCATGAAACTCGTTGAACAAGTGCGCCCACCAGGCGTCGCGCAGCGCGGCGGGGTCGGCCTTTTCTCCCTGCGCCACGCAGCCCAGCGCCTCGGCGGCGAAGAGCGCCTTCTCGTTGGCGCGGTGCAGCTGCTTGACGATGCCCGTCGAGCTGTAGCAGCCGCGGAAAAGAAAGTTCAGTTCGCGATCCACCGTCGGCAACCGCTTGAAGGCGCGCTCGCCCTCCACCGCGGCGAAATACTCGCGCAGCGTGCTGAAGCGCAGCTCCGGCAGCGACTCGTCGCGCTGCAACTCGAGGATCTTCGCGATGTGCGCCCGGGTCGGCCCGCCGCCGTGATTGCCCACGCCAAACCACATCACGCCGTTGCGAAAGCCGGGCGCGAAGCAGTTGGCCGCCGCGCCGCGCACCGTCGCCTCGATGTCCGCCGGCGTCGCCGCGTAGGACTGCGAGTAAACCATCGGTATCCGCTGCGCCAATACCCGCGAGCCGTCCGGCGACTTCCACCAGAAGAGCAGCGGCAGCGAGGGATCGTCCTCCGGCTGCGGCCGCATGAAAACGTAGCGGTCAAAGCCCGTCGCGCGCAGGATCTGCGGCAGACCGCCCGCGTGGCCGAAGGAGTCCACGTTGTAACCCACGCGCGTCTCGCCCGCCGGGCCGAAAGCGCGGCGGAAGTAGCCCTTCCCGTAAAGCCCCTGGCGGATGAAGCTCTCCGTCGAGGGCAAGTTGCAGTCCGGCTGCTCGATCCAGCCGCCCATCACCTCCCAGCGCCCGGCGCGCACCAGGGCCCGGATGCGCCGAAACAAGACCGGATCCATCTCCTCGGCCCAGCGGTAGGTGCAGGCGGAGGACCGGGTGAACTTGAAGGCGGGCGTCTCCTTCGCGCGCTCCACCGCGCTGTGCATGGTCGTGAGCGCCTCGGCCACGCCGTCGGCGAGCGGCCAGAGCCAGACGGGGTCGAGATGGGCCTGGGAGATCAGGTGGAGGACAGGACGGGCCATGGCAAAGGAAGGGGAGGCGCGCAACACACCGCGCCCTCGGGCACCCGTCAGGCCCCGTCGCCTGTTATCGTGGCAGCTCCACCCCGTGCCACACCCCACAGGGCTACGATAACCCAGGCCGGCTTTTGCGATGCCGGCGCCGGAGGCGTGAAGCTACTTCTCCCCAAGCCGATGCCCCACCCCGCCGATCTCGACCTCCGTCCCCCCGGGCCGCTTGGCAGCGAGGGCATCCGGCTGGAGCGCCTCGGCCCCGCGCGTTTTCGCGCCACGCTGGCCGCCGCCCGCGGCTTCCCCGCCGTGCCCAACGCCCTCCAACTGCGCGTCCGCGGCGCCGCCGACACGCCGCTCGAGATCGAGGCCGTCTTCGAGCACCCCGAGCCGCGCGGCCAGCTCGACGAGTATTTCCACTCCGCCACCCCCAACTTCGCCACCTTCCTGCCCCTTCCCTGGCTCGAGCCGATCAACGCCCGGCGCAACCGCCTCCTCATCCCCGCCACCGGCTGGGACGAGTTTCACCTCGGCATGCAGTTCACCTACCCCGCCGAGGCGCTCGACGCCCACATCGCCCGCTGGGAGCGCCACCCCCACGTGCGGATCAACCTGCTCGGCAGCTCGATCGAGGGCCGCCCCATCCGGCGTATCACGATCACCGACACCGATTCCCCCGTGCCGCTCGGCGCCCGCTGGCACCACTACCTCGCCAACCAGCACCCGGGCGAGGGCAACGCCCGCTGGCGCATCGCCGGCATGATCGACTGGCTCCTTTCCGACGAACCCGCCGCCGTCGACCTGCGCCGCCGCGCCATCGTAACCGCCGTGCCCCTCCTCTGCCCCGACGGCCCCGCCAACGGCTGGCGCCGCGTCAACGCCGACGGGATCGACATGAACCGCTGCTTCCGCCTCGAGGGCCCCGACGAGCGCGAGCAAACCCGCGAGGCCTTCCTCTTCCAGACCGAGCTCGAGACCCTGCACCACGGCCCCACGCCGGTGGACACCCTCTGGTGCATGCACACCTGGCCCGGCATCGTGGAGCCCATCATGGACGGGCTCGGCCCCGAGTTTGGCCGCCAGGTCGGCGACTTCGAGGCCCTCGCCGCCGCCTTCCGCGAGCACGGCTCCCCCGAACGCATCAAACCGCTGCGCAACCGCGAGCAGCCCGGCATGCCCACCACCTGGAACGGCGGCCCGCGCCGCCGCTACGGCATCACCACCGCGCTCATCGAGGGCGGGGGCGATCCCGCGGTCCTCGACGAGCACCGCCTCGCTGGCGCCGAGCTCATGCGCATCATCGCCGCCTTCTGGCGCGGCACCCGCGCAGGCTCGCCGCCCTCCTGAATCTCCGCCACTTTGCCATGATACCTCCCCGCATCCCCCCCTTGCGCCCCCGCCTCCTCTCGCGTTTCGCGCGCCTCGCCTGCTGGGCGAGCGCCCTTGCCGCCGCCGCGCCGGCCTTCGCCGCCGAGCCTTCGCGCGCCATCGACCCGCCGCGCCTCGTCCCGCTCGACGAGGCCGCCGCGCAGCACACCCTCCACGTCTCCGCCACCGCGCGCCCCGGCGGCGACGGCAGCCAGGCCCGGCCCTTCGCCGCCATCCAACCCGCCGTCGAGGCCGCGCTCCGCTCCGGCAAAGCCAGCCGCGTGCTGATCGGGCCCGGCACCTACCGAGAGACCATCGATATCGCCGGCTCCTCCGGCGCGCCCGCTCCGCTTCTCATCCTCCAGGCCGAGCGCGCCGGCGAGACCATCGTCTCCGGCTCCGACCTGTTCACCGCCTGGAAACCGCTCGCCGACTCGCCCGGCCGCTTCGAGCACGCCTGGCCCCACAAACTCGGCTGGGAGCGCAACCCCTGGCCCGGCCTCATGCCGCTCGATGCGCCCGGGCTCCGCAGCGAGTTGCTCTTCGTCGACCAGCGTCCCCTCCGCCAGGTCTTCACCGAGGACAAGCTCGCCGCGAACAGCTACTGGGTCGACGAGGACGGCTCCCGCATCGTGCTCGCCCTCGATCCCGGCGCCGACCCCGCCCGCCACCGCATCGAGGTGAGCGTGCGCCCGATCCCGCGCCAGGGCACGCACTCCAAGCTCCTCCGCATCATGCAGCGCGACAACGTCGTCGTCCGCGGCCTCGTTTTCCGCCACGGCACCACGCCCGCCTTCGTCGCCGCCGTCCAGATCCTCGCCTCCAACAACATTCTCCTCGAGGACGTCCGCTCCGAATGGAACTCCGGCGCCGGCGTCGGCCTCGCCTCTTTCCGCGGAAAGATCGGCTCCAACATCGTCTTCCGCCGCGTCCACCTGGACCACAACGGCTTCATGGGCCTCACCGGCAGCGCCCACGACGCCCTGTTCGAGGACATCTCCACCGACTACAACAACTGGCGCGGCGTCGCCGTCGGCGCCACCGGCTGGGCCCCCTGCGGCTGGAAACTCAGCCACCTCGAGCGCGTCGTCCTCCGCCGCGTGCGCTCCATCGGCAACCACGCCTCCGGCGGCTGGCTCGACGACGTCATCCACCACGTCCTCATCGAGGACTTCGTCGGCCTCAACAACTACCGCTCCGGCCTCTCCGTCGAAGCCGTCGAGGGCCCCCTCGAGATCCGCGGCGCCTTCCTGGCCGGCAACAGCACCGGGCTCAACCTCTTCGACTCCCGCTCCATGACGCTGCGCGACAGCATCGTCACCGACAACACCACCTCGCAGATCCGCCTCGCCGGCTCCCTGCCCCTGACCACCGAGGCCCTCGCCCGCATCACGCCCAACTGGCGCCGCGAGCGCCTCTCGAAGCGCATGATCCCGACCGACATCGTTCTCCGCGACAATCTCGTCGGCCTCACCCGCCCCGACGACGAGGCCTACGCCCGCGCCCGCCTCATCACCGTCGGCATGCGCGAAAACGCCTTCCTCGCCCACGGCGAGCCCACCCTCGAACCCATGTTCCGCAGCCTGCTCTCCTCCGGCAACCGCTACGCGTGGGCCCCTTCCCGCCCCGATCAAGCCTTCTCCGACCACCTCAACCGCCCGATCGACCTCGCCGCATGGCAGGAACTGACCGGCCAGGACGCCGACGCCCGCCTCGCCCCCGAGGAAGTCGCCACCGCGCAGCGCGAACGCGCCGCCGCCCTCGGCGTATCCATCCGCCCCTACGACGTTCGCAGCGCCTCGCCCACCTCCAGCCAGGCCGACGTGCTCGAGCTGTGACCCGAGCCGCCCGCGGCGCGCGGGGCTACGATAACCCCCGCGCCGCGTCGGACGCCGCCGCCCCGCGCGTCATCCTTTTCCCCGCCTCCCAGTCCCGTCCGCCATCGTCCTTCCCATCCGTCCTCCCCATGAACCCCCTGCGCCCCCTTCTCTGCCTCGCCGCCTTCGTATCGGCCACGCTCTGCTCCGGCCAAACCCTCGCCACCTCCGGCCACGCCCTCGACGACTTCAGCAACTACACCCTTGGCGAAATCATCGCCGGCAAAGGGGAGCGCGGCGCCTGGCGCCTGCGCGGCCTCAACCTCGCCCACTCCGCCCAGATCGTCGCCGTCGACGGCACCCACGTGCTCGGCTTCCAGGCGCGCCAGCTCGCCATCTTCGACAAGCCCACCGCCTTCTCCATCCCCGCCGACGGGATCGGCACGGTTTCCTTCCGCATCCGACTCCCCGGCCCTCAAGCCGGTCCGAAACACGACCAGGCCTTCTTCTTCATCGTCAAAACCCGGGAGCAAGCCGACAGCGACCTCACCAGTCCGGTCAACGGCCTCTTCATCCTCCAGTTCGCCTACCTCGAAGCCGAGCGCTCCTACCGCCTCCGCCTCGAAGGTCCCGGCCCGAGCCCCACCCCCGCCTTGATCACCCCCGGCCAGTGGCACGATGTCGCCGTGCAGGTCAACATGCCCCTCGCCGCCTTCCAAGTGTGGGTCACGCCCCCCGGTGGATCCACCGCGCTCGTCATCAACCACCTCTACCGAGACGGCGTGGTCCCCTTCAAAAACCGCGGAGCCGGCGCCGCCGAGTTGATCTACCTGCGCAACCAAAACCTGCCCGCCACCGTGGAGATTGACGCGCTGCGCTTCATCCCCTCCGCCGCCGGCTCCCTTCCCCCGCGCTAGCCTCTGGCACCTAGCCTCTAGCTCCTAGCCCCTAGCACCTAGCTCCTAGCCACTAGCCCCTAGCTTCTACCACCTAGCTCCTAGCCACTAGCCTCCCAGTCATGCGACGCCCGCCCAATATCCTCCTGCTCATGGCCGATCAGTGGCGGGCCGATTGCCTCGGCTTCGCCGGACACCCCGTCGTCGAGACTCCCCATCTCGACGAGCTCTCCTGCGACGGCGTCCATTTCCGCCAAGCCTACTCGAGCTGCCCGACCTGCATCCCCGCCCGCGCCGCCCTGCTCACCGGCCTCGGCCAGGGCAGCCACGGCCGCACCCGCTACGCCGACGGCGTCGCCTGGGACTACCCGGCCACCCTCCCCGGCCTGCTCGCCCAAGGCGGCTACCACACCCAGTGCGTCGGCAAGATGCACGTGCACCCCGCGCGCAGCCTCCAAGGCTTCCACCACGTCATCCTCCACGACGGCAGCCTCGGCATCCACCGCCGCGCCCCGCTCGACTACGACTACGCCGACGACTACCGCCGCTGGCTGCGCCAACACACCCACGGCCGCGCCGACCTCCGCGACACCGGCCTCGGCGTCAACTCCTGGGTCGTCGCCCCCTGGCCCCACGCCGAGCACCTCCACCCCACCAACTGGGTCGCCAGCGAGTGCGTCGACTTCCTCCGCCGCCGCGATCCCACCAAGCCCTTTTTCCTCAAAGCCTCCTTCGTCCGCCCCCACCCGCCCTTCGATCCGCCCGAGCACTACCTGCGCCGCTACGAGCAAAAACCGCTCCCGCCCGTCGCCATGGGCGACTGGGTGCCGCAACGCGAAAACGACCGCCGCGGCCTCCGCGCCAGCTTTGGCCGCGGCCAGGTCGACCCCGTGCAGGCCGAGCGCGCCCGCCGCGCCTACTTCGCGCTCATCACGCAGATCGACGCGCAGATCAACCGCATCCTTCTCGAGCTGAAAGACCAGGGCCTCGACGACAACACGCTCATCCTCTTCCTCTCCGACCACGGCGAGCTCCTCGGCGACCACCAGCTCTGGGCCAAGGCCATGCCCTTCGACGGCTCCGCCCGCATCCCCTTCATCCTCCGCCCGCCGCCCTCCTGGGGCCTGCGCGGCGGCCGCGCCTGCGACGACCTCGTCGAGCTCCGCGACGTCTTGCCCACCCTCTGCGAAGCCGCCGGAGTTTCCGTGCCCGCTAGCGTCGAGGGCCGCAGCGTGCTGCCGCACATCCGCGGCGAACGCGCCCCCGACTGGCGCTCCACCCTCCACGGCGAGCACGAGTTTGGCGACGAGTCCAACCACTGGCTCACCGACGGCGCCGAGAAATACGTCTGGTTCTCCGCCCGCGGCGAAGAGCTGCTCTTCGATCTCCGCGCCGACCCGCGCGAGGAGAAAAACCTCGCCGCCGCCCGCCCCGAGCGCGTGGCCCTCTGGCGCAACCGCCTCATCGACGAGCTCGCCGCCCGCGGCGCCGAGCACGTGCGCGAGGCTCGCCTGCCCTCGCCCGCCGCGCTCACCGGCCAAGCCTCAGGGTTACGATAGCCCGCCCGCTCGTTCGCAAACCCCGCCCACCCCGCCCACCCTCTCCACCATGCACCCCGCCCCCGTCCGCCACCCCCGCGGATTCACGCTCATCGAGCTGCTGACCGTGATCGCCATCATCGGCATCCTCGCCGCCATCATCATCCCGGTGGTGGGCAAAGTCCGCCAATCCGCCCGCACCGTGCAGTGCGCGAGCAACCTCCGCCAGATCGGCTCGGCGATCATGCTCTACGCACAGGACAACCGCGGCCTCATCCCCGCCGCCCTCGGCACCAATGGCGCCATCCCCACCCCTTCGCAAAACCCCTCCGGGTCGCAGTGGACCGTCGAGCTCAACCGTTACGTCGAGCGCGACACCAATGACCTTACCCGCATCTCCCGTTTCTTTGCCTGCCCCCAGTTTCAATCCGACTTCCCCGAGGCCACCACCGCCTGGCGTCAAGGCTACGGCTACCAGGTCTTCTTCTTCCGCCAGGCCGGGCTCAACACGCTTACCGAGCGTGATCGCCAGCTGCTCACCAAGATCCCCGAGCCCTCTCGCACCGTGGTCGTAGCCGACAGCAGCCGTGAAACCCTCCGTGCCGGCGTAGACGGCACCTTCCCACTCAACACCAGCACGACCACCTTCGGCACCTACAACGAAGGTGCCCCCGAACGCCACGGCGGCAACCGCGCCAACTACCTGTTCCTCGATGGCAGCGTCCGCGGACTCAGTTACTCGGAGGCCCAGGAAGCCCTCCGCCGCCGCACCGACTGATCGCCCCGGCCTCCCCGCGCGGTGACTGCTTGCCCGCGCTCTCGGACTTCGGCACGCTCCGCCATCCCATGCCGGCCAAGGTCACCCTGAAAGACATCGCCGCCGCCGCGGGCGTGGCGACCATGACCGTGTCGCGCGCCCTGCGCGACAGCCCCAAGATCTCCGCCGCCCGCCGCGCCGAGATCAAGGCCCTCGCCGAGCGCATGGGCTACCGGCCCGACCCGCAGATCTCGCGCCTCATGTCGATGCTCCGCACCGCGCGCCCGGTGCGCACCGACACCGTCATCGCCCTGATCAACACCCTTCCCCAACGCGGCGCCTTCCGCAAAAACGTCCACCAAGGCGCCTTCTTCCGCGGGGCCGAGTCCCGTGCCCGCGCCCTCGGCTACAAGCTTGAGGAGTTCTGGACCGAGGAGCCCGGCCTCACCCTGCGCCGCCTCGAGCACATCCTGCTCAGCCGCGGCATCGAAGGCCTGCTCCTGCTCCCCTACGCGCTCGGCCGCGCCGAGCTGCCCCTCGCCTACGCGCGCTTCGCCGTCGCCGCCATCGGCCGCAGCCAGACCGACCAGCCCTTTCACCGCGCCTGCCAAAACCACTACCGCGCCGTGCAGCTCGCGCTCAAGGAGTGCGCCCGCGCCGGCTTCGAACGCGTGGGCATGGTGCTCTCCGAAGCCCTCGACGAACGCGCCGGCCGCCGCTACTCCTCCGCCTTCCTCCAGCACCTCCACACCACGCGCCCCTCGCACCGCGTGCCCCTGCTCGAGCGCGCCGCGTGGGACGACGCCGCCTTCGCCAAATGGTTCGAGCGTCACCGCCCGCAAGTCGTCCTCTCCACCAGCCTCGTCATCCGCGAACGCATCTCCCGCCTCGGCTACCTCGCCCCCCGCGACTACGGCTTCGTCAACCTCGACCTGATCGACCCCGCCGACCGCGGTGCCGGCGTGGACCAAAACTACGGCCTCATCGGCGCCGCCGCGATCGACCTCTTGGCCACGCAGCTCAACCACCACGAACGCGGCCTCGCGCAGTTTCCCAAGACCGTCCTGATCGACGGCATCTGGCGCCCCGGCGACAGCCTACCGTAGCAGTCGAAGGCGGGGGCAGCGAAACGAACGACAAACGCCGCGATTCGTCATTCATCTTTCGTCATTGGCCATGGTCATTGGTCATTGGTCATTGGTCATTGGTCATTGGTCATTCGCTCCGTCATTCCGCTCGCCCCGCGTCGGCCACGGGCCGCAGCGTGCCACCCTCGCGCCACACCGGCGCGGTGAGCAGCGTCTTCGCAAAGGGTGGCACGCCCGTCTCGTTGCGGTGCATGTGCGAGGTCAATAAATCCACCGCCGCATGCCCCAGCGCGAGCGGGTCTTGATAAATGCCGGTCCGCTCCCCCGGCGCCTCGCCGAGCGAGAGAAACACCAGCCCCAGGTCCTCGGGCACCCGAAAGCCCGCCGCCCGCGCCCGCGCCAGATCCTCCGGAAACTGCGTGATCACCGCGTCCAGCCGCTCTTTTCGGATCCAGTCCATCCAACCCGGATCGCTCGGCACCTCGTCGCGCCGCACCCAGCGCCGCGACACCGTCTGCCCGCCCCACTCGTCGAGCAAGGTATAGAACGACCCGGTCACCAGTTGCCCGGTGCGCTTGTCGTAGCGGGGTTGCAGGCGCAGCCCGATGCGCCGATAACCGCGCGCGATGCAGGTCCGCATCACCAGGCGCATCGCCTCCACGAGATTGTGCCCGATGTGGTGCAGCCCCGGCACGAGATGCGATTGCCCGATCGCCACCACACTGAAGGGCGTCCAATCCGCCTCAAGCATCCGCCCCTCCCGCTCCACCGGCGGAATCAGGAGCCCGCGCACGCCGCGATAAGCCGCCACACGCGCCGCCGCGTCCACCCGACCGTCGTCGCGCTCGCCCTCGAACCACTCCAGCTTGTAGCCCAGCTCGTCCGCGCGCCGCGCCACGCCCTCCAACATCCGCCGCGTGTAGGCGTAAGAGTTCTTCTCGATGAAACGCCGTCCACCCTTCGGCGCGAGCAGCCCGATCACCGTGCCCGGCCCCGCGGCCCGCCCCGAGCGGATCTGCGACATGAGCGCCGCGACCATCGGGTTCATCTTGTAGCCCAGCGCCTCGGCCGTCTCCACCACGCGGCGCCGCGTCTCCTCCGGGATGCGCGGATGATTCCGCAGCGCGAGCGACACCGTCGTCACGCTCACCTTCAACCTGCTTGCGATATCCTGCTGGGTGGCCGGCATAATTTAGTCAACGATTCAACTTCCGGGACATTTGAGGTCAAGGCCCCACGGACGCAAAACCCTCCCACACCCCCACGCCCTTAACCATGAATACCCTCCGGACTTCACTCCTCGCCGCCGCCTGCGCTGTCACCGCGCCGCTCGCCTCAGCCATCACCATCGATTTCGAAACGGCCTCCGGTTATACTACCGGCGTTCTTAGCGGGAAACCGAGCACTGGAACGCAGTGGGCGCTGACGAACGGCGGCACCAATGTCGTCAACGTAGCCGCCGGCGTCGGGGTGGGCGGATCCCAAGGCATCGCCGGCACAGGCACTGGCAGTGGATCGAATTTTGTCTACTACGGCTTCAACACCACCAACGCCGATCTTGGCGCGACCTTCGACGCGAACTCTAGCATCGTCGATTATAGCTTCGCTTGGCGGCCCACCCAAGCCTTCGGCACAAGCAATTCCCAGAGCATCTTCTCCTTCTCGATCGGCAGCGACACCGCAACCGGTAGTAACGCGGCCCTTCGCTTGGATATACGCAGCTCGGGGCGTCTGATCGCCTTGGACGGCACCACCAATCAGGCTGTGGATGGCCTGTTCACCCTCAACACCTATGCCACAATCTCTGGTCAGATAAATTACGCGACAAATACCTACACCTTGTTCGTAAACGGTGTTCAGCAATTTACCTCCATCAGCGGCGGCAATCTCGCCTTCAATAACGCAGCTTCAAACAATGCGTTCATTCGGATTGGCAATCTCGGTGGAGCAACGGCCGACTACCGCACTTGGAACGCTGACAACATCATCGTGGCCATCCCCGAGCCCTCCGCCTTCGCCGCCCTCGCCGGCCTTGGCGCCCTCGGCTTCGCCGCCTCCCGTCGCCGTCGCCGCGCCTGATCGCCTTTCCGCGCCCAAGTCTCTTCCGGGGCTAGTTCAAACACCCCGCCCGCTCCCCGGGCGGGGTTTTTAGCGCCCGCATCAAACGCCTCGCTCGCACAAAAACCGCACCCACGCATGGGCCAGGGACCTGGCACGGACATGCCGCCCGCGGCTTCGAAAGATGGGCGAAAGGCCCAGGCCACCCAAACCGGACTCACCTTCACACGGATGCGCTGAAGGCGCCTCCGCTCCGCCGCCACCCTCTGCGCCTTCTGTGTGATCTGTGGCGCCTCCACCCGCCTGAACAGCCTGCGCACCGCGGCTTCGGCACCTCGGCAATCAACGATTAAACCGGACGCGATTTCGCGCCTCTCCCACGCCCTCGTTTCAGTTCTCCCCGCACCCCCGCCCATGGCCACCGGCATCATCATCACCGACCGCGCCTCCTTCGCCCAGGTGTTTCCACCCGCCGTGCGCCGCGCCCTCGCCTCCCGCATCGACCTCCTCGGCGAAGGCTTCACCCGCGAGGAGATCGCCGCCCGCCCCGAGCTCCTCGCCTCCGTCGATTTCCTCTTCATGAGCTGGAACGGCCCCGTGCTCGACGAGGCCTTCCTCCGCTCCGCGCCCCGACTCAAGGCCGTGTTCCATGCCGCCGGCACCGTAAAACCCTTCGTCACTCCCGCCTTTTGGGCCTCCGGCATCCCCATCACCTCCGCGCAAGAGGCCAACGGCCACCCGGTCGCCGATTTCGCCCACGCCCAGATCACGCTCGCGCTGAAAGGCTACTGGCGCCTCTCCCGCGCCTACCGTGAGCGCCGACGCATTCCCACCTCCCAGGAGCGCAAGGCCGGCCCCGGTCTTCACGCCGCCACCATCGGCCTCGTCTCCTTTGGCGGCATCGCCCGCCGCCTCGCCGCGCTCCTCCGCCGCCATCGCCTCGAACTCCTCGCCTACGATCCCTACGTCGACCCCGCCGAGGCCGCCGCCCACGGCGTCACGCTCGTGCCGCTCATCGAGCTCTTCGTGCGCTCCGACGTCGTCTCCTGCCACGCCCCGCTCACCTCCGAGACCACCGGCCTCATCGACCACGCCCTGCTCTCGCGTCTCAAGCCTGGCGCCACTTTCCTCAACACCGGCCGCGGCCCCATCGTCTGCTCCGCCGACCTCTACGCCGTCCTCCAGGCCCGTCCCGACCTCACCGCTCTGCTCGACGTCACCCACCCCGAGCCCCTCCCGCCGGACTCCCCCGCGCACTCCCTCACCAACCTCGTCATCAGCCCCCACATCGCCGGCTCCGTCGGCCACGAGTGCGCCCTGCTCGGCGAGGCCATGATCGCCGAGCTCGACCGTTACCTCGCCGGCCAGCCCCTCCTCCACCAAATCAACGAAGCCCAACTCGCCCTCTCCACCTGAGCCTCGTCCTCCCTTTCCCCCTGCAGCCCCGTCGTTCCTTCGCTCTGTTACCCTGTCGTTCCTTCGCTCTGCACCCGCCCCGCCAAGCCCATTAGTGATTAGTCATTGGTCATTCGTCATTGGTCATTGGTCATTCGTCATTCCCCCGCCCCCTTCCCCGTCCTCCCGTCCACCTCCCCACCATGCACCCTGCCCGCCCCACCTCGCTCCTTCGCGCCCTCGGCCTCCTGCTCGCCCTGCCCGCCGCACTCCTCGCCAGCTCCCGGCCCGGCGAGACCGTGTTCACCTTCGACACGCCCGCCGACGCCCTCGCGCTCACCGAGACCGTCAGCGGCGCGCCGATGACCATCTACGTGCCCGCCCCCAGCGGCGGCCTCGGCGACTCCGGCAGCCTGCAATGGCGCACCGGCAACCGTGTCGCCGTCCGCCACGCCAACACCCTCCGCGTCGACGGCGCCCGCCCCATCCGCATGAGCATCGCCTTCCTCGTCTTCGCCGGTGAAGGCACCGGCGGCCAACCGCTTGCCATCGGCGTGCGCGCCACCGCCGACGCCGCCTCCGAATTCGGCCGCAACGCCACCGCCGCCAACGCCGGCTTCCGTCTCGGCCTCCAAGCCGACAACGAGCCCGGCAACTATCGCCTCATGCTCGTCAATCTGCCCGCCGGCCCCGGCCAGCAGGCCATCGGCCGCAGCCAAGCCCTCAAGCCCGGTGAATGGTATCGCCTCGAGATCGAGTCCACGCCCTCCGGCCCGCACCGCGTCGACCTCGTCGGCCGCCTCATCTCGCTCAACGCCTGGGGCTCCCCCACCGGCGTGATCGACGAGGTCACCCTCCGCGGCGCCGCCAACGGCGAACTGCTCGGCAACACCCAGCTCGTCCCCTGGTTCGGCGGTCAGTCCGGCGCCCTGCGCGGTATCGCCACCGTCGACAATTTCTCCGTCGCCAACCAATAAGACCCGCCCTTCTCCCCTCTCCCCATGTTCTCCGCCCCCGGCCTCGCGCGCCGCTTGCTCACCGCGCTCGGCTCCCTCGCGCTCCTGGCCCTCCCCGTCTCCGCCGCACAACGCGCCGCCTCGCCCGCGGCGTCCGGCCCGCTCCCGGCCGAGGCCGCGCTCGTGCCTTTCAGCGATAGCTGGATCTACCCGCAGATCCTCAACTTTCGCCCGGCCAACCACGCCACCGCGGAGGTAAACCCGCCCCGCTTCTCCTGGCCTTGGCTGCCGGAAACCGTCGCCTCCGATTACCGCGCCATCCGCCCCGCGCAATTCACCTTCCAGCTCGCCCGCGA
This sequence comes from Verrucomicrobiota bacterium, assembly GCA_030604905.1. Taxonomy (GTDB): domain Bacteria; phylum Verrucomicrobiota; class Verrucomicrobiia; order Opitutales; family Opitutaceae; genus IMCC26134_A. The sequence goes on along the minus strand of JAUVVA010000061.1, from coordinate 1,174 downwards.
CGAGAGTTTTTCCGCCCCGGTCCACGACTTCGCCCGGCTGCCCTGGAATTTTCACAACGCCCTCCCGCCCCTCGCGCCCGGCACCTGGTATTGGCGCGTCGGATACGACCGGGACCGCGACGGCACCGTGGACCAGTGGTCGCCCGTCCGGCGCTTCGAGATCGCCCCCGACACCCCGGTCTGGGACCGCACGGTGATCGACCGCGCCTCCTCCCTCCTCGCCCAGCGCGCCCGCCCCCGCCTCGGCCCGCCCGGCGGCGACTGGCGCGCCCACGGCGCCGCGCTGCGCGACAACCCCGCCACCGCCGAGTATATCACCCGCCTCCTGCGCGACACCGACCGCATCATGCGCCAGCCCTGGTGGAACGATTTCCCCACCACCGACCAGCTCGGCCGCCGCCCGCAAAACCGCGAGGAGCAGACCCGCCACGTGCGCATGCTCAAGGAGTGCATCGTCGTCGCCTATGCCCATCGCCTCACCGGCGATCCGCGCTACTCCCGCGCCGTCCAGCACATCCTCACCATGGCCCGCTGGCCCCGCGGCGGGCTCCTCTCGCCCGAACAGCTCGGCGGCTTCACCAAGCTCCCCTCGCAGGCCGTCGAGTTCTTCGCCTACGCCTACGACTGGTATCGCGACGAGCTCTCCGCCTCCCAGCGCGAGGTCCTCAAGGAGGCCATCCGCTGGCGCCTTCACGACATGTATTTCGCGGAGAACGCGATCATCTGGCAGCACGGCCCCGACCTCATGCGCCACTACGGGCTCGCCTACTCCGCCGGCAGCCACCCCTACCAAAACTACGCCTGGACCGTCCCCGCCATCCTCCTCCTCGCCGGCGAACTCGAGATCGCCGACCGCCTCCTCCCCCTCGCCCTCAATTACCTCACCGGCGTCACCATCCCCGAGGGCCCCGAGGAGGGCTACAACGAGGGCCCCGGCTACTCCAACGAGAAGGCCGGCACCCTGCTCGACGCCGCCCGCGTCACCGACCTGCTGCTTCCCGAACTCGAGCTCGGCCGCAACCCGCAGCTCGTCCGCCTCGCCGAGTGGGTCCTCTTCCTTTTCCCCGGCGCCGACCCGCTCCCCTGGGGCGACACCTGGCTCAGATCCAACCGCGGCATCGGCGGCGACAACCTCCGCGCCCTCGCCTACATCACCCGCCACCCCGTCGCCGTC
>JAUVVA010000146.1 GCA_030604905.1 Verrucomicrobiota bacterium | reverse complement strand
CTGGTAGAGGCGGTGCACGCCGGTGGTGGTCTCCTCGGAAACGCCGCGCCAGTCCTTGACCAGGCGGGTGAAGACGAGCGGATCCTCGGCGTGGATCTTCTTGAGGAGGTTCTTGATCACCTGCTCCTCGTGCGAGCCGGAGGGCGTATTCACCCAGTCGCTACCGTTCTCGAGCTCGTGGCCCTTGTGAAGGAGGAGCGTGACGTCGCCGCCGTCGTCGACGACGAGCTGCGGGCCGAGGCCGTCGGGGCCGACGATGGCCTTCCAGGTGAGATCCCAGTATTGCTCGAGCGTCTCGCCCTTCCAGGCGAAGACCGGCACGCCGGAGGCGGCGATGGCGGCGGCGGCGTGGTCCTGGGTGGAGAAGATGTTGCACGAGGCCCAGCGCACCTTGGCGCCGAGAGCGACCAGCGTCTCGATGAGCACGGCGGTCTGGATCGTCATGTGCAGCGAGCCGGTGATGCGCACGCCGGCGAGGGGTTTGGAGGGGCCGAACTTTTTGCGAACGGCCATGAGGCCGGGCATCTCGTGCTCGGCGATGGCGATTTCCTTGCGGCCCCAGTCGGCGAGCTTGATGTCGGCGACGTGGTAATCGGTGTTGGCGGCGCGGGCGGGGGCGGTGGGTGTGGCGGTGCTCATTTTTTAAGAAGGTCGGAGGTCTGGAGGTCGCAGGTCGCAGGTCGGGTGCGGGCCGCCGGGGCGGCCGGTCGGGTCAAACGTGGCTGCTCCGCGGAGCGGAGCCGGTGGTGACCTTCGACTTGGGACCTGTGACTTGAGACGGTTTTATTTGCTCAACTTTTTCACCGCGGCCTGGAGGGCGGCGACCTGGGTGGTCTGCTCCCAGGGGAGGTCTTTTTTGCCGAAGTGTCCGTAGTTGGTCGTCTGGCGGTAGATCGGGCGGAGCAGGTCGAGCTGCTTCACGATGTCGGCCGGCTTGAAGGAGAAGACCTGCTGGATCGCCTCGGTGATGATCTCGTCCGAGACCTTGCCGGTGCCGAAGGTGTTCACGTAGACGCTGACGGGCTTGGGGTGGCCGATCGCGTAGGCGAACTGCACCTCGCACTGCTTGGCGAGCTTGGCGGCCACGATGTTCTTCGCCACCCAGCGCCCCATGTAGGCGGCCGAGCGGTCGACCTTGGAGGGATCCTTGCCCGAGAAGGCGCCGCCGCCGTGACGGCCCCAGCCACCGTAGGTATCCACGATGATCTTACGGCCGGTGAGGCCGGAGTCGCCCTGCGGGCCGCCGATCACGAACTTGCCGGTGGGATTGATCAGATACTCGGTCTTGGCGTTGAGCAGCTTCGCCGGGAGAACCTTCTTGATCACGTTTTCGATCAGGAAGGACTCGATCTCGGCGTGCGAAACGCCCGCGGCGTGCTGGGTGGAGATGACGACATTGACGATCTCGGTCGGCACGCCGTCCACGTAGCGCACCGAGACCTGCGACTTCGCGTCGGGGCGCAGCCAGGGAGCTTTCACACCCTTGCGCTGCCCCTTGCGGATCGCGGTCAGCTCGCGCCCGAGGCGGTGCGCGAACATGATCGGGGCGGGCATGAGCTCGTCGGTCTCGTCGGAGGCGAAGCCGAACATCAGGCCCTGGTCGCCGGCGCCCTGCTCGGCGGTCTTCTTGCCCTCGGCCTTCTTGGCGTCGACGCCCTGCGCGATGTCGGCGGACTGGGCGGTGAGGTAGTTGTTGATGAATACGGTGTCGGCGTGGAAGACGTCGTCGTCGTTCACGTAGCCGATCTCGCGGATCGCGTCGCGGATGATCTGGCCGAGATTGATGACCGTCTCGATCGGCTTGGTCTTGCCCGTTTTCTTGTCCTGCAACTTCGGCAGGGTGATCTCGCCACCGACCACGACGACGTTCGACTTCACGAAGGTCTCGCAGGCGACGCGCGCCGTTTTGTCGAAGGCGAGACAGGCGTCGAGGACGCTGTCGGAGATAAGGTCGGCGACCTTGTCGGGATGGCCTTCGCCAACGGATTCGGAGGAGAAAACAAAGGTAGTTGCCATGGGTAGCGGGTGGACGGCCCGCCAGAATCTCCAGCACCCACGCCCGGGCAAGTGCAATCATCAACATATCACAAACGAATGATATGAGACGAAATCACACCCCTCGGTCGAAAAACATGGAAGTGCCCGGAAGCTAGCCGCTTTCATCCGATACGCTTACCTTCGTTTCCGCGCCCCAGCCGATGCCCAGCCCAAGCCCGCAACCCAAGCCACCGGTCATCTTGGTCGTGGATGATGACCGGATGAACCTGCTGATCCTCGAAACGATCCTTCGCACCGACGGTTACGAGTTTCACACCGCGGAAAGCGGGGAGGATGCGCTGGAGCGCTACGCCCACCATTCGCCGGACCTCGTGTTGCTCGACGTGGTCTTGCCCGGGATCGATGGTTTCGAGACCTGCCGCCGCCTGCGCGCCGCCCACGGCAGCGGATGCGCCCCCATCCTTTTTATCACCGCCAAATCCCAGTCGGACGACATCGTGGCCGGCTTCGAGGCCGGCGGCGCCGACTACCTGCCCAAGCCGCTTCGCGCCAAGGAGACCCTGGCGCGCATTCGCACCCAGCTGGAGGTCCGGCGCTACGCGGCGCAGCTTCGTCAGGCCGACGAAGCCAAAAACAAGTTCCTCGGCATGTGCGCGCACGATCTGCGCAACCCCCTCGTCTCGATCCGCGGCCTCGCGGAGTTCCTGCGCGAGCCCTCCATCGGCCCCCTCAACGCCGAGCAGGCCGACATCGTGAACAGCATTCACACCGCCAGCCAGGAGATGCTCCAGCACGTCAACGAACTGCTCGACATCGCCACCATCGAGGCCGGCGAGCTGCGCCTCGCGCTCGCCCCCACCCCGCTACACGAACTCGTCGCGCAGGCCCTGCGCCTCGCGGCCATCGACGCCGGTCGCAAGGGCACCCGCCTCGAGCTGGCGCCCGACTCCGCCGCGCCCACGCTCCCGCTCGACGCCGCCCGCATCCGGCAGGTCGTGGACAACCTCCTCAGCAACGCGGTCAAATACTCCCCGCCCGGCTCGCTCGTGCGCGTGCGTATCGACTTGGAGACTACGCCCGCCGCGCCCGCCGCGGTTCGCGTATCGGTGCGGGACCAGGGCCCCGGCATCCCGGAGACCGAGCGCGGTCGTCTCTTCCAGGACTTCGGACGCCTCTCCACGCGCCCCACCGGAGGAGAAAAAAGCACCGGCCTCGGCCTCGCCATCTGCCGCAAGATCGTCGAGGCTCACCGCGGCCAGATCCGGGCCGTCAACCAGCCCGACGGCGGCTGCGTATTCAGTTTCACGATACCCATCGATCCCGCATGAGCTCCCCCCTCAACATCCTGATCGTCGACGACGAGGCCCACGTCCGCCGCTTCCTTTCGCTCGTCGTGCGCTCCGTCGCCCCGGCCCAGATCCACGAGGCGGGGGACGGCGAGTCCGCCCTCGCCCTCTTCCCCTCCATCCAGCCGCCGCCCGCGCTGGTGTTGCTCGATGTCAACATGCCCGGGCTCGACGGCATCGAGACCCTCCGCCGTCTTCGCGAGGGCGGCCACGAAGGACCCGCCGTCATCCTCACCTCGCTCGCCAACCGCCAGACCATCGAGGAGGCCATCAATGCCGGCGCCGACCACTACGTCCGCAAGGACACCCCGAAGGACGAGATCGCCGCCATCCTGCGCCCGCTCCTCGCCCCGGCCGGCGACGCCCCCTCCGCCTCCGCCTGAGCCGCCGCGCCCACCCGCTCCCCCACCCTCGCCCGCCGCCATTTCTTCGCGCCATGAAACCGGACGCCCCCTCCCCCCGCATCGCCCCTCCGCCGGGCTCGCCGGTCTCCTCGCCCCCGGCCCTTCGCGAGACCCGCTTCTCCCTGCCCGAGCTGCTCGCCGAGCTCGAGCACGAGCGCAACGCCGGCTCCTTCGCCATGGAGAAGCTCAACCAGGCCGAGATCGCCAAGATGTTCCAAACCCGAGGAAAACGCCGTGCAAAAAAAGCCTGAGCGCAGCTTCCCCCAGCTCCTGAAGGCCTCTCCCGCCTTCGATTACCACCACGAGCTCGCCGCGCTCATCAAAGATCACGGCGAGGGCCTGCCCCTCCTCCACGCCGTCATCGAGCAGAAGCTCTGCCCCAAGGATGAGGCCTGCAAACTCTACGCCGACTCCCTGGGCTTCGCCTACGTCGACCCCTTCGCCTCGATCATCACCGAGGAAGCCGTGACCGCCATCCCGGTCGAGATCGCCAAGAAGGTCGGCGTCGTCGGCCTCTACGTCATCCAAGGCGTGCTCACCGCCGCCTTCTCCACGCCCGAGGACGACGCCTTGGTGCGCCGCGTCGGCCAGATCGCCCAGATGCCCGTCAGCCCGGTCTTCGCCCTCCCCCGCGAGATCGAGGACACGGTGCTCATCCAGTATTCGAACGAGAAAAACATCGAGGACAGCCTCGGCCGCCTCGAGCGCTCCTCCCTCTTCGACGACCCCGACCTCGCCTCCGACAAGCTCGCCTCCGTGGCCGACACCTCCGCGGTCGTGGCCATCCTCGACGAGATCATCTACTACGCCATCCGCGAGCGCGCCACCGACATCCACATCGAGCCGCAGGAGACGGTCTCGCGCGTGCGCTTCCGCATCGACGGCATGCTGCGAGAGATCCTCACCTACTCGCGCAAGCTGCACCGCGCCTTCTCCTCGCGCCTCAAGATCCTCTGCAACCTCAACATCGCCGAGACGCGTTTCCCCCAGGACGGGCGCTTCTCCATCGGCGTCGGCGTGAGCCGGGCCGACTTCCGCTTCTCCTCCATCCCCACCCAGCACGGCGAAAAAGTCGTCATCCGCCTGCTCGCCGGCGGCGGCCGCAAGTCGATGATGACCCTCGACAAGATGATGATGTCGCGGACCGTGCTCGAGCCCTTCCGCCGGCTCGTGCGCAACCCCAACGGCATCCTCTTCGTCACCGGCCCCACCGGCAGCGGCAAGACCACCACCCTCTACTCCGCCCTGGGCGAGATCAACACGCCCGACATCAACATCTCCACCATCGAGGACCCGATCGAGATCCAGTTGCCCGGCGTCACCCAGACCCAGGTCAACAGCCACATCGACCTGAAGTTCTCCACCGTCCTGCGCTCCCTCCTGCGCCAGGATCCCGACGTCATCCTGGTCGGCGAGATCCGCGATCTCGAGACCGCCAAGATCGCCACCGAGGCCGCGCTCACCGGCCACCTCGTGCTCGCCACCCTGCACACCAACACCGCCGCGCAAGCCGTCGTGCGCCTGCTCGAGATCGGCGTGGAGGCCTACATGGTCGCGCCCTCCGTCGTCGGCGTGCTCGCCCAGCGCCTCGCCGCCCGCATCTGCGAAGCCTGCAAGGAAGCCTACGTGCCCCCGCCGGAGCTGCTCTCCAAGTATTTCCGCGAAGAGGGCCTGCAGGAGGTCACCTTTTTCCGTGGCCGCGGCTGCCAGGCCTGCCGTGGCACCGGCTACAAGGGGCGTATCGCCTTCCACGAGCTGCTCGTCGTCACCGAGGAGGTGCGCACGCTCATCACCAAGGGCGCCTCGGCGCAGGAACTCACCGCGGCCGCCGCCAAGGCCGGCTTCAAGCCCCTGCGTTACGACGGCCTCAAAAAAGTCCTGCTCGGGCTCACCACCATCGAAGAACTCGAAGCCAACACCTCCGTCGAGTTTGGCGGCTGAGACCGCCCGCCCGCGGCACCTGTCCCGGGGATTCCCGGAGCAGGGCCCTACGTGCGCGGTTTCCGCCATTGCGCAGCAATACCCCCCTTCGTTTTCCTCAAAACCGTCTCCGATGTCCTCCACGCTCCCGCACGAAATCGACCCCGAAGCCATCGCCAACCTTCGCGCGCTCGGCGACGAAGGTGACGACAGTTTTCTCCGCGAGATCATCGGCATCTACCTGGAGGACACCCCGCTGCGCCTCGCGGACATCCGAGCGGCCGCGGCCGTCGGCGACCGGGCGCTCTACACCCGCGCCGTCCACACCATCAAGGGCAGTTCCTCCAACGTAGGTGCGCACCTCGTGCGCAGCTTGGCGGAACGGCTGGAGCAACGCTCCAAGGCCGAGGACCACGGCGCGCTCGAACCCCTCCGACTCGAGCTCGAGGAAGCTTTCCAGCGCGCTTCGGTCGCCCTCCGCGCCCTTCGCGGCTAGCCCGCGGGCTCGGCTGTCTTGGGCAAGGACCCATGCTGCGAGGCCGACCAGCCGCGCGTGCTGTAGGCGGGTGTTCACCCGCTTCGGCACGGTCACCACCGCATGCTCGCCCGGCGCTTTCCGTAGGCGATCTACTGCAAGGTCGCTGGGAATGAAGTCGCCGGCCACCGCGTCCTCGATTGCCTCCGCAACCCCAAGTGGATCATCCAAATCCTCGCCGATCTCATCAAAGCCGAATCCCATGAAAGACGCCGATTTTCAGAATCTCCTTCAAGGTGTCCGCGAAGCCGGTTCCTACCTGCGCGGAAACAAAAAAGCCGCCGCCCGCGTCGATCACATCGATCCCGAGTCCGTGGCCGCTATCCGAGCGAAGCTCCATCTCAGCCAAACGGAGTTTTCCGCGGCCTTCGGCATCAGCCCCGCCACGCTGCGCAATTGGGAGCAGGGGCGCCGTCAACCCACCGGCGCCGCCCGCGTTCTTCTCCGTATCGCCGCCAAACACCCCAAGGCGGTGCTGGACGCTGTCCGCTAGAAGCTGCTTCTCGACCGCATGACCCAGGAGGAAAAGCTCCGCGCCATGGACGCGCTTTGGGCGGAAACCCGAGGCGGACCTCAAAGCCGGTCGCGTGACCGCCGTTGATTGGGAAGAGGCCAAGCGTCAGCTCCGCCAGCGCCATCTTGGAAGGTTCGCATTCTGCCCTCGCCCGAGGTGCATTTCGGAGAGCTTCGTCTGACCTCCGCACAAAAGGTAGGGCGTTACCGTGAGAGCGCGCCGCTCCGAGTGCGACGCCCATCGTAGCGGAACGACGAAGTCGTTTCGTTCCGGCCGCCCCACCTGGGAACGCCGAGCCCCAGCTCGGCCCTTGACCCAACGCTCGAAACTCAAGTTCCAGATACGCCCCAAACCGCATCTACCGCGCGACTTTCAGTTCTATCTCCGTCTCCACCTCAACACCGCCTTTTCGGCCCGATGCGCAGCATCCGATTTCTGCTTCATTTTCTCGCCACCGTCGCACTTTCCTACGGCACGGCACAGTCGCCGGACATCCTGATCTTCGACGGAGCGAAGCACTCGCTCTTCGAAAACCCTCTGGAAAGCGCCTTCGACGAGGCGGAGAACCCGAAGCCCAGATTCTTCTTCGACGAGGGAGTCCAATCCACCGCCAACTGGCGAGGCTACGTCGCCACGTGGGAGCTGACGGACGGACATCTTTATCTGCGCAAAATCGAAAAATCGTATCCGACGGAAACCGCGTCCGGAGCTTGGCAAACGGAGAGCCGGCTCGTCCCGGCGGAGCGCGTCTTCCCCGGCAAAGACTACCCGCTGAAGGCGGAGTGGTATAGCGGCGTGTTGCGCGTGCCCCAAGGAGCGCTCCTGCGCTATGTCCACATGGGCTACGGCTCCACCTACGAGCGTGAGATTCTGCTCGAGATCGAGAAGGGGCGCTTGATCGCGCGCCGCGACATTTCTCGCGCCGGCGAAAATCTCTTCCGCTCGGATACCGACTTGCAGTGGGCGGAGCTCGGGCCGCAAGCGGAGGACACCGGATCGGCGGATTGGATCGACGGGCGGCTCTTGTTCGGTCCCTTCGCCCAATCCCTCAAGGAGTCGGGAGAATCGTTTAAAGTCCGAGGCATCTACTTCTCCCGCAACGGCGAGTTTTCCTTGTGGATTCCCGACACGCCAAAGACCCGGCAGCGGCATCTCCCGATCCATCGCTTCCGCATCCCCATCCACAGCGCCAACGGCTCGCATGTCGAACTCACGGCCCGTTTCGTCCTCAACGAGCAGGGCGAAACGGAGCTTCACGCCGACGCGCTTCGTCCGCTCCGCGGAGGCGAGACGATTCACTCCACGCTTTTTCCCGCCTTGTTCGAAGCGATGTCACCGGGGGAGCGCGCCCTCCTGACCACCCCTTGAACCCGGTTCTTTTTTGATTGGCTACGAGACCACTCTTTCATGTCGCTTCTAATCTATAGCTATAGCTTGCCTTCTTCGCGTTTAAAGATAGTTATAGCTTTATGATAAGATCGGAATCAGCAGCTATAGCCATAAGCAGCTTGGACTCGGTAACACAAACTATCCGCCCCGTTTCACGTCCGGTGCATGGCTGGTTGGCTGCCGTTCGCCAAGCTCTTGGCCTGTCGCGCGCCGCCGTGGCGGCTTCGCTCAAGGTCACGCCTTCCGCCGTGCAGGCCTACGAAAAAGCCGAGAAGGCCGACGCCATCACCCTCGCCACCCTTCGCCGTGTCGCGGGCGCCATGGACTGCGAACTCGTGGTCGCGCTCGTGCCACGCAAGGGGCTCACCTTCGCCCAGCTCGCCGCCCGCCACGACCCCGACCTCGCCCACCTCCGCGCGACCGAGCACTCCATGGCGCTCGAAGACCAGGCCAGCCACGATCTGCCGCCAGCCCCATGAGCCTGCTCCCGCCCTCGCGCGACGGCTCCGGCACCACGCCGGTTTCGCCCGACGAGGAACGCTTCCTCATCCCCAGCGTCGCCACTCTGGCGGAACTCAACCTTCTCGAGCGCGCCAACATCCTCGACGCCCGGCGCTGGCTCTTCGCGCCGCGTCGCAAGCTCTCCCCCGCCGACCTGCTCGACCACCTCTTCGCCCGCGAACTGCACCGGCGCATGTTTCGCCAAGTCTGGCGCTGGGCGGGCAAAATCCGCGACTGCG
>JAUVVA010000050.1 GCA_030604905.1 Verrucomicrobiota bacterium | reverse complement strand
TGAGACCGTTCGCAATCCGAGCTTCGCGGCCCAAGCGTTTTTGCTGGCGCTTCTCCAAGGATGGGCGGATCGCCAGGCTCTACTTGAGACTTGTCGCAATAGTTTGCTCGTCGTTCTCAAGAAAAGGGAGATCGGTCTCAATTGTCTGGCGGGGCGTGGCCAAAAAAAGGCGACTGCAGAGCAAAAAGACTTGGCGCTCCGCCTTCCGAGCTTGGAGCGGCACCGGTTTTTCTTGGCTAGTCCTGCGTTTTTGGCGGAAAGGCGGGGTGGTTCTATGCGTAACTAAAAGCATGTTAGCATCTAGCGAAATTCTAGACGTGGCGAAGCTGAAGTTCCTGAATAGACTTTCGCCGCCAAAAGGCACCAAAGACCTTGCTGCCGTCGCGGCCCCTCCCGCGCGCCTATTTATCCGCCCCTCTGCGTGATCCGCGGTGAAGGTCCTGCCTTTGCCCCATTTGTGTCCATCCGCGTAATCTGTGGTTAAAGTCTGAATCTTTTTAGCCGCTGGTATAGCGTGCGCCGAGAAATCTACAGGTAGTGCTATTTTTCGCGTTGACCACAACGCGCTGTGTTCGCTTAGTCTGCGAACACAGCCGCTATGACCATGAAACCCTCACTTGGAGAGCTTATCCGCGCACGGCGCGAGGCCTTGGGCCTTACGCAGCGTGAGGTGGCGGTGCATTTGGGGTTCAAGAGCATCGCTCATCTAAGTGACATCGAGTCGGGAAACCGGAATCCCGGGCCCGACGTGCTGCCGAAGCTGGCGGAGATCCTGCAGGTGACGATCGAGGAGCTGAAGGATCACGATGTGCGGGAGCCTTTGCAGGCGACCAAGGCCCTGCTGGAGCAGCGCCCTGAAATGGTCGCCGCTTTCCGGCGCGTGGTCCGGGAGGCCCGCAGCCTCAGCCCGGAGGAGCTCGTGCGCCGGGTGCAGGGCTCCGATCCTAAACCCTGAAGCCGATGCTTCGCGCTCCACACCCCCTCCCATCCCTTTCCCTGTTCCAACCCGAATCCGACCATGAAGACCAAGCTCGCCGCCACGCTCCGCCAGATCCGCCTCACTGTGGCCCCCATCCACCATCGTGTCCTCGAACCCGCTCATCCACCCGAATAAATTATGAAGCATGTTCCGTTAAGTTCCGGCCCCTTCCGCAAGTGGCTGTTTTTCCAGCAAGACGAGATTGAGAAAATCGCGACCGACGATCTGCGCGCTCACGGGCTGTTGCCCGAGCGACCGGCGCCGGTGAACATCGACCGATTGGTCGCAAAGCTGTTTGGCTTGGACCCGGTCTATGAAGACGCGGGCGAAGGCGTCCTGGGCTTTATCCGCTTTGGCGCGACCAAGCCCGAGAAAATCATTTTACAGGCGGCTCTGGGAGAGATCGCCGACGCGACCAGAGAGCACCGGAGGCGCTCCACCTTGGCGCACGAGTGCGGACATGGGCGCCTGCATGTGGTGCCGTTTACCGAGTTGGTGCAGGCCAAGCGGGCGGGGCGGGGCTCCGAGTGGGTGCGCGATTCGAGACATCACGCGAATTTCCTCTGTCGTGGAGGAGATGTGCGGGAGACCGAGGGGGCGAGGCCGCCGCCGCTGTCGGGCCTGGCGGCGTGGGAGCGCATGGCGGAGTGGCAGGCCAACCGCTACATGGCGGCGGTGCTCGCTCCTGCCCGTCTGGTGCGCCTGGCGGTGGACGAGCTGCTGAACGTGCGCGAGGCGCATGTGGAGCTGCGGCTCGAGGCCGACCGGCGGGAGCGGCTAGCGCCGGAGATCGCGCGGCGCTTCGACGTGAGCCGCCAGCTCGCGGCTTGCCGGCTCTCCGAGTTGTTCCCCGCACCGGATGCACAAGGCCTGCTTTTCGCCGCCTGATACCAAGACTCCGAAGCTTCTCGATACTAATGCGAAGATGCCAGGAACGAGCCGAAGTTCGCAAGCAGTTGGACCTCAACTTGCCCTGCATCCGGCGATAGCCGCGGCGTGGATTAGCCTAGGGTGTCTGGGAAATGAGCTCGTCGTGCGGCAGAGGAGAAACTCGCTCGGCCAAGGCGACCGAGGCGGAGGTGGACCAGCGGTCCATGCCGCCGAGGGCTACCGAGCAAAGCGACAGTCTGACACGCCGGCCCAGCGAGTTTCCCCTCTGGTTTGCGCGCATGATGAGTCTATTTACCAGACACACCCTAACCACAGATCACACCGATGGACACAGATGGGCAAAGGCAGGCCTTTAACCACTGATCACGCGGATGGGCGCAGATAATGACTGGTGAACGTCCTGCTTCTTATCCGTGATCTCTTGTGCCAGCTGTGGTCAAATTTCAGGCTCCAAAAGTCTGGTTCTTCACGGCCGTCGGAATGTAGACGCAGGCAAGCCCAGACCGTCCAATCCGACAAAAGAAGCGGTAATTAGCGGGGAGTAACATGCGACTGGCATGGGCGTCCCGCCCATGTTCCGAACCCACGGGCGGGACGCCCGTGCCACGTCAAGGCGGCAAGCGGCGATGGGCGGATAGGTGATGGCGCAAAAAAAACGCACCGGACGCGAGTCCGGTGCGGTGAAGACTGACGGGAAGTCGCGGCGCTTTAGCGGCGGCGACGGCGGGTGGCCGCGAAGCCGAGCATACCGAGGCCGGCCAAGGCGGCGAAGGAGGAGGGCTCGGGGATGGCGGTCAGCGTGATGGCATTCGAGCCGTAGTTGATCTGATAGTTCGGATCGAGGCCGATGATGTTAGAGAAGGTGCCCGTCAGCGTGCCGGTAAAGGTGGCAATCGTGTAGCTGGGGGCGCTCCACGAGGTGCCACCGATGCTATTGAGGACAAGGGCCGTATTGGTGCCGATGTTTAGATTACCGAAGATGGCAACGCGATCAGACAGCCCTGCGGCGCTGGCGTTAATATCAACTACCATCTGGCTGAAGCTGCCGAGCGTAACGGTGGTAGCGGTCGAGGCGCTGCCCAAGGTGAAGGTGCCGGTGTCGGTGTCACTGGCTCCCGGGCGGAGGATTGCCACGCGATCGGCTGCATTGCCGACGAAAGAGAAGCTGTTGCTCGCGGAGCCCAGAACAATCGTGCCGATTCCTCCGAGCGTGCCTCCGGCGAAGGATCCGCTCCCAGGAGCAGTAGTGCGGGCTGCCACGGTGTAATTACCGCCACCTGTGTGTGTGCCATTAACAATAAAAGCTCCCGTATTAATCGTGGTCGTTCCGGTGTATGTGTTTGCGCCGGAGAACACTTGAGTCACGCCGCTGTTAGCAGTAGTGCGCCCATTGATGAGATTAAGATTCCCCGTAACTTGGCCAGCATAGCTAGCCGACGTCCCACTGAAGTCATTACCAAAAGTCAGCGTGCGCGTGTTTGCCGCTCCCAAAATGGTATTAGTGACGACTGCCGAGGAGTTAGTTCCGCTGAACCGGATAGTCCCCGTAGCCTGACTGGCACGGAAATCAATCGTTCCGGCGCTCACCTGAATAACAGGGGGATTAACCATTGTTCCTGTAATAATCAGGGTGCCAACACCTTCCTTCACAACACCACCGTCAGTGGCATTCACCGTTAACGAGGTGCTTGTGCTCATCACATTAATGGAGCGCCCGTCCAAGCGAACACGTCCGTCGATGGTATGATTGGTCGCAGTGGCCGAGCCTTGAACGATGATTCCAGGGGCCCCGGCGGCGCCGCCGCTGCCAACCCGCCCCGCCCCCCCCGTGATCGTGTAGTTCTGTGCTGCTGAACTCAAAAAGGTCCAAACTCCGTAATCGACAATCGTTCCACCAGGAACGCCGGGGCGGTCGGTAATGTTATAGTTACTCGCGGCACCGAACTCCAGCGGGGTTCCAGGGGTCAATCCAGCGGTGGGCACGGAACCACTTTGCCAGTTGGATCCAACCATCCAGTCTCCGCTGGTTGCACCTGTCCAGACAGCTTGGGCCGAGGCGGCGGTGGGATAAGCGGACGCGGCGATGCCGGCGACCAAGAGAGCAAGGGGGATTTTTTTCATGTTAGTTTTTTCCATAAGACGAAGGGGCAAGACCTCGAAAACTCGCAGACCCGGAGTCGGCGACAACCGACAAAACAGGGACTTCCAGAGAATCCCATGTGTTTTGGCCGGCCAAAACGCGCGATGCGGCTTGAGCTGCGGCAGGAGGCCATAAAATGAGTAGAGACACGGGCGTAGTGTATAGGAAGGGTCAGCGATTGGGCGTCAGCGTGATCGCATTGGCGCCGTAGTGGATCCGGTAGCGGGGATCCAGGCCGTTCACCGTGCCGAAGCGACCCGACAAGCCGTAGCTGTAGGTCGCGATCGTGTAGGTGGAGCCATCCCAAGCGCCAGGCAGAGCGTTGAGCGTAAGCGAGGACCCGGCGTCCAAGTAGAGGCTGCCGATAATGTTGACGCTGTCCGACACGCCTTGGGATCCGAGGTCCACCTGAAGCTGGCTGTAGGCGTTGAGGCTCACGTTGGCCGGCACCAAGGCGCTGCCGAGGGTGAGCGCGCGGGTATCGGTTTCACTCTCGCCCGGGCGGAGGATCGCGAGCCGATCGGCCCCGCCGCCGGCGAACGTGAAGGAGCGCTCGCTGTCCGCGAGCTCGATCATGCCGCTCCCGCCCAAGATGCCGTGACCCGGCGCGTTGGTGCGGGAGGCAACCTGGTAGTCGCCGCCGCCGATGTGCGTGCCGTTGATAATCAAAGCGCCGGCATGGACGTTGGTCGGACCCCGGTAGCTGTTGTTGCCGGAAAAGATCTGGGTGACACCGCTGTTGGCGGTGGGCTGCCCGTTACGAATGCCCAGATTGCCGGTGATGGAGCCGGCGTAGTGGGCAGGGCTGGCGCTTTGGCCATGGCCGAGACCAAGGGTCTGGAGCGTGCCGGTGGAGTTGATGACGACAGCGTCGGGATTGTCGCCAGCGAAGCGGAGAGCCCCGTTAGTCAGGCCTTGGCTGGCCCGCAAGTCGAGAACCCCTGCTGCTACCGTGATGACACCGGGGTTTGCTCCTGTTTTAGTGATGATCAGGGTCCCCCTGCCGGTCTTGGCGACATGCCCAGCCCAATCGGCTTCATTTAACGTCAAGGAGGTGCGGGGATCCTGCACGTCGACCGTCCGCCCGACGAGGCGCACGCGATTATGGATCGTGTGGTTTGTCGCCCGGGGGGAGTATTCGACCGTGATGCCGGCCGCGCCATTGCCGCCGGAGATGCTGTAGTTTTGCCCCGCGCTGGCGCGGAAGGTCCAGGTGCCGAAGCTGACTTCTTGAAAGGCGGCGGTGGAGCCGGGCCGCTCGCTAATATCATAATTCTTGGCCGCGCCGAAATGAATATCGGTGAGGCCCGGGGCGGGGATGGCGGATTGGCCGTCCCAGTTCTTCGGGTCCATCCACGAGCCGCTCGCCTCGCCGGTCCACACCCGCTGGGCGAGCGCCGAAACGGGCAGGGTAAACGCGGCGAGCGCCGCGAGGGTCCACGCGGTGGGGATGTTTTTGTAATAATTCCTTACCATAGAGCCAGGGGTTTTACCCGGGTTTACTGTTTTGTGACGCGCTGCAAAAGCCCCCGCCTGGCAATCCCATGGAAACCCACCGTATATGGCCGGCCAAAGCAGCCGGGGCGAAAGGTTCGGGTGAGCCACAGGACGGGAGAGACGCAAGAGCGCGGGGGCGCGCGGCTCAGTTAGCGCCGTTTTGCGAGGCGAGGCGGGGCGCGGTATCTCGATCCCAAACGGCCTTGTTTTCGAGCAGGGTCCGCAAACTGACGCGGGACGCGTCACCTGCGGGTGCATCCACCATGAACACCAAGGTCCTAACATTATCCCAGTTGGGGAAGAAGGTGTCATAGATCATCCGCCAACCTTCCTCCTGGTCACGTGGCACCGCCATTTTCAGGTGGAAGGCGCGCTCATCATTTTGCACGAGGTTTCGCTGGCCAGGCTCGATGATGAATCGATGTTTGCCCATTGAGGCCGCCACACGTTTCTGCGAGAAGTTGACCAGAAGGTAGGAGCCGAAGGGGAATTTACCGGGATCGTCCTCCAGCACGAGAGCGCGGAAGGGCTGCGGCCCTCCGGGATTGGGCGCGAGCACGATGAGCGGCGCCTGGATGTCGGCCGGCAGGGAAATCTTGGCGAGGGGCTCCGGCATCGGTGGCGGCGGCGCGCCGCGAGTGCCGAGGAGTTGGGATTCGCGGGGATAAATCGAGAGCGTGGCCGGTCCGGTGTAGTCGAACATCGCGCTGCGCAGGGACGAGGAGAGGTCCTTGACGATGACCTGCTTGCCTTCGGTGAGGTAGGAAAAGCCCTCGGGCTGGCCGGGCACCCAGGAGACGACGCGGAAGCGCTTGGTAACGAAGGGCTCGCCGGCGGGCTGGGCGTGAAGCGCCACGTCGACGCCGAGAACGGCAAAGAGGCCGAGGAGCCGGAAAAGCCAGACAAAGAATTTCATGGGCGGCGGACGGGAGTGAAGCAAAGGACGTCAGATATCGTCGGGGCTGAGCCAGCGGAAGGACACCACCTTGAATTTGCGGCCAAAGTTCTGGCTTTCCGCGGAGACGGTGGAGATCGGCAGCGCGGGGTGGTCGGCGAGGTTGACGAAAGCGGTGTCGCGCTGGACGACGGCCTCGAGCCAGGCGCGGCCCTCGACGACGCCGGTCACCGGGTTGACCGCTTCGCCGTAGGTGCGGACCGTGAAGGTGTCGGAGCGGGCGCTGAGCTGCGGGCCGATGCGCTCGAGCAAGTCAGCTTGGGTGAACCACTGCGGCGTGCCGGCGAGAGTGGCGGCGGCGAGCGCGGAGGGATTGGCGTAGTTGGTGGTGACAGTCTCGTCGGGCGTGCGCTTGCGAGTGACAAAGTGGGTTTCGGCCGCCCGAACCGGTTGATCGGTGAGGCTGCTGGCCGGTTGGTTGACGGTGGAGTCGATCGCGGCCTGGAGGAGGCCCTTCAGGCTCGTGGAGTCGGAGGCCGGCGCGAGGCGGCGGTTGACGAACTCACCAAGGGTGGTGAAGGGGCGGGGTGCGGCGCCGCCCGGGCGGCTGCGGGCGCGGGTGCGGATCTGCTCGACGATCTCGTTGGCGAGCGTGGTGATCTGGGCGTCGGTGAGGCTGCGGAACCCGTTCCAAAGCTTGTAGTCGTCGCCGATGTCGGCGTCCTCGCCGGGAACGCTCGAACGCGGGAAGGGAGTGCGGGAGGCCGAGGATTCGGTGCGAAGACTGGGCGATCCAGCGAGGTTGGAGAAATGGTCGACGGCGCTGCCGCGCACGCTGGCCAGGAGGGCGCGCCACGCGTCGACGGAGACGGAGTTGACGTTGAAGGTGCCGTGCTGGAGCGCGTAAGCGGCGATGGCGTTGTGCGCGCGGATGTCGGAGGCCGCGTCGAGCTTGGTCTGGGCGGTCGCGTAGCCGCTGGCGACGTTGAGGTCGGCGTTGGCTTGGGCGAGGCTGCGGCCGGCGGGCAGGTTGAAGCGCAGGCGGGAGTTGAGGAGGGGGTTGGCGGGGTTGGCCGTGCCGGCGATCCAATCGTTGATCTGGGTCTGCAGCGGCGTCGCGGAGGTGGGGTCGGAAGCGCCCAAGATGGCCGCGGAGTTGCTCAGGGCATTGTTCCACGCCGTGGCGCCCGCGTTGAGGCCCGGGTTCACGCCGGAAAAGAAGTAGGTATCAAAGAGCGCTTGGTTGAAGATATAGGAGTCGTCCAAGTTCCAATAGACGCCCGCCGGAGTTTGTGGCGCGACCTGCGAACGCCAAGTGCGATCCGCAGGGACGTAAGGTGAGGCGTAGGAGTTGCCGACCGCATAGGCGGGAGCGGTCCAGAGACGGCTGATGTTGGCGTGGCGAAAGCCGGCGATAGAGGTCAGCGGCGCACGTGGAACACTCCAAAGCACGACGTTGGAATGGCCTCCGGCCCCGGGCGTGGTGCCCGAGCCCCAGAATCGGGCGTTGAAGTTGGGGGCCGTGCCGTTGAGCAACTCCGACGACCCGGTCCAGTGCGCGGGGCCGCGGGTCGAGTTGGGGCCCTGCGAACCCGCCGCCATCCCCGTTTGGATCATCGCGCGAGGATTGTGCGAGATAAGCGAAAAGTTGTTGTCGCGATTGTCTCCATCGAACAAGGGTTTCCAATATACATCGGTCTGGGCGACGTAGAAGCGGCTCCCGCCGCCGGGCGCGGAGATATCCCCGGCGATTTGCGCGTTGGAGAGAGTGACGGGAATGTTGTTTGCCGGCGGGCCCTGCCAGTAGGAACTGTTGAAAAACTGATGCCGTTTGATGTGCGGCCAGTTCAAGTCCGCATTTACCAACGGATCTGGATCACCAGAGAATGGGCGGACCACCTTTGTGATGAATTTCATCGCCTCAACGCCTGTTTCTCCGAGGGCGGAGGTCTCCTCGGGCCGCTGTCCTTGCTCAATAAAGGCATTATTGTCTACGGTGACCGTAAAGGTGTCGGCATCATCGATAAAATAAGTCTCACCGATATTGCCGCTGGTGCCCACCCGTTTTTGCAGGGTCTTATACACCCCCGTGGAGAAGAGCTGCGCCGGATCGTTTGAGTCCAATGCTTGAAAATAGAGGTTTCGACGGCTAGGGCTGAAGGTCGCGTCAATATTGGTCGGGCTCGACCCCCGAATGGTATACAGCTTCAGCTCGCCCGGCTTCAAGGTGATGGAGCCCGGATTGGCTCCCGAGGGATTCGGGTTACCATTGTCCGACAAGAAGTGGTCCACCGCCTGATAGCTGCTGTTGTGCCCGCCGGCTAATTGCTCCTGATATGCGGCTGTAGTTGAATTAGTGAAATACATCAACGACGCGGTGGCATCCTTGCCCGGCCCTACAGTGATTCGAACCCCCAGCTCCGCGCGGATAACGCGAATCCAAAGCGGCGGAGTGGTCAACGTGACATCGTAAGGATTGTGAAGAACGATGAAGGGATTCACAAAGAGACGGATCCGCGATTTCTGGGGGTCGTCGGCGGCATCCTTGTAGGACTGCAAGGCCATCACGTAGCTGTATCTAACCACCTCCGGCACCAGCTCCGTCGTCACCGGCCTGATCCGGGTCCGGGTGGTCGTGCCGGACACCCATTGATCCTCCACTTGATAATTCAGCCCTTCGTTGGCATTCGTCATAATGCCGGCGTTGCCGTAGTAGTCGCCCCACGGTGCGCGAACGTGCCAAGCGGGTGTGCCCCCCGTAGTAAGCGTGTCGGGAGCATTGGGCTGAAAAACTTGCGCGGCGGCCGATGCATCGGCCGCGAAAGGCTGACTCACGCGCCGATAAAGTTGATAATGGTCTCGCAATTGGTCGTAGGTCGGTCCTCGATAAACGAGCCCCGAGGCCCAGGAGTCGTCGCGAAAGTTGATGGCGGTCTTCGTGGAACGGCCGGTGAGCGGACGTCCGCTTTGCAGGCGGTTCGCATGATCCGTGGCGTAGGCGTGGGGCTTCTCGCCCGCCGTAAGCACTCGCGTGAACTCCGAGTTCCGAAATGCCACCTCGGGAATCTCGAAGGCAGTCGAGAGGTCCTTGCGTAGGCCGCCGAGCCTGGAGTCGGAGAGCACGCCGGCGCTGAAGGTGGTGAACTCGTGGAAGCGAGTCCGCTCCTCTGCGGCGAGGCCGGCGCTGGCGAAGGCGAGCTGCTTGCGGGACAGCACCCGGGCTTGGGTGTTGGCGAAATTGGGGATCTGTCCCGCCCCCGTATACTCCGGCGACCAACGATCCCACGGCGCCCCGACCACGGGGAAGCCGCGATTTTGCGGGCTAGCGAGAAAACGCAGACGATCGGGCATGTCCGCGCCCGCCGCCGGAACGGGGCGGACGGGCAAGGCCAGATTAGCCTTCACGCCTTCGTCGCCCACCCACCACGCGTAGCGCCCGATGACGGCCTCGCCGTCTAGACCGGGCGGGGTGGCGCGGAGGTCGCGCACGGGCGCGAACACGTAGCGTTGGGACGGCGTGCCGGCCGAACCCACCGTGTTGTCGCCGACAAGGAGCACGGCGGGAACGGGGTCGGAAGCGCCGGTCACCGGAATTGTGTAGCCCGTGGGCTTGTCCGCAGTGATCGCGGCGGAGGTGATGGGAGAGAGCGGAGTCACCCGAACATCGGCCGCGGCCACGTCGTTGGCGGGATCGGGCGGCTGGGGAATGCTTTCGTTGCCGCTGACCAACCACCCACGGAAGCCCCCCTCGGTGTTCCACGCGCCGACCCAGTAGGGATTGCGGGCGGATCGCTGCGAGGGTGTGTCGAAATCCGCGATGACGAGCTCCGCGGTGGCCGAACTGCGACGATCGGGCCCGAGATTCTCCTGCAACTCGCCAAGCGCCAGGTTGAGCGCCATCAGGGCGTTTTGGCGTGCGGCCGCCATGTGCTGGGTGTTCGAGGCCACTTGGGTCTCCACCCGCGTAAAGGTCGCCAGCCCCACCAGGATGAGCACGAGAAAGGCGACCAATATGATCGTTACAATAAGCACAAACGCGGAATCCCGGCGGGCGCGCTGAAGCAGGGAGCGCGAGCCAGACTTCGCGAAAGGGGTCGCGTTTCCGACGAAAGGCCGAAGTTCGGGGGTCATCGCAGACGAAAAATCAGGGGTGGGAGGGGAAGAGGAGCGACGCTCGGGCCGAGAGGCGGCGCCGCGACCTTACAAGGCAAAGGACCTCGATGCCGGCGTCGAAAAGACGGGCATCAACAGACTCTGCGGCTTAAAGGGGCGGATCATGGGGGACGAAGGAGAGGCAACCCTCGGTGACATCAGGCACCACAAAGGGAGCGGCGATGTCGCTAGAAAACACGCCCCCCGGCCGAGATCGACGGCCAATTGATGCGTGAATTGGCGGGGGGAAAGCACCCTAGCCGGCACCGTTCAGACGAGCGGCGCGAGAGGCGGAGGAACGCGTCGAGTTATAAGCCGGTGAGATCGTGAGCAGTCGGTGCGGATCGAGCGAAGAACGGAGCGAAGCGGAGATGGCCCCGCCGGAGCGCCGGCCGGGCCACCCGGATCACTTCGGCACCTGTAGCGTCACGGCCAGCAGACCCAAGGTCGCCTGCCCGGCGGGATCGGTGGTGCGCAGCGTCAGCGAAGCGACCTCCACCGCGGGGCGGGGGTTGGTCCACTGCCAAGCGTAGAGGTAGCGTTCGTAGCGGAGCGGATCGCCGCCCTCGGTGATGACGCAGGGCAGCACGGTGTCCGACTCGAAGCGGCCGCGATTGGGGTGCCAGTCGTGAACGATCGACTCCGCCCGCCATTGCCGCGCGTCTTGGTTCTCGTCCGGCTCCTCCGCAAAGGGGATCACCCGCACCCGCTCCTCGACGCCATCGGCAAAGGTGAACACGTATTCGCCAAAAGCCTTGTGCTGATGCGTCCAGCCCGCGCCGTGCAGCAGGTAGATGGCGGCGGCGCGTCGCCCCACCGGAAGCGTCACTTCGAGCGGCAGGGGAACGCCCGCGGACGAGTGCGCGTGCTGCGACTTGAGCACGATCGCGGCTCGTCCCTGGTTCTTCGCTTCGTCCAGCAGCGCGAAGGGCACCCCGTGAAACCAAGTCTGCCCGGTCGGCAGGTGGAGCAGGGGTTGGTGCCCCAGCCAGCTATGCTCATGCGAACACTTCCGGTTGGCCTGAGCCGCGAGGTCGAGTTCGACAAAGTCCTCCAGCGAACCCAGCCCGCGCGGGAAGGGCTTGCGGTTGAGTAGCACGGCCTGCTCACGGCGCGTCTCCGCCCGCGAGGACCACTCGCCGAGGTGAGGCCAGCTGCGCACCGGATGCGTCTCGCGCGGTAAAATCGCCACTTCCACGACCTCACGCCCCGCCAGACGCGCCGTGGACGCGCGCACCATCAGGCTGGGCTCCACCGTCACGCGGTGCGGGCGCCGCCGGGACGGCGACTGCGGGATGCTCGCCATCGTGTGCAAGAGCTGAAGCCCCAGCCGGGTCAACGTGTCCGACTCGTCGCTCACCGCGGTCAGGGGCGGGTCGTGGCGGATCGCGCCTTTGTGATCCGCCAGCACGATCACCGACAAGTCCTCCGGGACCGCGAGCCCCCGCCGCTTGGCCAGCTCGACCACGAGCTGGGCCATTCGCGGATGCGGACAGATGAGCGCCGTGAGACCGTTTACCCGAATGCCGAGCTGGTCCCACGCGGCCTCGACGTTGGCCGGGGAATCCGAACCGACACGCACCACCCGCGAAGCCGCCTCCTCGAGACCGGCTTTCCGACACGCGGCCTGGTAGGCCTCGAGCGCCAGATTCGGGATCACGCCATAGGAGGCGATGCTCTCCTGCTTGATATAGCCGATCCGGGTGTGGCCCAGCGCGAGCAAATGCTCGACGGCCAGCCCGCTGATCTTGCGCTGATCCACGGTCACGTAGGAAAAATCCGCCGAACTCGTGCCGCAGACGACGACCGGCATGCCCGCCTTGGCCAGGTTCTTCAACAGATCGTGATTGTGCGGCCCCCAAAGCATGATCCCGTCGGCGTCTTCCCGGCGCAGGTCGAGCAGGAGCTTGCGCAACACGTTCTCGTCGGAGCAGGACGGAGCCACCAAGTCCCACCCCACCTGCTCGGCCAGCTTCAATCCCGTGCGGCGGTGATTCAGTTCGCCGGCGAACAAGATAAACTTCCGGCGCACCGCAGAGACCGCCTCCGCGGCCACGAACAGCTTGTAGCCCTGGCGCCGCAGTCGCCCGGTGCCGAGGTGGTAAAGCACCGCCCGGTTGACCGCCGCCTGCGAAACCCCCAGCGCCGCCGCAAGTTGGCGCTCCGAAGGAAGACGGTCGCCCGCGCTCAGCCGGTTTTGCGCGATGAACGCATCGATCTGTCGGGGCACGGAGACGGACGACATGCGCGCAGACAGGCGGCTCGGGATTGATGCGTCAAACTTTCGAAATTCGAACCCGCCCCCTCGACCATTCTTGGAGCGATGCGGTCAGGGGACAAAGCCATTGCACGATGATTCGCCCCTCCCTCCCCCCGCCTTGGTCCCTTGTTCCGCTCCGGCTGCCCCGCATCCTCTTTGCCCTGATCGGTCTGGTCGGCGCGCTTCTGGCCCGCGCCACCGAGATCCCCCTGCCCTTGGACAGCGGCATCGTGAACGTCCGCGACTACGGCGCGAAAGGCGACGGCGTCACCGACGACACCGAAGCGATCCGCAAGGCGATCTCGGACAACATCGACAAGAACCGCTACCGCGCTTCCCCGATGATCTATTTCCCGAAGGGCACCTACTTGGTCAGCGGGCCCATCGAGAGCCGCCTGCAGACCCCCCGCGTCGCCCTCAATCAGGAGTGGAGCGCCGGCTGGCGCGCCATGATGGTCCTCCTCGGCGAGAGCCGCGAGGGCACCATCATCAAGCTCAAGGACAACGCCCCCGGCTACAACGACCCCGCCAAGCCGCGCTGGCTGATCGGCACCGGATCCGAGGGTGATCGCCGCGACAACCAGGCCGGCGGCGGCAATCGCGCCTTCCGACATGGCGTGCTCAACATGACCGTCGACGTCGGCCGCGGCAACCCCGGCGCCATCGGCATCGACTTCATCGCCAACAACCGCGGCGCGATCAACGGCGTGACCATCAAGGCCCCGCCCGGCAGCGGCCACACCGGCGTCGGCCTCACCCGCTGGTGGCCCGGCCCCGCCATCGTGATGAACGTGCGCATCGACGGCTTCGCCCGCGGCATCGCCGTCGACCACTACCAATACGGGATGACCTTCGAGAACATCCAGATGATCAACCAGCGCGAGATCGGCGTGGCCAACACCCACAACGTGCTCGCCATGCGCAACGTCCACTTCATCGGCACCGTTCCCTTCTACCAGAGCCGCTCCGGCCACGGCATGCTCAGCCTGCTCGACAGCAAGATCGTCGGCACCGGCACCGGAAACCTGGCCGCGATCAGCAGCGGCGGCATGCTCAACCTCCACCGCGTATCCGTTTCCGGATACGGCATGGTCGTCGACGACACCCGCCGGGCCAACGAGGATCTCCCCGCCAACCCGAGCGGCACCACCTTCGTGGCCCGCCACGACCAGGGCACCGTCATCAGCGCCAGCGGCGCCAAGCCCGAGTGGCTCGACCTCCCCATCGAGGAGATCCCCGCCGTCCCCTACCCCGCCCGCGCGGATCAATGGACCGATGGCGGCACCACCGCCGAGTCGCTCCAGGCCGCCATCGATTCCGGCGCCGAGTATATCTTCATCCGCCCCCTCAAGGCCATCGAGCTCGAGCGCCCGATCATCCTGCGCGGCCGCACCCGCCTCGTCATGGGCCTCAACGGCCACCTCAAGGCGCCCCCCGGCGTGCGCGCCGTCCGCGTCGAGGACGGCGAGGCCCCCGTGGTCATCCTCCACCACATGTATCTCGACGGCGGCGTCGAGCACGTCAGCAACCGCACCTTCGCGCTGATCCACGGCGACCTCGGCTCCGACGGCGTCCTCGCCACCGGCTCCGGCAAGACCCACATCGTGGACGTCATCGGCCGCGGCTACGACATCGGCCCCCGGCACAGCTTCTGGGCGCGCCAGCTCAACTCCGAGTTCGGCACCCCGCCCCTCTTCACCAACTCCGGCACCTCCTGGATCCTCGGCTTCAAGATGGAGACCTCGCCGACCGGCAGCCCGGACGCCCCCCTGAGCACGCCCTCCCTGCTCAACCGCGCCGGCCGCACCGAGATCATCGGCGGCCTGCTCTACACCCTCGGCACCGGTGCCGGCGCCGCCCCGCGCGTGCCCGCCTTCACCACCACCTCGGGCCGCATCGCCGTGTCCTACCGCACCAACGGACGTCCCGAGACCCGCTACCCGATCATCCACCGCAGGGGCACGCTCGAGCAGGGCGAGGACTTCCCGAGCAGTCGCGTCCAAGGCGAAGGCGCCGCCCTGCTCACCAATTGATCGGCCGGGCCTTCCCGCCCGCCGCTCCGGCCGCCCTCTCGCTCCAGCCCCCGCAAGCCTCTCCTCGCCGCCCGCCGGCGCTCCCGTGAACACGTCCTTCCAAGCCACCCGGCCGGCCAGCGGCCCCTTCCTCATCGGCGACGTCGCCGCCCTGCGCGACAAGATCACCCACCTGCCGCCCCGCTGGGCGCGCCGCTGGCAGCGCTTCCTCGACGAGGCGCGCACCGGCGTGCGCACCCCGCGCTGGTATGCCGGCGAGCCCTGCGACCGCCAGCTCCACGGCGCCTTCGCCCACCTCGTCACCGGCCTGCCCGAGTTCGCCGACATCGCCCGCGCGGACTTTCTCGACATGGTCGAGAACCTTCCGCTCACGCTGCTCGTCGGAAACCAGGACCACGACACCTGGATCTACGCCGCCGCCCTCGCCCGCCGCGCCGCCTCGCTCGACTGGGTCTGGGACGCCCCGCGCGACCGCGTCGTGCCCGCCGCCGGCAACGTCTTCAGCCCCGCCGAGCAGACCCGCCTCGCCGATCACTTCATCACCGAGGCGCTCAAATACACCTGCATCGTCCTCGAGCACCGCGTCCCGCCCCACACCAACAACCAGGGCCTCGCCATGGCCCTCGATTGCGTGATCACCGGCTACCTCTTCGGCGTCAAACGCGGCGACGATCCCCGCGCCCGCCACCTGCTCGAGTTTGGCATCCCGCATCTCACGCAGCAGATCGCCCTCCTCCCGCCGGGCGGCTACAGCGGCGAAGGCAGCACCTACATCTTCAACGTCGCCGACCCGCTCATGGCCCTCGCCAGCGCCGTGCTCGAGGAGATGTCCGGCACCGACTGGTATCACCGCGAGTTCTGGCCCAACCGCAACAGCCCCGCGCGCGTCGTCGAACTCGACCCCAAGCTCATCCCGCCCAGCGGCCTCCTCCCCGCCTGGGACCAGCACGGCTACCACCTCCAAAAAGCCGGCACCGCCTGCGCCTACGCCGCCCACCGGAGCGGCGACAGCGCCGCCTACCAACACTTCCTCGTCGGCCCCGGCTGGGAATTCTCGGGCCGCTTCGCGTGGATGGACGACGACCACGTCTGGCAATGGATCTGGATGCCCGATCCCCGCCACGCCCCCGCCACCGACGCGGGCGGAGCGGCGCTCACCTGCTACCCGCGCTCCTGGCACGAGACCCGCGTCGGCGGCGCCCTGCTCGATCGCGGCCGCCAGCTCCACCTCTTCCAGATGTGGGACATCAGCACCACCCGCCCGGTGCGCCTCCACATGAACCCCAACTCGCTCCTGCTCGAGGCCTGGGGCTCCGTGCTCACCGTCGATGGCAACGCCACCCAAGGCTACCCCCTCGACGAGGATCCGCGGATGCAGTTCATCCACCTCTACTCCGCGCAGCCCAAGATCCAAAGCTGGTCCGCCGGCTCCCTCGGCTCGCACAGCGTCATCTGGATCGACGGCGCCATCGAGCACTGCCCCAGGCGCGCCGGTTACGAAAACCTGCCCGACCAGACGCCCACCGGCTTCCTGCGCCGCCGCGTGGACGAGGATTCGTTCCAGCTGCTCTCCGCCGAGGTCGCGATGTTCTACCGCGACGCCTACGACCTCACGTCGATGATCCGCAACAGCGCGCTCTTCGACAATGCCTTCTGGGTCGTCCTCGACCAGATCCGCGCCGAGTCCGCGCACGACTTCACCTGGCAGCTCGTGCTGCGCGCCGGCGCCGTGGCCACGCCCTACGGCGCGCGCCTCACCACCGCCGAGCACGTCGTGCTCGATGTCGTCAACCTCGACCCCGTGCCCACCGAGCTGCACGACATCGCCGGCTATCCCTCGCTCCTCGAGAAACGCTGCCACCACCTGCGCAAGACCCGACACGGCTCCGAACTCGAGTTCCTCACCGTGCTCATTCCGCAGCGCGCCCGCGTCGAGGTCGCCGACTGGTCTCAAGGCTGGCACGGCGCCTGGCTCGCCCGCGACGCCGCCCCCCTCGCCGCCGAGGCCCTCCTCCGCCCGCTCGGCTTCGAGGACACGCCTTACGGCCAGCCCGGCCAGGACCTCTGGCTGCGCCGCCGCTGCGCCATCCCCGCCGGCTCCGGCCCCTGGCTGCTCGAGCTGCCGCCGCCCAACGCCCTCGAACTCTGGATCGACGGCACGCAGATCCCCGTGCCCGCCCCCGAGGTCTCCAAGGACGGCGAGCAGAGCCTCACGCCCTACTTCATCAACGTCACCGCCGCCCTCGCCGGCAAGGTCTCCGCCGAGATCACCGTGCGCATCCGCCCCGGCCGCAACCTCGGCTGCACCGGCTCGGTCAAGCTCCACCGGTCCGTCTCCGTCCCCGGCCCGCTCGTCGAGCGCCTCTCCGCCGACCGCGTGCGCGTGCGCTACGGAGCCATCGACCGCAGCATCGATCTCAACACCCTGCGCACCGCGCCCGAGCCGCTCCCGTCGCTCGCCCCTGAAGGCGAGGATCCCCGCGCCGCCGCCCGCGAACTCATCGCCAGCGTCCTCCCGCCCGCCGCTCCCCGCCCCCTCGTCTGGGACGGCGACGCCGCCGACCGCGGCCGCGCCTGCGTGCTCGCCGCCCGCCAGCCTCTCGCCCTCGTCGAGGAGCCGCTCCTCGCCCGCCTCCAGGACGAGGACTGGCTCGTGCGCATGCTCGCCATCCGCGCCCTCGGCACCCTGCGCTGCACCCACGCCGTCCCGCGCCTCTGCCGCATGCTCCGCGAGGAGACGCCCGAGCGCATCAACGCGCCCGACTACGCGCCCAAGTATCGCCTCAAGGAAGCCCTCGTCCACGCCCTCGCCGACATCGGCGACCCCGCCGTCGCGCTCGACCTCGTCGCCGCGATGAAGGACGCCGGCTTCTACGGCGTGCGCCGCATCATCCCCGGCGCCATCCAGCGGCTCGGCGTCGCCGAGGCCATCCGCGAACTCGCCGCCTGGACCTCCGACCCCGACGGCGAGACCGCCGACGCCTGCCGGCGCGCCCTTGCCTCCCTGCCGCCCGAGACCAAGCCTGTATTGGTTTAATCACTACAACGCCCGCCTCCCTCCGCCCTCCTCCGCCCCGCCGCGTCCGCATGAAATCCCTCCGCCTCCGCCCCGACTGGGCGGCCGCCCCCGCGCCCTTCGCCCACACCTGGGCGCCCCTTTGCAACATCGACCAGTTCCGCTGGCTCCCGCGCGCCGATGTGCTCCGCCAGCTCGCCCTCGCCCGCGACGAGCTCGGCATCCGCCACGTCCGCGCCGCCGCCATGTATTCGCCCGAGATGGCCGTCTGGGACTACGATCTGGTCGACTGGCGCAAACCCGCCGCCGAGAAACAACGCCGACCCAACTGGCAGCTCATCGACATCGCCATCGAGGGGCTGCTCGAGCTCGGCCTGAAACCGATCTACACCACCTGCTTCACGCCCGTCGGCCTGAGCGACGACACGACCACCGTCTGGCCCGACAAAAACCCCGTCGGCATGCCGCGCGACCTTTCCCAGTGGCAGGCCTTCGTCTCCGGCGGCATCCGCCACTGCATCGAGCGCTACGGCCGCGACGAGGTTCGCTCCTGGTATTTCGAGTGCTGGAACGAGCCCAACCTCAAGGGCAACTTCTTCGGCGGCACCAAGGAGGATTTTTTCCAGCTCTGGTCCGCCACCTGGCGCGCCGTCAAAGCCGTCGATCCCGCCCTGCGCTTCGGCGGCCCCTCCACCGCGCGCGGCGAGTGGATCCCCGAGTTTCTCGACTTCGCCACGCGCGACGGCACCCCGCCCGACTACCTCGTCACCCACGTTTACAACAACGACTCCGGCGACGCGCCCCTCTCCCCCTTCGACGGCCCCGCCAGTCACAAGGTCAAGGACTCGCCGCACTTCGCCACCGGCGTCATCCGCGGCGTCCGCGCCGAGCTCGAGAGTCGCGCCTGGAAAGGCGAGGTCCACTGGAACGAGTGGGGCCGCTCCTGGTTCCCCCACGATCCCGACAAGGAGACCATGATCGAGCCGGCCTTCATCGTGAAGACGATGGCCGAGGTCTCGCAGACCGCCGACGCCTTCGCCTTCTGGTGCCTCTCCGACATCTACAACCAGGCCGGCGTCTCCTCCTCCGAGTTCCAAGGCAACTACGGCCTCGTGAGCCTGCACGGCCTGCGCAAGCCCTCCTACCTCGCGCACCAGCTCCTGCAGCGCCTCGGCGAGCGCCGCCTGCCCTGCGAAGGCGGCGACGATCTGGAAAACGCCATCGTCACGCCCACCGCGAACGGCGCGGCCGTCCTCGTCTACGCCTACCCCGCCACGATCCACGCCCCGCTCGAGCATCGCGAGGTCCGCGTCGCCCTGCCCGCCCGGGCCGACGCCGGCCGGGCGCGCCTCACCCGCCTCGGCGCGGAGGAGAACAACGTCTTCGCCGCCTGGCGCGCCCTCGGCGCCCCCGCCTATCCCACACCCGCGCAGCTCGCCGCCCTGCGCGAGCAAAACCAGCTCCGCGCCGCGCCCGCGGAGGCCCTCCGGATCGAGACCGCGCCCGACGGCGCCCGCTTCGCCGTCTTCACCCTGGAGTGCCCCGGCGTGGCGCTACTCGAGCTGGAATGAAACCCCGCCCCTCGTCCGCCGGGCGGCCCCGGGCCCGCGGACACAGGGGCGTTGCCACGTGCAAGCGCACGTGAAGTCTAGGGAAATCGCCTCGCCCCACCGATGCCCGACCAAGATCTGATAGAATCCGTCTCCGCCCGCATCCGCGCCGCCAAACCCGGCGCGCGGATGCCCTCGGCGCGGCAACTCGCGGAGCAGTTCAAGGTCAGCCGCGCGCAAATGAACGCCGCCATCGAGCGCCTGCTCGGCGCCGGCGCGCTGCGGCGCGAGGGACGCAAGCTCTACGCCGGGGTCGAGCAGACGGTCGAGTCCTTCACCGTCCACATCTTCAGCTCCGACGAGAAACACCTCGAACCCGCGCGCGCGGTCGTCGAGCGGATGGGCGGCACCGGCATCGTGCACTTCGCCGCCGAGACCGCCGGCCTGCGCAAGCCCCTCATCGAGGAGGTGAAACCCTCCTCCTCCACCGGCCTCCTGATGTGGTTCCCCCGTCATCTGGACCTGCTCGAAAAATACGAGCAGGAGGGCGTGGCCGTCGTGCTCTGCGGCGACCGCTGGCCCGGCCACAGCTACGTCACCGGCAACCGCGTCTGGAACGTGCAAAGCGCGGTCGATCACCTCGTCGCCCTCGGCCACCGCGAGATCTCGCTCGTGATCCGCGAGACGAAAAGCCTCTTCGACAACCTGGTCGAGGACTTCTCGGCCGCCTACCATGCCGCCTGCCTGGGCAAGCCGGTCGAGCACCGCGCCGACGAGATCTCGGTGGTCGAGACCGACCGCGACATGGACGCGTTTTGGCAACGCTGGCTCGAATCCGCCACGCACCCCAGCGCCCTCATCTGCTCCGACCCCGCGCTGGCGAAGAAGCTGATGGACCTCGCCATCGAATCCGGCGTCCGCATCCCCGAGGACTTGTCCTTCATCGCGGTCGGCGACAACCGCGTCACGCTCCAGTGCGATCCGCCGCTCACGACCGTGGACATCGACCAGGCCTCAATGAGCGCGCTGGGCGCCTTCCTGCTCTGCCAGGAGTTGAGGCGCCGCCAAAACAATCCCCGCCTGCGCCTGCGCCAGGCCATCGAGTGCGAGCCGCTGCTCACCGTGCGCGGATCGACCGCCCCGCCGCGCAAGGCGAGCGGACTGAGCGGCCCGGCGCAGGCCGCGCGTTGGTCGGACGACGAGACGAGCCGGCGCGGGCAGGCCGACGCGATCAACCGGCGCAGCCACCCCGACCTGCCCGGGCCGGGCGGCTTCCGCACGCTCGACCTCACCCCGCTCGTCAACCGCGGCTTCACGCCTCGCTCGGCCTGGCTCGGCGATCAACCGCTGCGCCACTTCAAACCCGGCGCGCACACGATCCACGGCGTGCCCTTTGTCGTCGCCCTCGGCCCCGAGCGCCGCAACTCGGCCATCGTGCTGCGCTCGCGCAAAGTGCACCGCAGCGGCGACCAGGACCTGCCCGAGCTCGTCGAAGTGGCGGTGGGCGGCCGGGTGCGGTCGGTCTTTCTGCTCCACGCCGCCGGCTGGATCGTCCGCCACGAGGCCTTCGCCCGCTACGAGTTCTGCTTCGAGGACGGCCGGGAAGCGCATCTGCCGGTCATACCCTTCGCCCGCGGCCCCGACAAGGAGGCCGACGCGGAGCAATGGCTCGAGGAATCGACCGTGCAGGACTGGCACCCCAGCAACCCGCGCTTCGCCAACTCGCGCGCCCTGCCCTTCCTCATCACGAAAAACGGCGACCCGCTCCTCTACGAACGCTACCTCTACACCTGCCGCTGGGTGAACCCGCACCCGGAGCTGCCGCTCAAGAGCATCCGCATCCGCTCGCTCGAGCCCGACTCGCGCGCCACCCTCGCGGTCCTCGCCATCACCTGCGAGAGCCGGGGCTGATTCGCAAGGCGCGAGCGGGCGGCCCCGCGTGATTTGATTGGTGCGCGCGGCGCGACTGTGACTTCAACTGCCCGCTTCGACGATGACTGTCGGCGTCCATCCACTCGCGGGCTTTGACAAGCTCCTGCACTACACCGTGCCGGAGAGCCTGCGCGCGCAGGTGCAGGTCGGGTCCCTCGTGCGCATCCCGATCGTCAACCGCTTCCACCTGGGGATTGTCGCCGAGTTCTCCGCGCCGGTCGGATTCCCGGTGGATCGCTGCAAACCCCTCGCCGGGCTCGTCTACCCCTTCCCCGCCCTGCCGCCCGACCTGCTCCGGCTCGCCCGCTGGATGAGCGCCTACTACGCCGCGCCGCTCGACGGCATCATCGAGACCATGCTGCCCGCCGCCGTGCGCAAGGCCGCCTCGCTCAAACAGGAAAAACTGCTCGTCGTCGCCCGCCAGCTCACGCCCGAGGAGATGGCCGAGCTCACCCGCCGCGCCCCCGCCCAGGCCAAGGCCTACGCCTTTCTCCGCGCCCAGCCGCGCCCCGTGCTCAAATCCCTCGCCCTCGAACGGCTCGGGGTCTCGGCCGCCGCGATCAAGGGCCTCGTGACCCGCGGCTTCCTGCGCGAGGACTCGCGCCGGGTGGAGCGCGTGGCCTACGCCGACGACCACGCCGCGGGCGAGCACGTGGCCGCCCAGCCCCACATCCTCAACGGCGAACAACAGGCCGCGGTCGACGCCCTCGCCGCCGCCCTCCGGGAGCCGGGCTTTGGCGTGCAACTGCTCTTCGGCGTCACCGGCTCGGGCAAGACCGAGGTCTACCTGCGCGCCATCCAGGAGGCGCTCGCCGCCGGCGGCGGCGTGGCCTTTCTCGTGCCCGAGGTGGCCCTCACCCCGCAGACCGTGGCGCGCCTCCGCTCCCGCCTCGAGGCCATCGCGCCCGGGCACCGCGCCGTCGTCTGGCACAGCATGCTCAGCGAGGGCGAACGGCTCGACGGCTGGCTGGCCCTCGCCACCGGCGAGGCCCGCGTCGTGGTCGGCGCCCGCTCGGCCGTCTTCGCCCCGGTGCAAAACCTCCGGCTCATCGTCGTCGACGAGGAGCACGAGCCCGCCTACAACCAGCACGAGACCCCGCGCTACCACGGGCGCGACACCGCGATCTACCGCGCCAAGCTCTGCGGCGCCCTCTGCCTGCTCGGCTCCGCCACCCCCTCGCTCGAGACCTGGGCCAACGCCGGCGCGGGCAAATACGGCCTGCTCACCCTCACCCAGCGCATCGACGATCGGAAGCTGCCCTTCATCGACGTGGTCGACATGCGCGTCGAGGCCATGCGCCAGCGCGGCCCGGCCACGCTCTCGCGCAAGCTGCTCGACGCCATGCACGGTCGCCTCGCGAAGAAGGAGCAGATCATCCTCTTCATCAACCGCCGCGGCTACTCCTCCGCCATGCAGTGCCGCAAATGCGGCCACGTGGAGGAGTGCCCGCATTGCAGCGTTAGCATGACCTACCACCGCACCGACGAGACCCTGCGCTGCCACCTCTGCGGGCACCAGCGCGGCGCGCCCGCGCGCTGCCCCAGCTGCGCCTCGCCCGAGATCCGCTGGCGCGGCACCGGCACCCAGCGCGTGGAGGAGGCCGTGCGCCGCGTGCTGCCGAAGGCGCGTATCGAAAGAATCGATACCGACACGATGCAAAAGAAGAACCGCTTCCGCGAGGTGCTGGCCGCCTTTCGCGCCGGGCGCATCGACATCCTCGTCGGCACGCAGATGATCGCCAAGGGGCTCGATTTCCCCAACGTGACCCTAGTGGGCCTGGTCGACGCCGACCTCTCGATGCACGTGCCCGATTTTCGCGCCAATGAGCGCACCTTCCAGCTCCTCGTGCAGGTGGCCGGCCGGGCGGGTCGCGGCGACCGGGCGGGCGAGGTGGTGGTGCAGACCTTCACCCCCGAGGCGGGCGCGATCCAGTTTTCGCGTCATGCCGACTACGTCGGCTTCGCCCAGACCGAGCTCAAGGTGCGCAAGGACTTCGGCTACCCGCCGGCGCGGCACCTCCTGCACCACCTTTTTCGCGGACCCAACCCGGAGAAGCTGCGCTTCTTCGCCGAGGCGTGGAAAAAACGGGTGGAGGAGGCGCTCGGCGAAAAGGTGACGCTCATGGGCCCGGCGGCCGCGCCGATCGAGAAGATCCAGGACGAGTATCGCTGGCAGCTCTGGTATTTCTGCAATGCGCCGGTGACGAAGATCGTCGCCGAGGTCGCGCGCCTGCGCGCCGCCTTCGAGTGGCCCGAGGACATGATCCAGGTGCTCGACGTCGATCCGGTGAACCTGTGCTGACCCGCCCGCGAAGCGGCGCGACGAAGCGTTTTGATTCGCCAAGCGCCAGCCAGCGCCCTCGCCGGCCGCCGGGCGTCCGGGCCGGATCAGCCCGGGTTCCCAACCCAGGGGCGCGACACCCAAGCCAACCGGCGCGGACGCGGTGTGCGCTCAACAGGAAGCCTTATCCGGAGCCCTTTCGGGCCCCGGACAGACGCTTATTCCCCCGCCGACGAGGCTCAGGAGGTCACGCCGGTGTCGGCGCTGGGCGACGAGGCGCTGGGGTCCTGGAGGGTGAACTCCAGGAGCTCGCCCTTGCGCACGACCTTGAGGTGCTGCCCGTCCTGGATGTCGCCCTTGAGCAGGGCCTCCGCGAAGGGATCCTCGAGGTAGTGCTCGACCGCGCGGCGCAGGGGACGCGCGCCCATCTTCTCGTCGTAGCCTTTCTCGATCAGCAGCTCCTTCGCCTCAGGGGCGAAGCTGAGCTCGATCTTCCGCTCGGTGAGGCGCTTGGTGAACTTCTCCAGCTCGATGTCGACGATCCGCACGAGGTCGGTCTTGGCCAGGGGGCGGAAGAACACGATGTCGCTGATACGGTTGAGGAACTCGGGCTTGAAGACCTTCTTGGCCTCCTCGAGCACCTTCTCGCGCATCTTCTCGTGGTCGCCAAAGGCGCCGGCGTTGGCGGCGGCAAAGCCCATCGAGGTCTGGCGCATCAGGAGCTGGGCGCCGACGTTGGACGTCATGATGATGATCGTGTTGCGGAAGTCGATCTGGCGCCCGAGCGAGTCGGTGAGGCGGCCGTCCTCCAGGATCTGGAGGAGGAGCTGGAGCACGTCGGGGTGGGCCTTCTCGATCTCGTCGAAGAGCACGACCGAGTAGGGCTTGCGACGCACGGCCTCGGTGAGTTGGCCGCCCTCCTCGTAGCCGACGTAGCCGGGAGGCGAGCCGATGAGGCGCGAGACGGCGAACTTCTCCATGTATTCGGACATGTCGATCTGGATCAACGCGTCCTGCTTGCCGAACATCTGGGCGGCGACCTGCTTGGCAGTCTCGGTCTTGCCGACGCCGGTGGGGCCGACGAAGAGGAAGCTGCCGATGGGGCGGCGCGGATCCTTGAGGTCGGCGCGCGAGCGGCGCAGGGCGCGGGCGATCGCGGTCGAGGCGGCGTCCTGGCCGATGACGATCTTCTGGATCTCCTTTTCGAGGCCGAGGAGCTTTTCGGACTCCTTTTTCTCCATCCGGGAGAGCGGGATGCCGGTCCAGTCGGCCACGACCTTCATCATCATCTCGTCGTCGATGGTGACGCGTTTCTCCTCGCGGCTCTTCTTCCACTCCTCGGTGGTCTGCTCGAGCTTGGCGCGCAGGGTCTTCTCGTGGTCGCGGTGTTTGGCGGCCTCCTCGAAGTGTTGTTTGGCGATGGCCTCCTCCTTCTGGGCGCAGACGCCCTCGATCTCCTTGGCCATGGTCTCGAGCTCGGGCGGGCGGCTGAGCGAGCCGATGCGGGCGCGCGAGCCGGCCTCGTCCATCACGTCGATGGCCTTGTCGGGGAGGAAGCGGGCGGTGATGTAGCGGTCGGAGAGCTTGGCGGCGGCCTCGAGGGCGCCGTCGGTGAAGATCGCCTTGTGGTGGTCCTCATACTTGCCGCGGAGGCCCTTGAGGATGACGATGGTGTCCTCGATGGAGGGCGGCTCGACCTTCACGGACTGGAAGCGGCGGTCGAGGGCGGAGTCCTTCTCGATATACTTGCGGTATTCGTTGAGGGTGGTGGCGCCGATGCACTGGAGCTCGCCGCGGGAGAGGGCGGGCTTGAAGATGTTGGAGGCGTCCATGGCGCCCTCGGCGGCGCCGGCGCCGACGATGGTGTGGAGCTCGTCGATGAAGAGGATGATGTTCTTGGCGCGCTTGATCTCGTCCATCACGGCCTTGATGCGCTCCTCGAACTGGCCGCGGTATTTGGTGCCGGC